>DASWFO010000146.1:0-52507 GCA_036394195.1 Alphaproteobacteria bacterium | reverse complement strand
GCCGGCGGGTGGCGCCTCATGGATGTCGGGCTCGTCCCGGATCGCGGCCCCGCGTCCGGCACCGGCCCGTCCCGCCCCCGTTTCTGTTTCGGAGTCGGCGCGCGTGTTTGCACCGCCGACCGGCGATAGCGGCGCGCGGTCTGCCGGTGCTGGTCGCGGCGGGACAGATGTGAGCGGCGCCGCCGCCTCGCCCGGTGGCTTGGGTTGGTCCTCCGGCCGCTCGCCCTCCGCCAGGACCTCGGCACCCGGCTTAGCAACCGCGTCGGCGTCGCGGTCCTTCTCGCTCGGCCACAGGACCCACGCCGCGGCCGCGGCGGCGACCACGCCCGCGAGCACGAAGACGGGGACACGCCGGCGCTTGTCGGCCGCGGCGGCCGTCTCGATCGGCTCCGTCGATGCGTCCGGCGCGGCGCCGGCCGCCCGTTCCGCCTCGCCAGGCGGCCGCTCGGCCGCGGCGGCCTTCGGATCGCTCTTCAGCAGATCGATGCGCCGCGCGACCGACCGGAACAGCGCGTCGGCCTCCGGCTCCAGCCGGGCGCGCAGCGCGTCGAGAATCTCGGCCAGCTTGGCCGGATCGTCCCAGTACACCTCGGACAAGGTCACGAGCTGTTTGAGATTGAGCCGGCGGTGCGAGCGCGATGCCACGACGACCTTCCCCCCCTCCTCGGCCTTGAGCTTCGCCAGCCGTCCCGTCACCGACTCACGCAGGTCGTCGGCGGCGGCGTCATCGGGCAGCGCCTCTTGGATTTCGGCGAGTTCCGCGGGATCGTTCCAGTTGAACTGGATCACGGCCGCGAATTGCGGAATTGTCAGTCTTTGCCGAAACCCGCTGGGCATTCCCGTGTTCCCACTAATTGTACCTCGACGGCGGGCCGTCCGCAGGCTCAAATGCCCAGCCGGTCCCAGGATTTCCCCAATGATCGCCGATTTTGAATTAAACAAGCGTTTCCTTGCCGCCGCCGCGATCGCGCGCGAGGCTGGCGACCTTGCACGCCGGCTGTTCGAAAGCCGAAGCGCGGGGACCTACCAGCTCAAGGGGCATCAGGACTTCCTCACCGAAGCGGACGGTGCCGTCGAACGCCTGGTCGTCAGCCGCATCGCCGACGCGTTTCCCGGTGACACCTGCGTGGGCGAGGAAGGCGGCGGCGCCTATAGCCCCCAGACCTGGGTCGTCGACCCCATCGACGGCACGGCGAATTTCGCCCGCGGCGTGGCGCAGTTCTGCGTGTCGATCGCGTTCGTGCATGACGACCAGACGGCCATCGGCGTGATCTGCAACCCGATGGCCGGCGAGTTGTTCGCCGCCCGCCGCGGCGCCGGTGCGACGCTCAACGGGCGGCCGATGCGGGTGAGCGCGCTCGCCGATATCCGACAGGCCATGGTCGAGGTCGGGTGGTCGGCGCGCCGACCGATGGAGGATCACCTGGCGCTGCTCCATCGCGTCACGGCGACCGGCGCCGGATTCCGTCGCAGCGGTTCCGGCGCGCTCGGCTTGGCCAGCGTCGCGG
The DNA here is from genome assembly GCA_036394195.1 of Alphaproteobacteria bacterium. Taxonomy (GTDB): domain Bacteria; phylum Pseudomonadota; class Alphaproteobacteria; order CACIAM-22H2; family CACIAM-22H2; genus DATJPD01. The sequence goes on along the minus strand of DASWFO010000146.1, from coordinate 50,999 downwards.
CCGGCCGCATCGACGGCTATTGCGAGCTGCACATGCAGCCGTGGGATGTGTTGGCCGGCCTTCTATTGATCGAGGAGGCCGGGGGGTGGACGAGCAATTTCTTTGCGAACGACGGTCTCCGACGCGGCAATTTCGTGCTCGCCTGCGCCCCCGCCTTTAAGGATGTTCTGATCCAGGCAACCGGCTTGCCGGCGTGACGGCTGTGTAAAAAAATATTCACCACATTGTGAACGGCGCCTAAAAAATTTGCAGCAGCAAGCTTCTCCGAATTGCCTCTTGCGCGGCGGCAATCGCGGTCGCACATTTGTGCAATGCAGCATGATTCGTTGTGCACCGCAAAATTGCCTCAAATCCCGTTTGCTGAGCCCCTCGCGCGCGCCGCCGCGGCCGTCCACCGGCTTGCGCTTGCGGTAGCGCGGCGGACGGAGCCGCTGGCCCGACGCGACGCGCGCTTCGCCTTGGCCTTGCAAGGCGGCGGCGCGCTGGGCGCGTTCACCTGGGGCGTGCTCGACCGGCTCCTTGAGGTGCCCGGGTTTTCCCCGGATGCGATCAGCGGCGCCTCGGCGGGTGCCGCGAACGCGGTGGTGATGGCGTCCGGCTGGATGACCGGCGGCCGCGACGGCGCCAAGGAGTCGCTCGACCATTTCTGGCACCGCGTCGGCATGCTGCCGTCGTTGTGGCGGCGGTTGCCGACGGCGTTCGGCTTCGACGCGACGTTCGCCTTCGAAATGGCGTCGGCGATCGTCTCGCCTTACGACTTCAACCCGCTCAACCACAATCCGCTGCGTCCGATCATCGACGAGCTCACCGACTTCGAGCGGCTGCGCAGCGCCGCGGCCCCGCCGCTCTTCATTTCGGCCACCGACGTCGAGACCGGCCAGGCCCGTATCTTCACCAACGCCGAGCTGCGGCTCGAAGCCGTGCTGGCGTCGGCGTGCCTCCCGCACCTCTTCCAGGCAGTCGAAATCGACGGCCGGACCTACTGGGATGGGGGGTACACCGCCAACCCGCCGATCGACCCGTTGCGCCGCTTCTTGCACCGCGCCCGTCTCCTGTTGGTGCTGGTCAACCCGCGGCAGCGCGCCGGCATCCCGCGCACAGCGCGCGAGATCGCGGGGCGCCTCAGCCAGGTGCTCGGCAATGCCAGCGTGTGGCGCGATCTCGATCGGCTCAGCGGTTACGACGCGATCGAGCTTCCCGAGCAGCAGGGCTCCGCGGTGAACACCGACAAGTACAACAACGACTGGCGGTTCATCCAGAGCCTCCGCGATCAGGGCCGTGCCGCGGCCGAAGCCTGGCTGGCCGCGCGGCCTGCGATCCCGGCAACCGCCTCGGCCTGATCCGGCCGGCTTAGCGTTATTTCCCGGCCCCCCGGCTGGCGGCCCAACCGGGAAAATCGTACTCTCGACGCCCAACGCAAATAATGTCGGGAGGATCCCCTTTATGCTCGAATATCGTCTGCCCGCGGCCGTCCTGGCCGGCGGGGTCGCCGCAGTGTGGCTTCTGACGTCGGTCGCACCGGTCAGCGCCGCCGATGCCAAGCCGAAGCCCTTCGACATCAGCTCGCCGGCGGTAAAGGACGGCGGCATGCTCAAGCAGAAGAACGCCGGCAACAATGCCCAGAACAAGAACTGCGACGGCCAGAACGTGTCGCCGCCGCTCCGCTGGTCGAACGCGCCGGCCAACACCAAGAGCTACGCGATCATCATGTTCGATCCGGGCGGCCGCGGCGGCGCCGGCGTGGTGCACTGGATCGCCTACGACATCCCCGCGTCGCGGACGTCGTTCAAGGAAGGCGAGACCAGCAAGCCGGCGAGCGATTTCAAGGGCGGCAAGAGCACGCCCAACATGGACGTCTATTTCGGGCCCTGCCCGCCCTACGGCGACAAGCCGCATCCCTATATCTTCACCCTGGTCGCAACCGACATGGCGCCGGGATCGCTGAAGGCGGGGATGACGCGCGACGAGTTCGTGGCGGCGGTCAACGGCCACGTGCTGGGTTCCACCAACCTCATCACGCTTTACGGGCACTGAGCGGCGGAAGCGACAGAAGCCGGCGCCGCCGGCTTCCGGTCACGCGTTCTCGTGCAGGACGGACTCGCGGACGTCCTCTTCGATCATCTTCCAGATGCGGTCGACATAGCGCACGAACTCCGGGGTGCGCTTCACCGCCAGCGCGCGGGGCCGCGGCAGGTCGATCTCGACCGTTTCGCGGACCCGTCCCGGCCGTCGCGCGAATACAAAGACCCGGTCCGACAGGAACACGGCCTCGTCGATCTGGTGGGTCACGAACAGGACGGTCTTGCGGCCCTGCTCCCAGATGCGCATCAGCTCGGTCTGCATGATCTCGCGCGTCTGCGCGTCGAGTGCCGAGAACGGCTCGTCCATCAGCAGGATCTTGGGATCGACGGCGAGAGCGCGGGCGAGGTTGACGCGCTGGCGCATGCCGCCGGAGAGCTGCCGCGGGTAGTAGCCTTCGAAGCCGCCGAGGCCGACCAGCTTCAGCAGGTCCAACGTCCGCCGCTTCTCCGCCTGGCCGGCCTGTCCGGCGACTTCGGGACCGATCATGGCGTTGGCGAGCACGGTGCGCCACGGCAGGAGGCTATCGGTCTGGAAGACGAACCCGCGATCGGTGCCCGGCTCGCGCACCACCTTGCCGTCGAGCCGCACCTCTCCGCTTGTCGACTGCTCGAGCCCGGCGACGATCCGCAGGAACGTCGTCTTGCCGCACCCGCTCGGCCCGACGATCGAGATGAACTCGCCCTCGGCGATCTGGACACCGATGCCCTGCAGCACGTCAAGATTGCCGAAGCGCTTGCCGAGGGCGGAGACCGCGAGTTTGGTCGTCATCGGGCTAGTCCTTCGTCCACGGAACCAGCTTGCTCTCGAGCCATCCGAAGCCGGCGGTGAGCACGATCCCGGCCGCGGCGAGGACGATCACGGCGGCGAACAGGTTGGGCATGTTGAAGCTATCGGCCGACTGGCTTATGAGCTGGCCCAGGCCGGCGCGGGAGCCGAAGAGCTCGGCGACCACGACGCCGATGAGGCCGCGGCCGATGCCGAGCTTGAGGCCGGCCAGGATGAACGGCGTCGCCGACGGCAGCGATACTTTGAGGAAGATCTGTAGCCGCGTCGCGCCGAAGCTGCGCAGCATCTCGATCAACCGCTCGCTCGTGGTGCGGATTCCCGCCTCGGTGTTGATCGTCACCGGGAACAGCACTAGCGTCACCACGACCACCACTTTCGACCACACGCCCACACCCAGCCACAGGATGAACAGCGGCGCCAGCGCGATGGTCGGCGTGGCGTAGAAACCCGAGATCCAGGGCTGCAGCGACTGCTTCATCGCGACGCTGCTTGCCATCACGAGGCCGAGGGCGATCCCGACGATGCTCGCGATCACGTAGCCGACCGCGAACTCGAGCGCGCTGATCCCGACGTGGCGCTCGAGCTGCCCCGATTCGGCGAGCGTGATCAGGGCGCGCACGATCTGGCTAGGTGCGGCGAGAAACAACGCGTTGGCGACGAGGTAGCGGCTCAGGATCTCCCAGAGCGCCAGCCCGGCGAGCACGGACAGCGTGCCGCGCCACCAACCCGGACGGAAGCCGCGCCCCGCGCCGCCGACGTTGGATGTCGCCGCTTCCGACTTTGCCGTGCTCTCGATCTGACCGTCCATTCTCGTCAGTCGGTGAGCTCGGTGACACCGGCCAGGGTCAGCCGTTCCACGGTCATATTGTCGGGCACCTCGCCCATCCCTTTCAGCACCGATAGGAGGCCTCCCAGCCGCGCGCGCGACACCTTGCCGGTCGGCTCGAAGAACTCGATCTTTCTGAAGAAATCGTAGCTCGCCTCGACGTCCTCGCGGCTCGCGTTCACGCCTTTGATCAGGATTTCAACCGATTCGGCGCGATTGGCCGGGTCGTAGAAGAACGCGATGCTCTTGCTGTACGCCTCGGTGAAGCGCCGAACGATCGGCTTGTGTCCGGCGGCCCAGGCCGTGCCGACGGCGTGCCCGGCGAAGGGCAGCGTCTTGCCGACGTAATCCATCACCTGGCCGAGATTGTTGAAGCCGGCCCCTTCGGCGCGGAAGGTGAACGGCGGCAGGACGATCGCCGCATCGACCGCACCCGACTGCAAGGCGGCGAACCGCGCCGAGGTGGCGCCGGCGAAGACCATATCGAACTGACCCGGCTGCACGCCGTTGGGCGCCAGCATTCGTTCGACGTAGATGCGGGTGATGTCGGCCGGGCCGCCGACCGAGAGCGTCTTGCCCTTGAGCTCCTTGAGGCTCTTAATTTCCTTTTTTGCCAGCAGCGAGTACGGCGGCACCTGTCCGTCGATCCGCACGATGGCAACGGGCGCCCCCTTCTCGATGGCGCGGATCGGATCGACGAGCCCCGTTCCCACCGCCATGTCGAGCGCGCCGGCGGTCAGCTGCTGCAGGACCGCCGCACTCGACGGGATGAAGATCATGTCGAGATCGATATCCGCGGCGGTGAAAAAGCCCTTCTCCTTGCCGATGTAATACGGCCAGAGCAGCGCCGAGGCGGACCCGACGGTGCCACCGACGACCTTGTCGGCCGCCCGCGCGTTCGAGCCCGCCAACATCGCGAGACCGCAGAGGACGGCGAGCAGACGGTGCGCAACGGCTTTTCGTGACGGCATGAGAGCCCCCCTCAATCAGTCAGCACGGTAAGGTCCGGCAACACCAGGCGGTCGACGGTCAGCGACTTGTCGACGTCGCCAAGCTGTTTCATGGCATCGAGCAGGTTCTGCAGGCCCGCCCGCGAGATCTTGTCGCTCCGCTCGAAGAACTCGATCTTGCGAAAGAAGTCGTAGCTTTCAGTTATCTCATTGCGGTTGGCGTTCGAGGCGCGCCCGTAAATACTGATCGCCTCCTCGCGATGGGCATCGTCGTAGAACCAGTCCACACCCTTGCCATACGCGGCGACGAACCGCTGCAGCACGGGCTTGTGGGTCCCCGCCCAGGCCCGGGACACATGGATGCCGATGAACGGCATGTCCTTGGTGTAATCCAGGGCGAGGCCGAGGCTGTTGAAGCCGGCGCTACGCGCGAGGAAGTTGAACGGCGGCAGGATGAGAGCGGCATCGACCGCGCCCGACCGAAGCGCCGAGAACCGCGCCGAGGTGGCGCCGGCGAAAACCATGTCGTATTGGCCCGGCTCGACCCCGTTCGGGGCTGCCATCCGATCGAAATAGATGCGCGTGATATCCGCGATGCCGCCGAGGGAAATCGTCTTTCCCTTGAGCTCCCGGATGCTTTTGATCTCCGGCTTCGCCATCAGCTCGTACGGCACCGAACGTCCGGAGACGCGCAAAATCGCCACCGGCGCCCCTTTGTCGATGGCATGGATGGGATCCGCAAGGCCGGAGGTGGCGACCACGTCCAAGGCGCCCGCGGCAAGCTGCTGCATCACCGCCGCACTCGACGGCGCAAAGACCAGGTCGAGATCGATATTCTGCTCCAAGAAGAATCCCTTGCTCAAGGCGATGTAATAGGGCCAGAGCGTGCCGGAGGCGCTGCCGATGGCACCGCCCGTGATCTTGTCGGCCGCGTGCGCGACGACGCCTTGCAGCAGGCACACGCCGCATAGCGCCGCGCCGATAAGCGAGCTCAGCCGCATCGATGTCCACACCTCTGCTACTCTGTCCGCGCCTGCGCGACATAGTGCCGTGCAATTTCGCTGCCAGTCGCCAGCCACACCCCGTCGTGGCGGCAGATATGCGCGAGGGCGGCATCGAGTGCGTCGATGCGATACGGCTGGCCGGTCAGATACGGGTGGAGGCAGATCGCCATCACGCGGCCGGACTCAGCGCCTTCGCGATACAGGACGTCGAACTGGCGGCAGATCATGTCCTGGAATTCGGTCGCGGTGCGGTGGAACTTTTCGAAGGCCGGCTTGTCGTTGATCTCGTGACTATAAGGGATCGACACCAGCCGGCGTCCCGCGTCCAAAGTCATCACATAGGGTTGATCGTCGTTGGTCCAGTCGCACACGTACTCGACGCCCTCGGCCGCCAGCAGATCCACCGTGTTCCACGTCTCCTGCAGCCCGGAGCCCAGCCAGCCGACCGGCTTGGTACCGGTCGCCTTCGCGATCGTGGCCAGCGCGCGCCGGATGATCTTCGGCTCTTCCTCCGCCGGCACTTCATTGAGGCGCCTGGTGTTGGTCTCGTTATGGCCCATCCACTCCCAGCGCCGCTTCTGGCCCTCTTCCATGATGGCCGGATGCTGCAGGCAGACATTGCTGTTGAGAGCGACCGTGGCGCGGATGCCATGGCGGTCGAGCACCTGCATCATCCGGAAGACGCCGACCCGGTTGCCGTAGTCGCGCACGGCCCAGGTCGGGACATCGGGAACCTTGGCGCCGGTGCCGCCGGAGCCGGCCGGTACCGCCTCATCGAGCGCGAAAAACTCGATGTTCGGGATTACCCAGAGCGCCACGCGCTCGCCCTTCGGCCACCGAAGACGCGGCCGGTGGATGATCGGCGAATACGGGAACGGGCCGTAGGCCTGCGGCTTCATGTGGCGGCTATCCTGCTTTCCGCAGCTTGGTGGAGAGATGCGTCACCACCTCGTCGACGTGAATCACATCGGCGTATTTGTGGTGCAAGTCGAACAGATTGACCTTGTGCGATAGCAGATGGCGGTCGAAACAGCATTCCTCGACCAGCACGACGTGGAATCCGTTCGAATAGGCATCGACCGCGGAGGCCCGGACGCAACCGGAGGTGCTCTCACCGCATACGATCACCGTCTGGACCCCGAGCTGCGTCAGGTGGGCCAATAGCGGCGTGCCGTAAAAGGCACTGGCACGCTGCTTGGTGATCACCACGTCGCCGGCCTGCGGCTTGAACTCGGCCTTGATCTCGTACACGTCCGCCGTCGTTGGAACGCGTCGGCGCTTGGTCGCGGTCACCTTCGTAGGCTGGCTTCCCGGGCGCACGTCGCTCGTCGAATAGAAGATCGGCAACCCGGCCGCGCGCGCCGCCGCGAACAGGCGCTTGGTCGGCTCGATTGCCGCCCAGGCATACTCGCCGCAGGAGCTCGGATAGGTCTTCACCACCTCGGCGACGGGCTTGGCCCCGCCCTGGTAGGCCAGCTCGTAAAGGTCGATCGCAATCAGGGCTGGCGAGGGCCCGACGAATGTCTCGCGCTCGTAGTGGGAATAGACCTCGAGCACATCCGCCGCGACCACGTCTTGCCAGCAATGATCTTCGAACCGGCTCACCATTTTGGTCTCCCAGATCTTTAGATGGCTAATCTTATGGCGCGCTGCCCGCGCACGCCACTCTTTACTGACCGGCTCACGCACGGCCGCCCCACCAACCCCGTGCGCTCGCCGGCGAACGCGCCTCCGCGCGTTCGGGTGACTCACGGCGGGTGCGCATTTTTGCGCCAAAAAAATTTAGCGAGCGTTCCGCGGGGCGGACCGAGGCTCCGCTACGCCGGCTTCTTCTTCAGCTTCGCCGCGAACTTCGCGAGATCAATGACCATCCGCTCATGCGTGCCGATGCCGAGCTCCTCGCCGGCGCTCGTGGCGCGGACCTTGAACTCGATGCGCCGCCCGTCGACCTTCGTCACCTCGGCCTTGCCGCGGACCTTCTGGCCCTGTACGGCGCCGGCGAGGTGCAGCACGTCGACCCGCGTGCCGACCGCGCTTTCGCCCGGCCCCAGATACGGCTTGAGGGCGTTCAGCGCCGCGTTCTCCATGACCATGATCATCACCGGCGTGGCGAGGACCGGGGGCAGGCTCGCGTCCTTGAACCGGTTGGCCAGGTGATCGGGCCCGACGACGAGCACGAACTCGCCCTTCGCACCTTCCGGAATCTTGGTCATCCTGCCTCCAGCGTCAGAACAGAATCGAGATGCCGTCGAGAACGCCCTCGGAATTGACGAGGTCGATGCGTTTCGCGGCGATCTTGTAGCCGTTGCCGGACCGCAGCAGACAATGCTCGCAGGTCCCGGCATACACGAATTGGCGATCGGCGCGGAACTCGACCATGATCAGGTTGGAGCGCACTTTCAAGCGCCCCTGCTCGTCAGGCCCGAGAGGCTCCACGTGACCGATCATGTGGCAGGTGCGCGAGGCTGGTGTCTGCGCATGGCGCCGCGGATGGGCGAACTGGCGCACCCGCGCCTCCATGAGCTTGCGGTCGTCGAACATGATCGACGACGTCTCGAGCGGATCCGTCTGGCCCTGCTCCAACGGCACCCAGTAGGTGGCGTCGGACGTATAAAGCCCGAGCCACTCCTCGTAGCGCCGCTCGTCGAGCAGGCGCGCCTCGCGATAGAGGAACAGCTCGACCTCTCTCACATCGATGTCTGGCTGGCCCACATCGTCGGGCATCATTGATGCTCCGACATGTAGCTCGCCCACGCGGCGAACTGATTGCGGATATGGATCTCGCTGGTGCCGAGGTTGCCGCGGCGCGTCCCGTCTCCGTCGGCGACATCGGCGCCAAACCCGCGACCCAGATAGACCCAATCGTTGGCCTGGGCGAGAAGACCCTGTTGCACGCGGCCATAGAGCTCGAGATCGTCGGTGAGGACCGGTGAGCCGGTGCCGTTCACCACGTTCGCGAACGCAACGGTGTCGCGGAACATCTGCGTTGGCGCGCCCTTGAGCCGGAACGAATAGGTGTAGACCGCCGTGCGGTCGACGGCGATCGGATGGACGATGCGCAGCTGCCGGAACTGGCTCATGAACGAGCAGTTCGGATAGATGATCGTGTTGAACCGGCCGACGCCGAGAATCTCGTCGGCGCGCCGGGTGCCGTGGCGGCGCTCGAGCAGCGCGCGATAGGCCGCGAAATTGGGATCCTTCAGGGCTGCGACGAGCTTCTTATCGTCGTGATAGTCGCCCATGAAACTGTGGCCGTAGGCCGAGACCCACAAACCGAGCCCGTCCCACACGTCCGGCGGCACGCCGTTCTGCCGCATCTGGCGCACCGCGATCTCGCCCGCACCCGTGGTCGGCGTGTCGTCGGCCTGCGCTTTCGCAGCATAGATCGACGACGCATGGACGTGGGCCGGGTGATAGGTATCGTTGTGGTTCTCCAGCATCAGCTTCCAGTTGCCGTCGTAGGCGTGCTTGAAGACGCCACCCGCGACCTCGATCTCGCCGTCTGGCGCCCGGTCGACCAGATCGTCAAACGACGTCCGCATCGGCCCGAGGACGTCGAGGAGCGCCGGGCCGTCGGCGGCGAGGCTTGCGAAGATGAAGCCCCGATAGAGCTCGATCCGCGGGACCGGGACCAGTGCCAGGCCCTGGCGGCGCGGATCTTCGGCATAGGCCCCCGGCATCGGGACATGCTTCAGGCTGCCGTCGGTATCGAAGGTCCACCCATGATAGCCGCACTGGAACTGCGGCGTGCGGCCGTGCTCCTCGGTGCACACCACCGCACCCCGGTGCGGACAGCGATTGACCAGCACCCGTAAGCTGCCGTCGCTATGGCGGGCGACCAGGATCGGCTGTCGCCCCATCCGCGTGGTGAAAAAATCGCCCGCCGCCCTGGCCTGGCTTTCGTGCCCCAGAACCAGCCAGGCGCGCCCGAAGATGCGCTCCATCTCGACCTCGAACACGGCCGGGTCGGTGTAGGCGGCGCGGTGAACCCGGTCGGGCCGGATCAGGTCAGAAAACCGGGGAAAATTGAGCGAATTCATCGCCGCAGTAGATCACCCGGCCGGAGAGGGGTCAACGCACCGGCCAGCCTGGGAGGGCCGTGCAACGCGCAAGCCACGCCTTCACGGCGGGATACGGCTCAAGGCTCACTCTGCCGTCCGGCGCCGTCTCCACATACGGAAAGCACGCGATATCGGCGATCGTCGGGCGGCCAAGCGCCAGCCAGTCATGGGCCTTGAGCCGGCCCTCGAGCGCCATCAGCGCCGCGGCGGCCGTGGCATGGCAGGTCGCCAGATCACCGGCCGTCCAGCGGCCGGCACGCACACCCCGGCGGGCATATTGGAGCCCGAACTGGATCTCGCTTGCCGCGAGTGCCAGCCATTGCATGATTTCGGCCAGCTCGACGGGCGCCGTCGGGAGCCACCGCTCGCCGCCGTATTTGCGGGCGATGTAGACCAGGCACGCCGCCGAATCCCAGACGATGGTGCCCTCGTCGTCCAGCACCGGGACCTCGCCGCGCGGATTGAGCTTGAGAAACCACGGCTCGCGATACTCGCGCGCCGCGTCGTTGAGGATGACGGTTTCGTACCGCAGGTTCAGCAACGACAGCAGGATGCGGACCTTGTAGGCGTTGCCCGAGTTCTCGATGGTGTACAGCTTCATCCGGCCCTCCCGTTCATCCGGCCCTCCCGCCCGTTTGGCCGCTTATACCACGGCGCCTCCCGATCACCTTTGGAGCGTCGTGACCGCCGGGGAACTGGCGGTAGGTCGGCGCCGTTTCTTGAGGCATCCTGAAAGAAGGAGGAGGTCCCATGGCCTTTGCCATTCGCAGCCCGGCGTTCGAAAACGGCACCCCCATCCCGCCCAAATACACGCGCGATGGCGAAAATATCTCACCGCCGCTGCAATGGCGGGACGTACCGGCCGGCACCGAGAGCCTGGCCCTGATCATCGAAGATCCCGATGCCCCGTCAGGCGTCTTCCGGCATTGGGCGGTCTACAACATCAAGCCGACTCAGAAGTCCCTGGCCGAGGGCATGAACGGCATTCGCGCCGAGGCTTTCGGATGCGGCGTGAACGATTTCGGCAACGCGCGCTATGACGGCCCCCAGCCACCGCAAGACGACGACGCGCATCACTATCATTTCCGGCTGCTGGCGCTGGACGTGCCCAGCCTGGATCTGCTGCCCACGGCGAAAGCCGGCGACGTTCTCGCGACCGCCCGCGACCACATGATCGACGAAGTCGAGCTCGTCGGGACATTCAAGAGCTAGCGCGCCACGGGCAAACACACTCAGCGCAGGATGTGCCAAACGCCGTCGGCCTGGAAACACGCCGTACCGTAGAAGGGCTGAGTACTGCCCGCGAACACCGCGTTGCCCTGGAATGGCCGGCATTCCCCGGGGAGCGGGACCGCATAAAGTGGCGTGGTGACGACCACGACGTCGGACGGATAGGCGGAATAGTAATAATAGTCGGGATAGTAAGGATAGTAGGGGTAGTAGAACGCTCCGACCCCCCCAACGACGAACGGGTGATGGAAGAAATGCGGATGGCCGGAGAAATGGCCCTGGCCATGGAAACCGCCGCCATGATGGCCGCCGTGATGGCCGCCGTGACCCCCATGGCCGCCGCCATGACCACCGGACCGGCCGGCGCAGACAGGTCCAGCGGCCAGCGCCATCGCGCCGATCAAGCTGGCAAGTATCGCGAGGACTTTCACCATGGCTGCTTCCTCGCCGTCCCGCCAATGTTATGCCCTTAGGCTTACGCGAGACTGAGGTACGGCTTACCCAATCCTGACATCAGCCCGCTCGCGCACCTGTGATCTCCTGCCCGCCCCTTGCGCCATGCCTGGCTCGGCGAATGGCTTGTCGTATCTGTCCCCGCATTGAAGGAAGGCCATGGAGAGCGTGACGACACGCTGCTGCATTGTCGGCGGCGGCCCGGCCGGATGATGCTCGGCTTTCTCCGGGTGCGCACCGGGGCAAGCTCCAAGGCTGGGACGACCTCAAGCTGCTGACCGTGGCTGTCGACCGCTTACGCCGCTGGCACGAACCGGGCCTGCCGTCCATCTGTGACGCTGCGTCCGGAAGGTGTTGGGCACCGGACCGGTTCGAGAGCGCTATCGCCGTAGAGCCCGTGCATTGAGCGCTAAGAGCCCGCGAGCTTCACTGGGCATTTCGATGCACACGGCGAGCTGATGGATGCCGGGCAATTCCGCGGCGCATGGAAGAGATCAGCGCGCGATGTGCCAAGCGCCATCGGGCTGGAAGCAGGCCGTGCCATAGAACGGCTGCGTGGTACCGGCGAACACCGCGTCGCCCTGGAACGCCCGGCACTCGCCCGGGGCCGGCTGCGCTTGAAGCGGCGTGGTGAGGATCACGATGTCCGACGGGTAGGCGGGATAGGTGGGATAGGTCGGATAGGCGGAATAGTAGGAATAGTAGGGAGAGTAAGGATAGTAGTACGGGTAGTAAAACGGAAACGCCCCGCCGATGAACGGGCCATGGAAAAAGAAACGCTCACGGCCGAAGAAACGCTCACGGCCGAAGAAACGCTCATGAGCGAAAAACTGCGGATGGCCAAAGAAATGGCCCTGGCCCCGGAAAACCTGGCCCCGGAAAACCTGGCCCTGGAAAACCTGGCCCCGGAAACCAGGGCCATTGAAACCGCCATGGAAGCCATTGAAGCCGCCATGGAAGCCGCCGCCACCATGGAAACCGCCGCCACCATGGCCACCGCCGCCACCTCCGTGACCGCCCGCACAGGCAGGTCCGGCGGCTAACGCCATCGTACCGACCAAGCTGACAAGTATCGCGAGGACCTTCACCATGGTCGCCTCCTCGCCCCCGCCAACGGCCGTCTCCCGTCGTCCTGACATTACGCCCTTCGGCTTACGTGAGACTGACGCTGCGGCTTATGCAAGCCTGCTCGCGCATCTGTGATTTTCTGCTGACCCGCGGCGCTTCGCCCGCGGCGCCAGCCATTTGTTGTATCTTGCGCAGCGCGGGAGGAAGACCAATGGAGGCACTGACGACACGTTGCTGCATCGTCGGCGGCGGCCCGGCCGGGATGATGCTGGGCTTTCTCCTGGCGCGGGCCGGTGTGGACGCGGTGATCCTGGAGAAGCACGGCGATTTCCTGCGCGATTTCCGCGGCGACACGATTCATCCATCGACGCTGGAGCTCATGTATGAGCTCGGCCTGCTGGATGAGTTCCTGAAGCTGCCGCATCAGGAGGCGACCAGCTTGAAGGCCCAGTTCGGCCGCTTTTCAACCCCGGTCGCCGACTTCAGCCATCTGCCGACGCATTGCCGCTACATCGCCTTGATGCCGCAATGGGACTTCCTCAATTTTCTCGCCCGGCACGGCCAGGCGTTGCCGGCGTTCGCGCTCCGCATGCGCCACGAGGCGACCGATCTTCTCGAGGACGCCGGGCGCGTCGTCGGTGTGCGGGCGAAGACACCGGATGGACCCGTCGACATCCGCGCCGACCTCGTGGTAGGGGCGGACGGCCGGCACTCGACCGTGCGCGCCCGGGCCGGACTCGAGGTGATGGAGCTCGGCGCGCCGATGGACGTGCTGTGGTTCCGGCTGTCGCGGCGGCCGGACGATCCGAAGGAGATCATGGGGATTTTCGATTCCGGCCGCATCTTCATCATGCTCGACCGCGGCGATTATTGGCAGTGCGGCTTCGTCATTGCGAAGGGATCGCGCGAGCGGCTGGAGCAGCGCGGCCTGCCCTCGGTCCGCGACGAGGTCGCCCGGCTGGCGCCGTTCGCAACCGATCGCGTCGGCGAGCTTCGAAGCTGGGACGACCTCAAGCTGCTGACCGTGACGGTGGACCGCTTGCGTCGCTGGCACCGGCCCGGCCTGCTGTGCATCGGCGACGCCGCACATGCGATGTCGCCGATCGGCGGCGTGGGCATCAACCTCGCGGTCCAGGACGCGGTCGCCGCGGCCAATCTGCTCGCAGCGCCGCTTCGCGAGCGGCGCGTGACCGACGATCATCTGCGCCGCGTGCAACGCCGGCGGGAATTGCCGGCGCGGATCACCCAGCGACTGCAACTGACGATTCAGAACCGGGTGATATCGCCGCTGCTCAGCCGGACGGACAGCGCTGCGCTCGAGCCGCCGCTCGCGTTACGCCTGCTCGCCCGCTTTCCCGTGCTCAGGCGAATTCCGGCGCGACTGGTTGGTGTCGGCGTCCGGCCGGAGCATGTCCGCCCACTGGACGCGGGGTAGAGTCAGGCCGTCCTAGTCAGTGGCTTGGCGTAAGGCACCGGACGCGGCCCGAGAGCGTCCGACGTCTGCAGGACGATCTCCGTCGCGCGATCGAAATCGCGGCCGCCCGGACCGACGACCACGCGCATGCGGGTCGTGTTCGGCGCCACCGGCTCGAGCTGGATGTCGATGACCCGCTGATTGTCCACGGCCGTGATCTTCCACCCGCGCTGGGTCTTGCCGTCGACCGTGACCTTCACGTCCATGCGATACAAGGACTTCAAGACCGCCATCCGCACGTCGTTCACCGGGGCGGCGAATGTCTTGGACGCGATCGCCGGCACGGCCTGTTCGGCGCCGCTGCTGGTGGCGAAACTCGCGTCGCTGTCCGCCGCCGGAGGCATGGCGCACGCTCCCAGGAGGGACATCGCAGCTGCGCAAGCGACGGTCGTCAGGTGCCTGTTCATACGCACTCCTCCCGCTTTCGCCGCGTGAATTGGCGCCGTTCCCCACATGGGGTCGGGTCAGCCAAAGCCCCACCGATAAACGCGTGACCGCTGTGACAAAAATGGGGCATCGCGGTCCGCCCTAAAACCGCCGCTTCTTGGCCCGCGCCGGCAGCGCCGCCGGGGCGGCCTCGGCTGGGGCTGCGTCAGCGGCCGCCTGCCCGAAATTGTTCCGGCTGGCCAGCGCATCGGCCGTCTGCAACACGATTTCGGTGGCCGTGGCGCCGTCCTTGAAGAACTGATCGCCGCGATCGACCGTGACCCGCATGGCGGTCATGTTCGAGGTCAGGGCCTCAAGCTGGATATCGATCCTGCGCTTGCCCGCCGTCGCCGCGATCTGCCAGCTCTGTTCCGTCTTCTGCACGCCGGCGAGGCCGATATCCATGTAATTGAGGGACTGGAGAACCGCTTTGCCGACCGTGCTAACCGGGGCCGCGAACGTTTTGTAGGTGACGCCGCTCATCGACCGCTCGATGCCCGAACCGGGAGCGAGCCCGGTACCTCCGCCGCTCAGGGGAAATGTGGCCTGGTCGCAGCCGGCGAGGAGTGCCGTGCTCACAGCCAGAACCATCCAGCTTTTCATCCGGCGAGATCCCGATCAGACGTTGCGCGCACCAAGTCCTCCATTCACGTTGGGAGGAATGGTGCTCTCGCCAAGCGGTCTGCCAAGAAACAAAAGCATGACCGTGCCGGGTGAAGGGCCCCGCCACACCGGGCGGTGCGGCGGCCACAGAAAAGCAACGGGCTACAGCGCCGTCTTGTTCACCCGGCCGGCGGCGTCGACATACCAGCGCTCGCTTTGCAGCGTGTCGCCGGACAAGCGCTTGGCCATCCAATCAGCGGCCAATACCGGCGGAAACGGCCCGAGATTCGCCGACGGCACGCCGCCCACCGAATGACGCGAGTCCTGGTACACGACCAGGAGGCGCGGCGCCTGCATCGCCTTAAACATGCGTTCAGTGTGTACGAGAGGACAGAGCTCGTCGGCCTCGCCCGCGACGCACAGGTAGGGGGCGCGAATCTTCTCCGCGTAGCCTTCCCAGGTCAGGCTCTTGCGGAAGTCGTCGAACTCGGCTTCGTCGAGGATGCCCGACATGTACATGAAGCGTTTCTTGAACGTCGGCGACGCCTCCTCGAAGATCGTGTGGCAGCCCGGCTCGAGGCAGGTGGCGTTGACCGCCACGGCGCGATAGCGGGGCTCGGCACCAGCCGCGATGGTCGAAAACAGCGATCCGAAGCTGTTGCCGGTGATGCCGATGCGCTGCGGGTCGATCTCCTCGCGGGCGACCAGCCAGTTCATCATCGCCCGGGCCGCGTCCTCCCAGCCCGGGACCGTGACATAGATGCCGAGCACCGGGCTCTCGTACTGGCCGGGGCCGTCGATCGCCAGCACGGCGATGCCGCGGTTCAGCCAGCGATCGCCGTACATGCCGACGCTGCTTTCCTTGAAACTGTCCATACCCGGCACGGCGACCACCGCCGGAATCCGGCCGCCGCTGTATTTCGGCGGCAGATGGAGCCAGCCCGGCAGCTTGTGACCGCTGGACAACGGGATCCACACTTCCTCGACCCGGTGATCCGCCAGACGCGCATAGGCGCCGTAGCACTCGCGCTTGCGCTTGTTGAAGGCGAGGTTCTGGTCGCTGTTCTCGTCGAACGGCCACTGCGCAGCCCCCCAATGGATGGCGGCGATGAAATAGTTCTCGCGGGCGGTGACGAGGTCCTTCGAATCCTCGGCCGCCTTGGCCCGTCCCTCACGCCGGCGCGCCGCGGCTTCGAAGGCCGGCGAGCAATCGGCGAATTTCTGAATGCGCGTCCGAATAGCGGCGAAATCCGCGGTCGCCTCGGGCCCGCAGGGCGCGCTGAGATAGACCGAGCGGGGCTGGTCCCAGTCCATCCCGTTGGCGCGGATGACGTTGTCGAGCATCCAACGCTGCTCGTTCCAGCGCCGCATCCGCGGCTCCCGCGGCGGGGCGGCAGCCGGGCTGATCGCCTGGGAGAACTGGGCGGGGATCCCGCCACCGGCCTCGGCGGCGAGCGCCGCACCGGCGGTGGCCGCGGTCGCGGCGGTGGCAATGGTGGCCGATTTCAGAAAATCACGCCGATCCATGGCGTCCTCCTCCTGGCATTTCGTTCGATCAGAATGCGGTCTTGTTGATTCGGCCGGCCGCGTCGACGAACCAGCGTTCGCTCTGAAGCGGCTCGCCGGCGAAGCGTTTCGTCATCCAATCGGCCGCAAGGACGCTCGGAGATGGGCCGAGATTGGTCGACGGCACGCCGCCGACCGCATGCCGGGAGTCGGCATAGACGACGAGGTTCCGCGGCCCCTGCATCGCCTTGAACATGCGTTCGGTATGCTCGAGTGGGCTAAGCTCGTCGGCCTCGCCGGCGATGCACAGATACGGTGACTTGATCTTCTCGGCATAGCCTTCCCAGGTCAGGGCCTGGCGGAACTGATCGAAGGCTGGTTCGTCCGTCATGCCCGACATGTACATGAAGCGCTTCTTGAAAGTGGGCGACGCCTCCTGAAAGATCGTGCGGCAGCCCGGCTCGAGGCAGGTCGCCATCACCGCCACGGCGTGATAGCGCGGATCGGAGCCCGCGCAGATGGTGGCGAACAGCGAGCCGAAGCTCGTGCCGGTGATCCCGACGCGCTGCGAATCGATCTCGCCGCGGCTGGCGAGCCAGTCCATGGCTGCACGGCCTGCCGCGACCCAGGCGGGAACGTTGACGAACACGCCGAGCGTCGGGCATTCGTATTGTCCGGGTCCTTCGATCGCCAGGACGGCGACGCCACGCGACAGCCAGCGGTCGCCATACAGCGCGACGGTCTTCTCCTTAAATCCGTCCATGCCCGGAATCGAAACCACCGCCGGAATCCGGCTGCCCGAATAGTTCGCCGGCAGGTGGAACCAGGCCGGAAATTTCTGCCCGCTTGGCAGCGGCAGCCACACCGCCTCGACATAGTGGTCGGCGAGCCGCGCATAGGCGCTGAAGCATTCGCGTTTCTTCTGGTTGCAGAAAAGATTTTGCTCGTTGTTCTGATCGATCGGCCATTGCGCCGAGGCCCAGTACTGGGCCGCCATGTAGAAGTTGTCGCGCGCGGTGATCGTGTCCTTGGCTTCATCCGCCGCCCGCGCGACCGCTTCGCGACGGCGCGCGACGGCCTCGAACGCCGGCCCGATGTCGGCAAATTTCTGCACCCGGCTGCGGATCGCGGCGATGTCGCCTTGCGATTCGGGGCCGCACGCGCCGACCAGCCCGGCGGTCCGCGGCTGGTCCCAGTCGATGCCGTTCGCCCGGATGAGATTGTCCAGCGCCCAGCGCTGCTCGGTCCAGCGCCGCATCTGCGGCTCCCCGAGGTTCTTCACGGCGGGTGCCGCCGGGCCGGCGGCCTGAGCCAGCTGGCCGCTGCCCGGGCTCTGTGGCTGAGCGAACGCAGCCGATGCCGCCGTGGCGGCGGTGGCGAGCGTCGCGGATTTCAGGAAGTCGCGGCGATCCATGCATTCTCCCTCTGGTTCGGCTCGATTGACGCGATCCTAGAACCGGAGCCGGACGGCGGCAATGTCAGCGCCCGTCAAAGCCTATGACCATTGTAGGTCACGCGCTGCAACACGCGGCCTGACAGCCTTTCAATGGCCGTTTATGCTGCGGCCAATGTCACCAGATACCGGGAAGCAAGCGACGCGGGCGGCCAGCAGCGACGCACCGCCGTCCGGCGACCTCCGGCCGCCGCCGCTGCTGGTTCTGGTGCTGAGCACGGCGATCAGTTCGCTGGCACTGCACATGGTCCTGCCCGCGTTGCCCGAGATGGCATTCGTGTTCGGGATCCCGCCCGGCGATATCGGCTTCGTGGTGACCACCTATCTGATCGGCCTGTCGGCCGCCCAGTTGATCGTCGGTCCGCTCTCCGACCGGTTCGGTCGCCGGCCGGTGCTGCTCGCCGGAACGGGCCTGTACATCGCCATGACGTTGTTGTGCATAGCCACGCCCAGCACCTTGTGGCTGCTCATCGCCCGGGCGCTGCAGGCCTTCGGCGGCTGCGCCGGCATGGTGCTCGGCCGTACGATCATTCGCGACTGCTATCCGCGCGACCGGGCCGCCAGCGGCATGGGATATCTCACGGTCGCCCTCGCGACGGGCTCGATGCTGGCGCCGGGCATCGGCGCTTTCATCATCCACTATACGGGTTGGCGCGGCGTATTCGTCACCCTGGCGGCGATCGGCGTCGCGGCACTGATCACGTCATGGCGCTACCTGCCCGAAACCAACCGCTTCAAGCTCGAGCGTCTCGACACCAGGATGCTGGTGCGGAACTATCAGTGGCTGCTGCGCTCGCGGACGTTCCTCAAATACGCGCTCGCGACCTCATGCCAGCTGTCGTCGTGGTTCGCATTCGTGACCATCATGCCGGCGGCGCTGGTCGCGGTGTTTCACCAGCCGGCGACCGCATACGGCCTATGGGTGCTGCTGCCGATGACCGGCTACGTGCTCGGCAACGCCGCGGTGGGCCGGCTTTCGACGCGGGTCGGCGGGACGCGGCTGATCCAGGTCGGCCTCGCCATTTCGGCCATCGGCGCCGCCGCGATGGTCGTGGGCGCCATGGGGTTGGTGCCGGGCCCGCTCGCGTTCTTCGGGCCGATGGCGATCATCGTGGTCGGCAACGGCCTGGTGACGCCCAACGCCAATGTCGCGGCGATCAGCGTCAATCCGGCGATCATGGGAGCCGCGTCGGGCCTGCTCGGCTTTTTCCTGTGGACCATGAGCGTGTTCTCGACGGCCACGGTCAGCTTCGCCGGCACCGACAATCTTGCGGCTCTCGCGGCGGTCGTGGTCGGCGGGAATTTGATCGCCATCGTGCTGCTTTTGCGCGTGCCCCGCTGATCATCGGGCCGCCGCCGGCTCTCGCGGTATTGTGATGGAAGACCAAAACGTGCTTGCGTAGAATTTGGCGACAGGGGCGAATCGGCCAAAAGTTAACGCACGCACACCCAGGGAGTGCCAGCATGGCCATCGATCAAGTATGTCCAAATCTGATGTTCCCGGCCTTGCGGCCGTTCTATGAGCGGGTCGCGCCGTACATCTATCCGCTGGTGCGGTTCACCGCCGGCGCGCTGATCATTCCGCACGGGTATACCAAGGTCACGGCCGGCGTCGCCGCCGTCGCCGCGAACGTGCTGGCGCGCCGCGGCATCGAGCCGGCGCTGCCGCTGGCTTACGCGATCATTTTTCTCGAGACCGTCGGTGGCGCCTGCGTGGCACTCGGCCTGCTGACGCGCGTGTTTGCGGCGATGATCGCGGTGGAGTTCGCGATCATCACGTTTGTCGCACATTGGCCGTCCGGGTTCTCGTGGACCGCCGGCGGGTACGAGTTCCCGATGATGTGGGGCATCGTCTTCTTCATCATCGCCATCCGCGGCGGCGGACACTTGTCCATAGACCGGAACGTCATCGGCCGGGAAATCTGAGAGGCGCGCCATGGCCACCAGAGATGCAACGACCACCGATCCCATGATCACCAGCAAGGTGGAGCGAGAGCGCCTGATCTTTCCGGGGTTGCAGCCGTTCTACGACGCGCTGGCGCCCTATATGTATCCGCTGTTCCGCTTCACGGTCGGCGCGACCCTTATTCCCCACGGCGTCGCCAAGCTCATGAACGGGGTGGACAAATTCGCGCCCTCGATGGCGCGCCTCGGCATCGCCCCGGCGACCGAGGTGGCGTATTTCATCATCTTCCTCGAGATTGTCGGCGGAGCGTGCGTTGCGATCGGGCTGCTCACCCGGCTGTTCGCGGCGGCGGTCGCTATCGAATTCGCGGTGATCACGTTTGCCGTGCATCTGCCCATCGCGTGGTTCGCCGGGCAGCGCGGCGGCGAGTACCCGCTGATGTGGGGGATATTCTTTCTCTGTATCGCGCTGCGCGGCGGCGGCAAGCTCTCGGTCGACTGTGACGTGCTGAAGCGGGAGCTTTGACGCGCTTGCCGGGCCGCGGAACAATGAAATCGGAGGGGACATGATCGGTCACAGTCGCGGCTGGCGGACGGCCGCTTTGGCGCTGACGGCGTTCGCCTGGCTGGGCGTCGCGGCGGCGCAGGCTCAGACGAAGATCACGGTCATCGTCTTTCAGGGGCTGCAAAACCTCCCGATCTTTGCCGCCCAGGAGAACGGCTTATTCCGCAAGCGCGGGATCGAGGTGGATCTGAAGATGACGCCAAACTCGATCGAGCTGCGCGACGGGCTGGCCCAGGGCCGCTACCAGCTTGCGCACAGCGCGGTCGACAATGCCGTCGCCTTGACGGAGATGGCGCAGGTCGACGTGGTGGTCCTGCTCGGCGGCGACAACAGCTTCAACAACCTCTACGTCCAGCCGGAGATCCAGTCCTACGCGGATTTGCGCGGCAAGGTCCTGGCGGTCGACGCCCTCGACACCGCATACGCCTTCCAGCTTTATGAGATGCTGAAGCGGAACGGCGTGCCGCCCGGCCAATACACGCCGCGGGCCGTCGGCGGAACACCGCTCCGCCTCAAGGCCATGCAGGACGACAAGGCGAATGCCGCTGCGGCCATGTTGAATCCGCCGTTCTCGATCGTCGCCGAAAAATCTGGTCTCAAGCGAATGGCCAATGCCGCCGAGGCGCTGGGCGCCTATCAGGGCTCGAGCGCGTTCGCGCTGCGCACATGGGCGCCCGGCAATGCCGAGACTATCGTCCATTACATCCAAGGCTATGTCGATGGGCTGCGCTGGGCTCTGGATCCTGCGAACAGAGAGGCGGCGACCGGCTATCTTCGGGACAAGCTGAATCTCAGCCCCGAGATCGCCGCGGCCGCCTACGCGGTCGCTGCCGATCCGAGGATCGGCATGGCGAAGGACGCGAAGATCGACATGGAGGGCTTCCGCAACGTGCTGAAGCTGCGCGCCGAGCTCCATGGCGATTGGGGCGGTAGGCCCCCGGCCCCCGAGAAATATCTGGATCTTACATATTACGATAAGGCGGTCGCCAACATGTGACGCGCGGCCGCGCGCGTCTGACGCCGAAACCGTTCCTCCCCCGTCGGGACTGTCGCCGAACTTTCCGCGACTCGGCACGTTACTTCAGTAACCGTTGATTGAGTATAAGGTCGCGGCGCGGCGCCCCGCGGCCCCGGTCGGCTTGGGGCATGCATCAAAAAACACCTCTGAAGGCGCGGCTTCAGGCGAAACGCAGTCAAATCGGCCTCGACTGGCTGAACTTCTTCATAGCCGACGTCCAGACGGGATTTGGGCCGTTCGTCGCGGTCTATCTCGCCACGCAGCATTGGACGCAGAGCGAAATCGGGTACGTGATGGCCCTCGGCGGAGTGGCCTCCGTGGTCAGCCAAATGCCCGCCGGCGCCCTGGTCGACGCGGTATCGGCCAAGCGGCTTCTGATCGGCGTGTCGCTCGCGATCATCACGGGATGTGCCGTCACCGACGCGCTATGGCCGAGCTTCTGGCCGGTGGCGATAGCGGAAGTTCTGCATGGCAGTACCGCCGGCATCATCCGCTTCTCTATGGCCGCCTTGGCCTTGGGGCTGTGTGGCCATCGGGCGCTGAGCGGCCGGCTCGGCCGCAACCAGCGCTTCAACGCGCTGGGCACCGCGGTGACGGCGGCGCTGATGGGCGTTGTCGGGCAGATTTTTTCACCTGCCGCACCATTCTACATCACCGCCCTGCTGTGCATCCCGGCGGCCTTGTCGTTGAGCCTCATCCGCGGCGGCGAAATCGACTATGCCGCAGCGCGATCGGCGAGCGACCGCGCCAATCCGCGCCAGGCGCATCGCCTCCGCGACGCGGCGCGCAACCGCCAGCTCTACGTTTTCATCGGCGGGCTGTTCCTGTTCCAGGTCGCGAATGCCGCCCTGGTCCCGCTGGCGACGGCGCGAACCGGCTACGAGCATGAAGGCTCGGCCGAGCTCATCACAGCGGCCGTGCTCGTGGTGCCGCAGCTGCTGACCGCCTTGGTGGCCGGGTGGGTCGCGCACCGCGCCGATGAATGGGGCCGCAAGCCGCTCATGCTGATCGGCCTCGCGACGGCGTCCCTGCGCGCGGTGTGCTTCGCCTTCGCAGGGAACGCGTGGTTGCTGGTGCCGATCCAGCTTTTCGACGGCCTGTCGGCGGCGATCATCGGCGTGCTGACGCCGCTCGTCATCGCCGACCTGACGCGCGGTACCGGTCGCTATAACTTGGCGCAAGGTGCGGCGGGCACCGCGATCGGGATCGGCGCCGCGGTCAGCATGGCCGGGTCGGGATATCTGGTGCAGCACTTCGGGTACACCGCCGGTTTCCTCACCCTTGGCGCCATCGCGGCGTGCGGTATCGTCGTGCTCTGGCTGCTCCTCGCGGAAACCAAATCAAGCGAATTCGCGAAATACGCGGCCCAACAGGCTCGGGCTTAGCGCGCCGGGGGGCGCCGGCCACAGGAATGTCACAGCGAAGTCCGCCATTTGTCGCCCACCGGGGCGGCGCGATTGCCTACCCTGCTCGGGCTGTCGGGGAGCGGAGTATGCATGACGCCCGTTCACCCGGTTCGAACAAGCAGTGCCACCTTACCGCGACGGGGGCGGCCGAACGGTCTGCGCGGAACGCCGGTGTTCCGATGGAACGCCTACGATGCCGACGCGGATCGGCTTCCGCCGGAGGAGACCGCGGTGCCCACGGTCCCCTTGGTGCTCGTCGCAGCCGAGGTGGATGTCGGCGAGTCGACGCCGGATGAAATCCGCAGCTTGGCGTCCACTGCCTTCGCACGCGCCGCGGCTCACGCCACAAGCGAAGCGCTGTATCCCGGGCGGTTCATCGATCTGCTGGTCTGACTGCCGATTTGTGCATCGGGGTGGTCCCGGTTTTATCACCGGGCAAGCCGTTTCGGCCGATATAGCCTTGGCAAGCTGTCGGGGGCCGGAGAACCATGGCCCCTACCGACCTATCCGACGAACGCGACGCCGACTGCGACGAGGAATTGGCCGCCGCGGAGACGCGGGCCACGTTGACGCTGCCGAGCGGCTGGTGCTGCGGCTTTGCGCGCCGTGTCGCCGAGGGACCGGACGGCCGACGAGCCACCGAAACGATCTTCGCCACCCGCGGCGGCTTGCGCCTGACGTTCAGCCGCGAATTCGCCCGCCGGCCATCGGCACCACGCATCGCGGCGGAGCAGAACGACCCCCAGCGGCTCGACCCGACGCGTCGACAGAAAGGTTCGCTGATCGATATCCTCATCTGACGAGGCGTGCGACTGCCCAAAGAACAGGCGCATGCGCGCCCTGCTCTCGCTTGACAGCGCCACACGAGGTGTCACCATCGGATATCGTCAGCGGCGTGGGATTCGGCCATGGATGGCAATAGCGCGCCCGACCATCAGGTCAACGAGCATACACCCGACCCCACGGTCTTTTTTGACCGCAGGATCGCGGATCTTTATCTCCGCTACGCCCAACGCCTGACGGCCCGCGGCTACGTGCAGAGCACGCTCGGCGGCATGGTGATCCGCGTCCAGCATCCGAACTATCCGGACGGGCTCTGCTATGCAAAGCCGGCGGGTCTGTCACTGGAAGAGGTCGCGGCCGACGATCTCGTGATCACCGATATTCCGTGCGGCCGCATTCTCCACGGCGAGCGGCCGACCACGGTCGGCCATCAGATGAACCGGGAGATCCTGCGCCTGCGCCCCGACGTCAACTGCGTGATCCACCTGCATCACGACGAGACAATCGCGTTCCTCGCCGCCGGACACGACGAGCTTCGCATCACATCGATCACCTATCCGGTGATCATGCAGAAGCCGGCGCATTACCTCCCGGCGCACATCAACGTCGAGGCCGACGTGTCGCCGATCAAGACATTCATTCAGGACACGAACTGCATCATCATGCCGCGGCACGGCTTCACCGTGCTCGGCCGCACGGTGTCGGAGGCCTATCACCGCACGAACGAGCTGGCGGCCGAAGCCAAGCGCAATACCCTCGTCGCGATGATGACGGCGGGGCGGAACGTGACGCCCGACAGCCTGTCGCTGGACGAGGTGGCGTGGGGGTTCGAGCACGGCGACAGCATCATCGACCCGCCGCTGATGCGGCGTCGCCCGACCTAAGCGCCGGCGCTGCCGGAACGGCCGGCACCGACCCGCCGCAAGACGGGCCGGGACCACGACCTGCGTCAGACCTTGTAGTAGCGCTCCGCCCGTTTCTGCGCATCGGCCGCCGCGTCTTTGGCCGATTTCGATCCCGAGCAGACCGACGCGAACATATCGACGACGATATAGTCGCCGAGGCACGACGCCGACGCGTAGCCGAGCGAGCCGGCATAGCTCGGCCACAGCATGTTCTTCAGAATGTCCCGATACGGCGTGTTCTTGGGATCGGCGGTCCACACCGGCATCGTCTCGTAGGCTTTGAGCGGATGGCTCCAGTAGCCGATCGAGGCGGTCTGCCACGGGATGTACTGCTCGCTCTCCATCATGAAGCGCATGTAGTCCTTGGCGGCATTCTTGTACTTCGAATACCGGAAGACCATGCCGGGGACCGTCAGGTGCAGCTCCGTCGGGTGGCCAGCCTTCCCGACCGGGAAGACGGCGTGGTTGATATCCTCAGCCATCGCCTTGATCGTCGGATCGGTCGAATTCTTCGCCACGTAGTAAATCGAGATGCCGTTGTTGGTGAGGCTCAGCTGGCCGTCGAGGAACGCCTTGTTGTTGCTGGTGTCGTTCCACGACAAGGTGCCGGAGATGAAGGTATCGGACAGCTGCTTGGCATAGTCGAGCGCTGCGATCGTCTCCGGACTGTTGATCGCGACGTTGTCCTTCTCGTCCACCAGCTTGCCGCCGAAGCTCCACAGCACGTAGTGCCACCAGGTGTTGGCGTCGCCGACGGCGTGGCCAAGGGCGAAGCCGGACGGATGGCCTTTGGCCTTCAGGGCCTGGCACAGCTTCAGAAAGCCATCCATGTCCTGCGGCACCTTTTCGAAGCCCGCCTCCTTGATCCACGACTGCCGGTAGACGAGGCGGCCACCGGCGGCGCCGAGCGGCATGCAGATCCAGCGTTTGCCGCGCATCCCGAAGCGCTTGCAGACGTCGTACCAGCCGCCATATTTCCGATCGAGATAATCGGCGACGTCGTTCAGGTCGGCGAGCTTGTCCGGATACTGATGGGCGTCGTCATACCAGCCATAAACGATATCCGGCCCCTTGCCGACATTGGCCGCGACCGCGGCTTTGGGGCGCAGGTCCTCGAAGCTGACGCTCTCGACGAATACCTTCACACCGGTCTGCTTGGTGTATTTCTCGGTGTTCTCCATCCACAGGGTTTCATCGCCCTGGACGAACTTCGACGGTCGCAGGACGCGGAGCGTGGCGCCCTTTTCCGGCGCCAAGTTGAGGCTCGGCGCCTGGGCCGCGGCGTCCGGTGCGCCGCCCGCCGCCAGCGCCGCCCCGGTCGCAATGCCGGCGCCAATCTTGAGCGCATCGCGTCTGGTGAAATCGTTCATCGAGCGTCCTCCCGTTGTTGGACCCGGTCTTATTCCGGGTTCTCCCGCCCATTATGGCGTCGAACCCGGTCGGAAACCAGCCGGTCGGCCGGCGGACCAACCAAAGGACGATGATCAAAGGGCATCCGCCGGGCAGCCGCGGCGGATGCCCAGACCGGGTCTCGCCCGGTCAGGGCGTCGCCGAGCGCGGCAGCTGGACCTGCGGCATGCGCTTTGGCGGCCGCGCCGTTTTCCACGTCCTCAGCAGGCGCTTCGGCAGCCGGCTCACCCAGATGATCGCCTCGGCGATCATCTGGCCCATGACCACCGCGCGATGGTGACGGACGATGTGTTCGATTTCGAGCGGCGTCAGCTGGCGCCGGCTATTTTGCTGAATGAGAGATCCAACTTTGTCGAACCGAGACATGGAAGACTCCTTTGACTATGGCCAAGGCGTCCTCCCTCGCGTCGTGATCTCAGACCTGATTCACTATAGGGCTATTATCTACCGGTTTTGTTTCATTTTTTGCATCGCTCGCCTGCGACCGGCGCAGCCGATTTGATAGGCAAATTGCCCAGAAAACGCCGCAAAAGCTTGCTTGCTGTGGGCGCCCGCGCTTGGCATTGTGGACCCCAGGGGCGGGGACCTTGGGGGCAGACAATGACGGCACAACGCATGCGAGGCATGGGAAGCGAACCTGTCGAGCTCGATCCCGGGCCGGCCATCAGCCACGCGGCACGCGAGGCCGAGCTCGAGAAATGGGCGTGGCGGCGAGTCAGGATCCTCCGATTTTTCTATACGCATTTCACCCTGTTCATCGCCGGCAACATCGTCCTGTTGCTGATCGACAGCTCGACGCCGGGCGACCCGTGGTTCTACAAAGTGCTGCTCGGCTGGGGCCTCGTGCTGGGACTGCATGCCGCCTATACCTATGAGCTGCTGCCGTGGGCCAGCCGCGACTGGGAACGGAGCAAGGTCCAAGAGCTGATCGACGAGTGGCGCCGGGGCAGCCGTCACCGCTGAGCTAGCGCTGCGGCGTCTCCGCCGCGGGCCGCAAAAACCGCGCGGCGAGCGCCACCAGGATCGCCGCCGCCAGCACGAACAGCGACGCCAGCGCATTGACCTGCGGTGACACGCCCAGGCGGACGCTGGAATAGATGACCATGGGCAGGGTGGTCGCCCCGGGCCCCGACGTGAAGCTCGCGATCACGAGGTCGTCGAGCGACAGCGTGAAGGCGAGCAGCCAGCCGGCGACCAGGGCCGGCGCCAGCATCGGCAGCGTCACGGCCAGCAGCGTGCGCCACGGGGTGGCGCCGAGATCCGCGGCCGCCTCCTCGATCGCCGGATCGAGAAGCCTGAGCCGGGCCTGAACGACGACCGCGACATAGGCAAGGCCGAATGTCGCATGCGCCATCACGATTGTCGCGAAGCCGCGCTGCCCGGGCCACCCGATCGCCTGGCCGACGGCGACGAACAGAAGCAGCAACGACAACCCCGTGATCACCTCCGGCATCACCAGGGGCGCGAGCAGCATCGCCGTCATCGGCAGGCGCAGCCTGAACCGGCCGAATCGGCCGAGGGCCACGGCCGCCAGCGTGCCAAGAACCGTCGCAATCGTGGCACTCAGCGTCGCCACCGAAAGACTCAGGCGTGCCGCCTCCTGGATGCGGTCATTGCGCGCCAGCTCGAGGTACCAGCGCGTCGAGAACCCGCCCCACACCGTCACCAGGCGCGAATCGTTAAATGAGTAAAGCACCAGAAGCAGGATCGGCACGTAAAGAAAGGCGAAGCCGAACCCGAGCCAGAGCAGGACGAGCCAGGAGCGCTGGTGGGTCATGGCTCGCCGGCCGCCCGGCGCTCCAGCGCCTGGAAGATCACGATCGGGCCAACAAGGGCGACCAGCAGCAGGACCGCGACCGCCGACGCGGTCGGCCAGTCGCGGTTGGCAAAGAATTCGGTCCACAGCACGCGCCCGATCATCGGCGTGTCCGGACCGCCGAGCAGATCGGGGATCACGAACTCGCCCACCGCCGGAATGAAGACAAGGAGGCAGCCGGCGACGATTCCCGGAAGCGACAGCGGGACGGTCACGCGCCAGAACGCGACGGCCGGCCGGCAGCCGAGGTCGAACGCCGCTTCGAGCAGGCTGGAATCGAGCCGTTCCAGCGCCGCGTAGAGCGGCAGCACCATGAACGGCAGATAGGAATAGACGATGCCGAGATGGACCGCGAACTGATTGGCGATCAGCGGCAGCGGCTCGTCGATCAGCCCGGTCGCCTGCAGCGCCGTATTGATCAGCCCGGTGGGGCGCAGCAGGATCATCCAGGCATAGATGCGGATCAGAAACGACGTCCAAAACGGCAGGACGACGAGCAGCAGCAGCGGGCCGCGCCACGTCTGAGGCGAACGCGCGATCGCATAGGCCATCGGATAGCCCACGACGAGCGCGATCAGAGTCGAGGTGGCGGCGATCCTGAGCGCGTTGCCGAACGCCGCCGCGTAGAGCTCGTCTCCGGCCAGCAGCCGGTAATTGTCGAGGGTCAGATTGGCCGGCGCGAGCGGCGACGCAAAGGGCGGCTGGCCGTCGGTCGCCGGGACCAGGCTGATGGCGAAGACGATGACGAACGGCAGGAGGAAGAAGATCAGCAGCCAGGCGAACGGAATCCCGGCCACCGCCGTACGGAACAAGGTGGGACGGCTGCTCATCGCGTCAGTAGCACGCCGGCTTCGGCCGGCCACGAGGCCTGGACCCGGGTGCCCGGCGCCGGCCGCGGGCCGGGCTCGCCGGCGCGGTTCGACAATGTCGCGCGCAACGTGATCCCGCCCGGGATCTCGAGCTCGTAGCGCGAGGCATCGCCCACATAGGCGGCGGCCCGCACGACGGCCTCGATCCGGTTGGCGTGGCCGCGATCCTCGAAGCTGACGTTCTCCGGCCGCACGGCAACCCAGATGTCGGCACCGTCCGGTATATCGAGCGGCGTCAGCGCGCGGAGAACCACGCCCGCGCCGGCGTCGACGCGCAGGAACGCGCCATCCCGTCCGGCCGCCCGGCCGGCGAGGACGTTGGCGCGGCCGAGGAAGTCGGCGACGAAGCGGGACGCCGGCGCCTCGTAGACGGCGCGCGGGCTACCGATCTGCTCGATGCGCCCATCGCGCATCACGGCGATCCGCGATGCGAGCGCCATCGCCTCGTCCTGGTCGTGGGTGACGAAGATGAAGGCAATGCCGAGACGCCGCTGCAGGGCGGCGAGCTCAACCTGCATCTGGTCGCGCAGCTTGCGATCGAGGGCCGCGAGCGGCTCATCCAGCAGCAGCGCCTTCGGCCGCTTGGCGAGGCTGCGGGCCAGGGCCACGCGCTGCCGCTGGCCGCCCGAGAGCTGATGCGGCTTCCGGCCGGCCTGGTCGCCGAGCTGGACGAGATCGAGCATCTCTTGGACGCGCGCCCGGATCTCGCGCGCGGGCAGCCCGTCCTGCTTCAGTCCGAAGGCGATGTTCCCGGCAACCGTCATGTGCGGGAACAGTGCGTAGGACTGAAACACGGTATTTACCGGCCGGCGCCACGGCGGTACCGGCGCCATGTCCGTGCCGTCGATGACGATCCGGCCGCAGTCCGGCGTCTCGAGGCCGGCGATCAGCCGCAGCAGCGTCGTCTTGCCGCATCCGGACGCGCCGAGAAGGGCGAAGAATTCGCCGGCACCGATATCGAGACTGACATCGGCAACGGCGGTCACCCCACCGAAGGCTTTGAAAACACCCCCGATCCGAATCAGCGGCTCTGTCATCTACGAACGATCTCAATGACCGGTGGTCACGCGGGTCCAGGCGCGGGTGCGCAGCCGCTCATAGGCGCGGTCGGGAGCCGAGATCGTATAGAACCGGCGCCGCACGTCGTCCGGCGGATAGACGGTGGGATCATCGCGCACGGTTGCCGCCACCATCGGTCGCGACGCCGGCACCGCGTTGGCGTAACCGATGACATTGCTGTTGAGAGCGGCGATGTCCGGCCGCAGGACGAAGTCCAGGAAGCGATGCGCCGCCTCGACATTGACGGCGTCGGCCGGGATCGCCCAGGTGTCGATCCACACCTGGCTTCCCTCCTCCGGGATCGCGTACTCGACGTGGAAGTCCTTGTGCGCCTCGGCGGCGCGCTTGGCGGCCTGCTTGATGTCGCCCGAGAACCCGAACGCAAGGCAGGCGTCGCCGTTGGCGAGATCGTTGATGTATTCCGAAGAATGCCATTTGCGCACATAGGGGCGGATCTTCATCAGCGCATCGGCGGCGGCGTCCAGGTCCTCCTTGGCGTGGCTGTCCGGAATGCGCCCGAGATAAGCGAGCGCCGCCGGAATGACGTCGGTCGGCGAGTCGAGCACCACGACGCCGCAGCGCTGGAACCTGGAGACAACAGCGGGATCGAACAGCATCCGGAGGCTGTGCACTGGCGCATCCGGCATGGCTTTGGGGATCGCGACCGAGTTGTAGCCCATCCCGGTGGTGCCCCACATCCAGGGCAGGGCGTAGAGGTTTCCCGGATCGTTCGTCGCCAGCCGTTGCATCAGCTCGGGATCGAGATTGCCGTAGTTCTTCAGCTTCTCGCGATCGAGCGGCCGGTAAAGCTTGGCCGGGATCTGCAGGGCGAGGAACGGCGACGCCGTGGGCACCACGAGATCGTAGCCGCTGTGACCGGCGCGAAGCTTGGCGTCGAGTGTCTCGTTGGCGTCATAGACGTCGTAATGCACCTTGAGCCCGGTCTCCTCCGCGAAGCGGCGAAGCGTGGTCTCGTCGATGTAGTCGTTCCAGTTATATATGTTGAGCGCGCCCGCATCCTCTGCCGCGGCAGGCTGCACGAACGGCAACGCCGCGGCGGCGAGCATTGCGGCCGCGAGCGACGATCGAATCCGTGGCAAGGCCCGCATGGGGCCCGATTGAGCCTGCGGCCAGCAGCGGCGTCAAGCGAGCGACACCGTCCGGCGGGCGGCAGAGGCCGCGGGGGTCCGCCTCATCTGGCCGGCGAACCCCCGCGGCTGGCGCCCCGCGACAGCACCTTAACTGAACAGCTTGTCGACCTCGTCCTGGCTGATCGCGCCGGCGGCCGCATTGCTCGGCCCGTGCAGCACCAGCCCGTCGTCCTTCTTGGAGATCTCGTCTTCGGGCAGCGGAATCTTCTCGATGTCCTTGCGGCCCCAGATCACCTGCATCGTTTCGATACGCTCTTCGATGAAATCGATGGTCTTGACGACCTTGGTGATGCGTTGCCCGGTCAGGTCCTGGAACGAGCACGCCTCGTAGAGCTTGACGATCGACTCAGTCATCTCGTTGAGCCGCGAGACGACATAACCGTCGGTGACCAGCGAGGTCACCTCGCGCGCAATCTCATCGAGATGCTCGGCGACCTGCATGATCGCCTGCGTCGCCTCTTCGGTGGATTTGACGACCGCACTCAGCTCCAGCGACGCCGTCGACAGCTTGTCTTCCTTGGCGAGCGGATGCTTCAGCGCCGCGATTTCCTGCTTGGTGAGGGTGATGCGCGCCGCGATCGCTTCGACCTCGTGCCGCACCTTGTCCAGAGCCGCCTGGTCCCCGGGGGCCACGCTGACCGGCGTACCCGACGCAAGCCGGGCCACGACCGGGCCGCCGGCCATCGCATCGATCTTTTCATGGAGGCGCTGGATGTCGGCCTTGAGCTCGTCGAGACCGGTCGCCGCCGAGGCGGGGCTGGATTTCGGATGGTGCCCGTTGACGCGCCCAAGATGGAGTTCAGCGGAGAAAACCGGCTTTTGGGGCGGGGGGCTCATCAGCGCCTCGTTGTTCGGGCGCCACACTAGCCGGCATTGGTTAAGAAACCATGAGAACGGCGATTGCTTAGAATTTAGACAGAGTTGGTGCAAGCCGGCCACAGGAGCGGCCGCACGGCTACAGAAGGTATCCGGCGGCTCACGAGTGGCGGGGCCGGTCCCTTCGAGCGCCCGGGGCGCGCGATTTCAGGCGCTGCGCAGTTTGGCGACCGTCTCGCGGAGTTGCTCGTTCGTCTTCTCGAGGCGGCGCGCGAGTTCACGCATGATTTCGACGGCCATCTGCGGGAATTCGTTGACCAGCCGGAAGAACGTATCCTTGTTGATCTTGAGCGTCACCGCCTTCTCCTGGGCAACGACCGTGGCGGTTCGCGGCACGTCGCAGAGGATCGCAATTTCTCCGACAATCGCGTTCCGTCCGAGACTGGCCACTTTCACCGGCCCCTTGGCGGTCTGAATCAGAACGTCCGCCCTCCCCTCCATGAGTATGTAAGCAGCATCGCCGGCATCGCCCTGCTGAAAGAACGCCTGGCCCGGTTCGAAGGTCAGGCGCTCGCTGGTGAAGGCGAGCAGCTTGAGCTTCGCGGGCTCGAGCTTCGCGAACAGCGGGATGTTGCGCAGGATCTCGACTTCTTCCTTCATCGACATGGAACGTACCTCCGCCCCCCGGTGTTATGCCGCGGCTGCGAGCAAGTCGGCAAACTGGGTGCCCGGCCTCTCCAGTTCCGCGAATGCGCCGGACTCGGCGATCTTGCCGCCGTCGAAGACCAGCACCCTGTCGAACTTTCCGGCATGGACCGGATTATGCAGGACCCACACCAATGTGCGGCCCTCGCTTTCGGCGAAGATACCATCCATGGTCTTGCTCTGCGCCTGGGCATCAAGGATGGCCGTCGCTTCGTTCACGATCATGAGGTCGGGCCGCTTGAGCAGGCCGCGTCCGAGCGCCAGCTTCTGGCGTTGCGGCGGCGCCAGACGGGCCCCGGCCACGCCGACCTGGAAGTCGAGGCCGATCTCGATGACGGTGGTCCGAAGGTCGAACTCGCCGACCACGGCTTCGATGAGCCGGCCGACCCGTTGCCGCGCCTTGGCCTGCCCGTAGGCCAGCTTCCCGAACAGGATGTTGTCCTGGATGGTGGCGGACGCGTTGTAGGTGTCCGGACTGAAGAACTCGATTCCGGCCTTGATGCGCGGATCGTCGCTTTCGCGCAGCGCCTTGCGCGCTTCGAGAATGCGCTCCTTCAGCTTATCGTCGAGCACGTCGAGACGATGCCGCGTCTGGATGAGCTTGAACGGCAGCGTCATCAGCCGGGCACGGTCCGTCTGGGTGATTTCGGCTCCCGGCCGGTTGATGCGCTGAAGCAGCGCCTGGACTTCCGGCAGATCGTCGGAGGAGATGAAGCCGAACTGTTCGAAGAACTCGTGACCGGGCGGCAGATCGGCGAAGAGCTCGACCATCGTTTCGGCCACCTGGCGGCCCGCGGTGATCAGGTCCTGGGTCAGCCCGACGCGGTCGAGCACCGCCAGAATGGCCGTATTTTCCGCCAGCCGGTCGACCTCGAAGGCCGGATCGATCGGCGTGCCGAAGAGCAGGTTCTCCGCCACCGTCGCATTTGTGTTATAGGCATCGGGGCTGAACGGCTCGATCAGCGTTTTCAGGTCGGCCTCGCCGTGCGGATCCGACAGCCGCTTCAGAAGACCTTGCCGCGCCTCGAGAACCCGCTTGGCCGCGTCGGGGTTGCGCTTGGGATCGATCGTACCCCTGAGGCCGAGCTGGAATACGTCCTCTTCCATGTCGACGGCCTTCAGAACGTCGACGATGCGCGACGTCAGCTCGGCCTTATCCTTGATGCCGGCCGTGGCGAGGTCGAGCCAGTCCGATTGGTTGTCGAGATCGAGATTGCCGGCGCGCTTGGTCTCGGCGAGGAACCGGTGCCGCGCCGCCTTGAGCTTGGGGTCGCGCTCTTCCGGCGGCGCCACCACGCGCTGGCGCAGGGCGTAGGTCAGGTTGTCGCGCACGCTGGCTGAAAACAGATAGGCGTTCTGGGCGACATATCCGATCCGCGCGCCGATCACCGCTTCCGGCAAGGTTGCCGCGTCCCGGTCGCCATACAACAGCTTGCCGCCGCTCGGCAGATAGAGCCGGGCAAGTGCCATGGCCGCCGCCTCCTTGCCGCCGCCGATCCGCCCGACGATGGCGACCTTAGCACCATAGGGGACGGTGAAGCTGACGCCTTCGAGGAGCTTGATGCCGCCATCCTCGGCGACCGACAGGTTGCTCGCGACCACATCCCCTTCGAGCCGCGGCGGCGGCTCGGTGATCGGCTGCTGCAAGTCCTCGGGGAACATGTTCTCCGGCCGGAACTGCTCGGTGACCTGCTCGTACTTGATCTTCGAATCCTGCGTCGACTGGTAGTAGTCGAGCAGCTCCTTCCACGGCGCCGACATATCCTTGTTGGCTGTGAGCGCCGCGGCGAGCGCGCCGGCGGTGAGGTTGCCGGTGATCACCAGATAGCCGCCAATGGAATAGAACAGCAGCGGCGCCATCTGATTGAGGAAATTGTTCAGAAACTTCACCTGCCCCTTGCGCAGGTAGATCTCGAAGCGGATTTGGAACACGCGGCCGAGGCGCTCGGCGAAGTCGACGCGCTCGAAATTCGCGGTTCCGTTGGCGTGGATTTCGGGCGCGCCGGCGACCGCCTCACCGATGCGCTCCGACACCTTGCGCATGGCGCGCACCCGCTCCTTGCCGAGCTGATTCACCTTCCGCTGCATCTTCGGGATGACGAAGCCCTGGACCGGATAGAGCGCGATCGCCGCCAGGCCCATGATCGGGTTCTGGATGAACAGGAAGGCCACGACGGTGAGGAGCGTGCCGAGCTGGATCAGAGGCTGGGCGAAACAGTCGCCGAAATAGCCGCCGAGCGGCTCGACCTCGGCCGTCACCATCGGAATCAGCTCACCCGCCGAGACCTTGCGGAAATGCGGCAAGGGGAACCGCAGAATGCGCGAGATCAGCTCGTAGCGCAGCCGCCGCAGCAGCCGCTCGCCGAGCCGGCCTTTATAGGTATTGATGTATTGCTTGAGGCCGCCGTTGACGAGGACGGACAGGAAGAACAGGAAGCACAGCCAGAAGAGGTAGTGGACCTGGTCGAGCTGATAGCCGAACAGGGTGTAGGGGAAGGTGATGTTCTTCGCGAGGATGCCCTGGTTGAAGACGTTCTTCGGGATGTCGAGGGTTATGTAGTAAACGGGCAGCGACAGGAGGGTGAGCACGATGAGGATCGCCGTTTCCCGCGGCGAGTGCTTGAGCACGAATTTGTACATGCTGTTTTCCATCAGGCCCTTGCTCCCACGCTCGCGAACTCGACGTTAACGCGACCTCAGCCCCGCTCCGCACCCGACCTTGCTGACGATAGCCGACGCCAGAAGCCGATGAAAGAGCGGGTTACGTATTGAAAATTAACCGGATTCGGACGCTGGCGCAGTGACCCGGATCACCCGCTCGATCGGCTCGGCTGGCCAGAGGCCGCCGCCCGGGTCACAATTTCGCGGATGGACGAGTCGCTTCGCCAAGCCGTCGACGGCGCGCTCGCGGAGGGCCGGTACGCCGACGCGCGGGCACTGCTGTCCACGGCCAGCGCGGACCCGTCACGCGACCCGGCCATGGCGCTGCGCTTGGCGCGCGCGTGCCGGGGCGATGGGGCGGCCGACGAGGCGCTTGGCTACGCCAAGCTGGCCGTAACAGCCATCCCCGCTGACCCTGACATCCACCAGCTTCTCGGCGATCTGCAGCGGGAGACGCAGCGCTACCCCGATGCGCTCGCCAGCTATAAGGCCGTGCTCGACACGCGGCCGAACGATCCTCTCGCCCTGCGCGGATCGGCCCTCGTCGCCAAAGCGATGGATATGGCGTCCGCCGCCGAGCAGCTTCTCCGAATCGCCACGGCTGCCGCCCCGCAAGACGGAGAGGGATGGAGACTCCTCGGTGAGACCGAGCTGTTGCAGGGAAAAGTCGACGACGGGCTTGCGTCCCTGAGGCGCGCCGTGGCGGAGGACCCGAGCGAGGCCAACTATGAATCGCTCCTTTTCCATTCGCTGTTGTCGGACCACGGCGACGCGGATGAACGCCCGCTCCTGCACGAGTTCGAGGCCCGTTACGGCGGCCGGCTCGGCGCTGCGGCGGCGTTTTCGAATACACCCGACCCGGCGCGTCCGATCCGGGTCGGATTTCTATCGTCGGCCATGCGGACCAACCACAACAGTCTCTATTTCATGGCGCCGCTCCTGTTCCATCATGATAAGCGCCAGACGACGCTCCACCTCTATGGAGACGTCGACTATACGCGGCCCGGTGAAGCTCCCCTCACAGGCTTGGTGGCGTCGGCGTGCGATACGACGTCTTGGGACGATGCCCGGATTGCCGAGCGCATGCAGCGGGACGGGATCGATGTTCTTATCAGCGCTCTCGGCCGCGGGTCGGAAGCGCCTCGCGGACGGGTGTTGCGCTTTCGGGCCGCGCCGGTCCAGATCTGCTTTCACCACGTGATGACGACCGGTTACCGCGACGCTGACTATTGGATCGCAGACCCGCTCACCGTGCCGGACACTCAAAACGAATATTTCAGCGAACGTATCCTGCACATTCCCTGGAATTTCTCCTTCGTGGAGTTGAGCGATCACGGACCCGTGGCACCGCTTCCCGCGGCCCGCAACGGCTTTGTCACCTTTGCCTCGACGACCCAGATCTGGAAGATAAACGCCGCGGTCCTGGATTGCTGGCGTGACCTGCTGAACGCCGTTCCCGCCGCCCGGCTGAAGATCAAAGCGCTGGCGTTCAAAGATCAGACCGCTGCGGACTGGCGAGCCCGCTGCACGGCTCACGGGCTGCCGATGACGCGCGTCGAGCTTTGCCCGCCGCAAACCGATTTTTGGCAGCATATGAAGTTTTATAACGACGTCGACGTCATCCTCGACACGTTTCCCTACGGCTGCGGCAATAGCGCGCTCGAGGCGTTGTGGATGGGGGTCCCGGTCATCAGCCTCATCGGCCGGCGTTTCGTCGGCCGTCAGGCGCTGTCGATGCTCAGCGCCGTCGGCCTGCGGGATTTCGCCGTCGACAACAAGGCCGCCTATGCCTTGCGCGCCGCCGCCGCCGCGGCTGACATCCCCGCCCTGCAGAGCTTGCGTTCGAGCCTGCGCGACCGCATGCGGGCATCGCCATTGTTCGATCACGCCGGCTATTGCCGATCCATTGAAACTGCGATCAGGCACGCCTGGCAAGACTGGTGCCGAGGGCAGCCCGGCTGATCCGACCGTCAGGGTCGGAGAATCGTCCGCAGCATCGCACGGAAGCCGGCGCGCCAGGGCTCCAACGCATGATGCTGGCGCACTCTTGCGAGTGCCGCGCTCCGCAGGTCGCGGCGCAGTCCCGCGTCGAGCAATAGCCGCTCCATCGCATCCGCCAGAGCCGGCCTGAAGCCGCCTTCGGCGCTGAACAGAGGCTCGCCGCGCTCGCGCAATAGGCCCCGTGCCCGGTCTTCGCGGTATGTCATGCCGCGACGCCCCGGCACGATCACACCGGTTTTTCCGTCGGCGATGAATTCGTCGGCGGCGAAGACATCGGCCGTGAGGACGACGGCGCCAGTCGCCATGGCGCGGAGAATCGAAATTGAATGCAGATTCGCCGACGGCAGCACGAAGACATCGGCCTGCATCAAAAGATCGAACAACTGCGCGTCCGAGACCGGCTGATCGATCAACGTGATTCGTGGATGAGATTTGATCGCCGCGATCGGCCCGGCGCCGAGGTTATCCGGAAGAGCGGTGCGCAGGACCAGTCGGCACGGGCGATCGGGATGACGCTGGCATAGCTCGGCGAAAGCGAGCAGCAACTCGTGGCCGCCGCGAGCGTAAAAGCTTGCCGGATGCTGGTGCCAGGAATTCGTGTACAGGAACACGACTTCGTCGGCCGGCTGCTTTGCATCCCGGCGCGCCACCGCCGCCGGAACCGCGGCCGCAACGGCCGCCGGCACATCGATGCCTAGCGGCGCGAAAAAGACCTTTCGTGCGAGCGTGTCGTCACGAAACAACGCTGGCAGATCGTCGCGCGACCGCGCGATATGCGTGAAGATGCCGCGGCAGTTCGCCGCCAGCAAAAGGTGGCGCACCATGTGATACGCCGGCTCCCGGTCGAGATCGATATCCCAGGTCCGGAACTGGCCAAAAAACGGCTCGAACAGCGTGATCAGTGTCTCGACATGGAGAATCCAGGGCCGCTTCCCGAGCGTCATTGGCGAGGTATGGAGGAACAGCAGGTCTTCATCGCCCTGCATCATGGCCTGCGAGGCGCTGTCGCGGGACGCCACGAAAATCTCGATCGCCTCGGCGGAGAGACCGGCGGGCAGTTGAGCGAGGTCGCCTTTCAGGCGCGCGGCGTCTTGGGCGACACGCTCCTGCGTCACCGGTGTGGCCGGCGAAAGGGCGGGGTGAAATACCACCTCCTGGTCGTCCGCCACCAGGCTCATGGGCAGCGGATGCCGGCTGTTGGCTTTCGCCATGGCCGGCGCATCCCAAGGAATATGGACTCGGAACGGCGCCACGACGGCACTGTAAACGCTCGGCAACAACCGAGAAAGCTGCTGCTGGCAGGGCAACCGATCTTGAAGGACGGGGCGGCCCCGGCTGTGCTATCAGCCCGCCACCATGCTGACCCTCCAGGACGTCACCTACCGCATCGGCGGGCGAACACTGCTTGAGAACGCTTCTGCACAAGTGCCGGCCGGCCGGCGCGTCGGCCTTGTCGGGCGCAACGGCGCCGGCAAATCGACCCTGCTCGGCCTGATTTTGGGTGAGATCCAGGCCGATACGGGCACTATCGAGACGCCACGGCGCTGGCGGGTCGGATGCGTCGCCCAGGAAGCGCCCGGCGGCGACACCACGCCGCTGGAGGCCGTCCTGGCCGCTGACAGCGAGCGGGCGGCCCTGCTGGCCGAGGCCGACCATGCCCAGGACGCGGGGCGGATCGCCGAAATCCATGACCGGCTGTCGGACATCGACGCCTATGCCGCTCCGGCGCGGGCGGCAGCGATTCTCGCCGGCCTTGGCTTCGACGAGGAGATGCAGAACCAGCCGCTGTCCGCGTTCTCCGGCGGCTGGCGAATGCGCGTCGCCCTCGCCTCCGTCCTGTTCTCACGCCCGGACCTGCTGCTGCTCGACGAGCCGACCAACCATCTCGATCTCGAAGCCACGCTATGGCTCGAATCCTATCTGCAGAGCTGGCCCAACGCCCTGGTCCTGGTCAGCCACGACCGGCACATCCTGAACGCCTGTGTCAGCCATATCCTCCACCTCGACGATCGACGGCTCGTGCTCTATGCCGGCGATTACGACCGGTTCGAGCGGATGCGCGAGGAGAAACGGATGCATCTCGCGGCCGAGGCGACCCGGGTCGCCGCGCAGCGCAAGCACATGCAGGAATTCGTCGACCGGTTCCGCGCCAAGGCGAGCAAAGCGCGGCAGGCGCAGAGCCGGCTCAAGGCGCTGGCGAAGCTGGCGCCGGTCGCCATCCCGCTCGAGGATCCGTCGATCGTGTTCCAGTTTCCCGAGCCGACTGACCTGCGCCCGCCGCTGCTCACCATCGACGGCGCTACCGTGGGCTATGAGCCAGGCCGTCCGGTGCTGCGCGGGCTCGACCTGAGGCTCGATCCGGACGACCGCATCGCGCTGCTGGGCGCCAACGGCAACGGCAAGTCAACGCTCGCCAAGCTGATCGCGGGCCGCCTTCCACCGATGACCGGCACAGTCAGGCGGGCGCCCAAAGTCACGTCGGGCTTCTTCGCGCAGCATCAAGTCGAAGACATGGACGTGGCGGCGACGCCGTTCATCGCCCTCGGGCGGATGATGCCCAAGGCCACTCCCGGACAGCTGCGCGCGCGGCTCGGCCGCTTCGGCTTCAGCCAGGACAAGGCCGACGTGAAGATCGGCGATCTCTCGGGCGGCGAAAAAGCACGGCTCAACTTCGCGCTGATCACCTGCGAGGCGCCGGCGCTGCTCATCCTCGACGAACCGACCAACCATCTCGACATCCAGGCGCGCGAGGCGCTGGTCGAGGCGCTGAACGACTATGGCGGCGCCGTCGTCCTGATCAGCCACGACCGGCATCTGATCGAGCTGACGGCCGACCGACTGTGGCTGGTCGCCGACGGCTGTGTGACCCCATTCGAGGGCGACCTCGATGATTATCAGCGGCTCACTCTGGGCGTGCGTGGCGGGCGCAATGGCGCGCCGGCCGGCGACCGGGCCGGCCGCAAAGACGAGCGGCGCGCCGGCGCCAGCAAGCGCCAGGCCCTGGAGCCGCTGCGCCGGCGCGTCCGTGACGCCGAGGCGGCGATGACGCGCCTCACCGCCGAGCAAGCGCGGATCGACGCCGAGCTCGCCGCCCCCGCCGCCTACGGCGACGCCAAGCGCGCGGCCGAGCTCACCCGCCAGCGGGCGGAGATCGCCGACCGCCTGTCCGATGCCGAGGCCGATTGGCTCGATGCGCAACAGGCGCTCGAGGAGAACAGCCCGGCCTGAGTTTTGCCGCCGACCTGAATTTCCCCCGAGAACGCCCTATATATACGGCCAGGACTTCAGCCCCGCTTGCCATCCCCATGCCCGATACAAGATCAACCCCAGCGGTCGCCCCGCCGGTGACGCCGGCCGAGCGCCGCCGCACGTTCGCGATCATCTCGCATCCCGACGCGGGCAAGACGACCTTGACCGAAAAGCTGCTGCTGTTCGGCGGGGCCGTGCAGGAGGCCGGAATGGTCAAGGCACGCGGCGAGCGCCGGCGGGCGCGCTCCGACTGGATGGCGATCGAGCAGGCGCGCGGCATCTCGGTGACCGCGTCGGTGATGACCTTCGAGTACGAGGGGCTCACCTTCAACCTGCTCGACACCCCGGGCCACCAGGATTTCAGCGAAGATACCTACCGCACGCTCACCGCCGTCGACTCCGCGGTGATGGTCATCGACGCGGCCAAGGGCATAGAGGCCCAGACCCGCAAGCTGTTCGAAGTCTGCCGCCTCCGCGACGTGCCGATCGCGACATTCGTCAACAAGCTCGACCGCGAAAGCCGCTCGCCCTTCGAGCTCATGGACGAAATCGAATCGTCGCTGGCGCTCGACACCGCCCCGGTGACCTGGCCGATCGGCATGGGCGCGGATTTCAAGGGCTGCTACGACCTGCTGGGCGACCAGCTGCTGCTGTTCGACCCCGGCCGTGGCGACCGCGTGGCCGAGACGATCCCCTGCCAGGGCCTCGACGACCCCCTGCTGGCCCGCCATCTCCCGCCCGACGCGCTGGCCAAGCTGCGCGAGGAAGTGGAACTGGTGCGCGCCGCCTGCCCCGCGTTCGACCTCGCCGCCTATCGCGGCGGGCACCTGACCCCGGTGTTCTTCGGCAGTGCCCTCAAGAATTTCGGCGTGCGCGAGCTGCTCGAAGGTCTCGCCCGCTACGCCCCGCCGCCGGTCTCCCAGCCGGCCAAGCCACGGGCCGTGACGCCGGGCGAGGCCAAGGTCGCCGGCTTCGTCTTCAAGATCCAAGCCAATATGGATCCGAACCACCGCGACCGCATCGCCTTCCTGCGGCTGTGTGCCGGCCGCTTCAAGCGCGGCATGAAGCTGCACCACGTGCGCAGCGGCAAGGCGATCAGCGTCAACAATCCGGTGTTCTTCCTCGCCCGCGAGCGCGAGCTCGCCGAGGAAGCCTGGCCTGGCGACATCATCGGCATCCCGAACCACGGCACGCTGCGCATCGGCGACGCGCTGACCGAGGGCGAGGCCCTGCGTTTCACCGGCATTCCGAACTTCGCGCCCGAGATCCTGCGCCGGGTCCGCGTCGACGACCCGATGCGGGTGAAACACCTGCGCAAAGGGCTGGAGGATCTCGCCGAGGAAGGCGTCACGCAGCTGTTCAAGCCGCTCATCGGCGCGCAATGGATCGTCGGCGTGGTCGGCGAGCTGCAGCTCGAGGTGCTGGCCTCGCGCATTGCCACCGAATACGCCGTCAAGGCCGGCTTCGAAGCGGCCCCCTACGAGACGGCGCGCTGGGTGGCGGCCGACGACCCGGCTGAGGTGAAGCGGTTCGTCGACGCCAACCGCGGCAGCGTCGCCGAAGATCGCGACGCCGCCCCGGTATTCCTCGCGCGGAACAGCTGGGAGCTGAACTACACCAAGGAGAATTGGCCGAAGATTCGCTTCCTCACCACGCGCGAGCAGCCGGAGTAGTTCGCGCTCAGCTGCTGACGCGCGGGCGCTCGATCTGCGCACAGACCCGCCGAAGAGAGTTCCGAAATTTTTCTGTGTGCGCCGCACCCTGGCGCTGATTTTGTCTATATTACAGATGCATACGGGGTGATCCAGGGCCCGCAGCCTCACTATTGTCACAGAAAAATTCCGAAAATCGCACCTGTCGTGCGGCACGCGGGGATGTACGCTTTGGTGATCAAGTTTCCGAAAAGCCACGCCAAGGGGAAGTGATCATGAAGCCCGTGTCACATCACATCATCCGTTGGTTGCCGCATCTTCGCCGTCATGCGCATGCGCTGACCGGCTCCCGCGAGCGGGGCGATTCTTATGTCATGGCGTGCCTCTCGGTGCTTGTGAGCGAGCCCGACCGCGTGCGGCCGGACAGCGATGTCCGGTTGGGCTTGTTCAAGCTCTTCCACACGATCTGGCGGATGGTCGATCGCGAATACCCGCTCACCGGCGCCGATCCCGCAGTCGATGAGCTGGCGCTCTGTCAGGGCCTGGCGGAGCTGCCGCCGCTCAGCCGGCAGATCCTGCTGCTGACGGCGATGGAAGAATTCTCGGTGGCGGAGACGGCTTCCATCACCGGCGTCCCCACGGACACGGTCGCGCAAGCGCTGGACTCGGCGCGCGCGCAGGTCCGCGGCCGCTTCGAATATCTGATCCCGCTCGATTTCTACCGGCAGGCCCGCCCCCGGCGCAGCGTCGCCCGGCCGAGCCCCCGCCAGACCGCGTCTCGCGCACGCACGGCGCAAGCCCCGCTCAGCGAAAAGCGGCCCGTCATCCGCCCCGGCTCCTGGACGAGCTAAGGGCCCACCCTCGGGAAACGCCCCGGCCCGGCCCGCCTCAAAAGCGTGCCGGGCCGCTTATTTTGCCCCGCCGACAGCACCGCTAGTGAGCCCGGCGCCGCGATCTGCTACTTTCCATCCGCTCGGGGAACGAGGGGGATGGCTTGCGCGCGGGATTTCAAACCGGGGCGGCGAACCTATTTGGGAGAGCGGAAACGGCCCGAAAGCCGGCGCCGCCGCACGATCTCAGCCTTCGCGTCCTGGCGCGCGAAGAGATGCCGCTGATCCTCGATTGGGCGGCCGGCGAAGGGTGGAATCCGGGCGTTCACGACGCCGAATGCTTCTACGCCGCCGATCCCGACGGATTCCTGCTGGGGGAGCGCGCCGGCACGCCGGTGTCGTGCATCTCGGTCGTGACCTATCCGGAGAATTTCGCCTTCCTCGGGTTCTACATCGTGCATCCGGCATTCCGCGGCTGCGGCTACGGCCTGAAGACGTGGCTCGCGGGAATGCGGCGCCTGACCGGCTACAATGTCGGGCTCGACGGCATCGTCGCCCAGCAAGCCAACT
Organism: Alphaproteobacteria bacterium; assembly: GCA_036394195.1. Lineage (GTDB taxonomy): Bacteria > Pseudomonadota > Alphaproteobacteria > CACIAM-22H2 > CACIAM-22H2 > DATJPD01. The sequence goes on along the minus strand of DASWFO010000146.1, from coordinate 7,706 downwards.
ACGTGAAATCCGACTTCATCCTGGCTTGGCGGAACATCCGCTATGCCGGGACCGTGGAGGGGCTTCCCCCGGCCGGCGGTCGCGCCGGGAAAATCGTGCCGATGACCGCCGTCTCATTTGCAGCCCTGCAGGACTACGACCGCCGCCATTTTCCGGCCCCGCGGCCGACGTTTTTGCACCTCTGGGTCACGCGGCCGGGGACGACCGCGCTGGCCCTGGTCCGCGACGGCCACGTCGCCGGCTACGGGGTGATCCGGCCGGCGCACACCGGCTTCAAGATCGGCCCCTTGTTCGCCGATGACGACGAAGGCGCCGAAGCGCTATTCCGGGCGCTGGCTGTCAAGGCGGGCCCGACTCAGATCTCGATCGATCCTCCGGAGCCCAATCTCGCGGCGATGCGCCTCGCCGAGCTCCACGGGCTGAAGCCGGTGTTCGAGACCGCGCGCATGTACACCGGGCCGGCGCCGGAGATGTCGCTGCGCGAGGTGTTCGGAATCACATCGTTCGAGCTGGGCTGACGGCGAAACGCTGGTTCAGTGCGTAAGGCCGGCCTCGCGCAGATAGCGCAGCACGCCCGGATGGACCATGTCCGGCCGCGGCGCCGCCGCCGCGGTGTTGGCGGCCGTGGTTTCACGCGCCTGCACGAGGCGCTGCGCCAGACCCGGCTCCGCGCGGTGGAGCGCCCGCGCGATGCGATAGGCGACGTCTTCGCCCAAGGTCGGCCGGGCCAGGATGAAGCTCCACGACCCGACGGATCGGATGGCGCTCGCGAGGCCCGGATAACCTCCCGCCGGAATGGTGAGCGGCTTCAGAAAGGAATGCTTGGCGCGGATCCGCACCGATTCCGCATCATCGGGTGCGATGAACCGCGCACCGGCCCGGCTCGATGCGACCGTCGTGAAGCCCGGCCAGCCGATGCCGCCGCCCCACAGCGCGGACACCCGTCCATCCAGCACCATCGCCGGCCCGTCGCCGGCCTTGTCCAGATAGACCGCCGTGAAGTCCCGGTCGCGGTCGAGGCCGATGCCGTCGAGCACGTAGCCGGCGAGGATCACCAGCCCCGAGCCCCTCGCTCCGAACGCGACCGGCTTGCCGCGGAGATCGCCGATCGTCCGCGCCGGGCTGTCGGCGCGCACGACGAACATGCCGGGCGTCGAATACATCGCGGCGATGATTTTGAGCGACGCTGGCGCGCGGCCGATGCCCGACAGCGCCTCATATGCAACCTCGCCCTGGACAAGGGCGATGTCGACCATGCCGGCTTCGAGCAGCGGGACGTTCTCGGTGCTGCCTTTGGTGTTGCGCGGCTCGATCATGAGGCCCGGATCGACGTCGCGCAGCGCTTCGACGACCGCAGCGCCGTACAGCGGAAAGCCGCCGCCGGGCGTCGCCGTCCCGAGGCTGACAACTGTCTTGTCGTTTTGCGCCATATGTCCCCCCGATCAATCCGTGCGACGCCAGATAGAGCAGGCGCGGCCGCAACAGTCCAGACCTTGTGGAGACTCGTCGCGATCAGACGCCGGACGCAGCGCGCGGCTCTTCGGCGGATACCGGCTCGGCGGTGCCGAGATCGGACGGCGGCGCCGAGAGGCTGCCCAGCATCCGGCTGAGTGCCGCCCGCAGGTCACGGTCGCTGTACGGCTTCTGCAGCAGCTCGCCCGGGACGTTGCGCGACGCGTGGAACGACGACGCGTAGCCGGAGGCGTAGATCACCTTGAGGCCCGGGCGGAGCTCGCAGGCGCGCTGCGCCAGGTCGAGGCCGCTCATCCCGCCCGGCATGACCACGTCGGTGAACAGAAGATCGATGTTGACCGGGCTGCGCAGGATCTCGAGCGCTGCGTTGGCGCCGTCCGCCTCCAGCACCTTGTGCCCGATGTCCTGCAAGCGCGCCACCGTGACGCCGCGCACATCGGCATCGTCTTCGACCACCAGGAGGGTCCGGGCGACCTCGACCAGATCGGGCTCGTTGTCCCAGTCCGAGGCGGCATCGGCCGCGGCGATCGCGTCGGCGCGCGGCAGATAGATCCGCACCGTCGTACCGATCCCGACCTTGCTCTCGATCGTGACATGGCCGCCCGACTGCTTGGCGAAGCCGTACACCATGCTGAGGCCGAGGCCGCTGCCCTTGCCGGACTCCTTGGTGGTGAAGAACGGCTCGAACGCGCGGTCGATCACCTCCTGCGGCATGCCGACGCCGGTGTCGGTGACGGCGAGGGTCACGTAATCCCCGGTTTCCGGCTCGAGATCAACGCTGTCGTGGTGGATGTTCGCGCACTCGACGATCAGCGTGCCGCCATCGGGCATGGCGTCGCGCGAGTTGATGGCCAGATTGAGCAGGATGGATTCGATCTGCGCCGGGTCCGCAAACACCGGCCAGATCTCCTCCTGCAGGCTGACCCCCACCTTGATCCGCTCGCCGAGAACCGGGGCCAGCATCTTCGCCATGCGCGGCACCAGCTCCGAGACGTCGATGACCTTCGGCTGGCGCGGCTGATGACGGGCGAAGGCCAGCAGCTGGCGGATCAGCTCGGCACAATTCAAGGCTCCGTTCAACGCCATTTGGGAGCGATCGTAGAGCTTGCCGCTGCCCTTCAGCGCCCGCGTCACCACGTCGAGATTCCAGATGATGACGCTCAGCATGTTGTTGAAGTCGTGGGCGATGCCGCCGGTGAGCTGGCCGATCGCCTCCATTTTCTGCGAGTGTGCCAGCTGCTGCTCGAGCTGCCGCCGGTAGGTGACGTCGAGACAGGTGCCGAGAATCTCCTTGGGCTCGCCCGCGTCGTCGCACACCACGACGGCCTGGTCGAGGAACACCTTCTCGGCACCGTCCGCGCAGCGCCAGCGATACTCCATCGAGGCGGAGCCCGTCTCGGCGATCGCGGCAACCTGGGCGAGGACGCGGCCACGGTCGGAGGGATGAATCCGCGCCGCCCACAGATCGAGGTCTTCGATGAATTCCGAGGCTTTGAAACCGACGGCCCCCGCGATGCTCTCGCTGAGGAAGCGCGGGCCGGCAAAACCGCCCTTCAGGTCAGCGGTGTAGAGTGCGATGGGGAGCGAGCGGATGATCAGCGATTGCCGCTCCTCGATCTGGCGGAGCGCCCGCTCGGCCTCGATCTTCTCGGTCCGAACCCGCAGGTTCTCCATCTGCAGAAGCCGCTCGAGCTCCGCCTGGCGGCGCACGGCCTCGGTCTTCTTGTAGAGGTCGACGAACACCGCGACCTTGGCGCGCAGAACCACCGGATCGATCGGCTTGAACACGTAGTCGACCGCACCCAGAGCGTAGCCGCGGGAAATGTCTTGATCCTCCTTGCTCAGCGCCGTGATGAAGATGACCGGCATGTCGCGCGAGCGTTCGCGCTCGCGAATCAACGCGGCCAGCTCATACCCGTCCATGTCGGGCATCTGCACATCCACCAGCACGATCGCGAAATCCCGCCGCAGAAGGCAGCGCAGCGCATCGACACCCGATGTCGCCTGGACGATGTTCTCGCCGAGGCTGTCCAGCATCTCGGCGAGTGCGAACAGGTTCTTCGGCTTGTCGTCGACCAGAAGAATGCCCGCGGTGATCGGCGGCTCGGCCCCGGTCTTCCCGCCCGCCGGCAGAAGAACGTCCGGCATGCCGGCGCCGCGATGGGACGCCGTCCCATTATATGCATTTTGCGTCGGATCGTCAGGCATGGGTCAGATCGATCCTATGTCGGCCCGGTGCTTGCGCAGCCATACCCGCATTATCGACAGGATCTGGTCGATGTCGACCGGCTTTGCAGCGTAGTCGGAAGCCCCGGCGTCGAGGCACTTTTCGCGGTCGCCGTGCATGGCCTTGGCGGTGATCGCGATGATCGGCAGGCCTTTGAAGCGCTCGCGGGCGCGGATGGTTCGCATGGTTTCGTAACCGTCCATGTCGGGCATCATCACGTCCATGAGAACGAGGTCGATGCCGGGCGTCTGCTCCAGGAGCGCGATCCCGTCGCGGCCGTTCTCCGCGTGCATCACCTCCATCTGATGCTGCTCCAAGGCACTCGCCAGGGAGAAGATATTGCGGACGTCGTCGTCCACGATCAGGACCTTGCGGTCGGCCAGCATGGGTTCCCGCTGGCGCACGCTGGCCAGCAGCTTCTGCTTCTCCTCCGGCAGGTCGGCGACGACGCGGTGTAGGAATAGGGCCGTCTCGTCGAACACCCTGGCCAGCGATTCCGGAGTCTTCATGACCAGCGACTCCGCCAGGTTCCGCAGCTTGATCTCGTCGCGCGAACTGATATCGCGGGCGGTATAGACCATCACCGGCACGTGTTGCGCGGTCCGGCGCAGCTCCTCCAGGACCTGCAGGCCGTCGATATCGGGCAGGCCGAGATCGAGGACGACGCAGTCGAAGGGCTTGTCCTTGATCGCGCGCAGCGCCGCCTGTCCGTTGGCGGCGAACGTGGTCTCGACGTCGCTGTTGCCGATGACCCTGGCGATGTGGCTGCGCTGGATATCGTCGTCCTCGACGACGAGCAGCTGTTTCACCTTGCGCGACAGGAACTTCTCCGTCCGCTCGAACGCGGCGAAGAGATGATCGCGATTCACCGGCTTGCTCAGCACCGAGAACGCGCCCATCCGCGCGCCAACATCCCGCGCGTCGTCGACCGACATCACGCTCACCGGGATGTGGCGGGTCTCCGGATTGCGCTTGAGGATGTCGAGCAGGCGCCACCCGTCGGTGTCGGGAAGCCGGATATCGAGAGTGATCGCATGCGGCTTGAACCGGCGCGCCAGGGCCAGGGCGTCAGCAGCGGTCGACGAGACCAGCGCCTTGAAGCCGCGCTCACGGGCCAGATCGAGGAGGATGGCGGCAAATTTCGGGTCGTCTTCCACGATCTCCAGAACCCGGTCCCCAGGCTGGATGCTCTCGCGGTCGTCGTCGATGGCGGCGGCGGGAAGCGGCCGCGTCGGCAGAGCCACCGGCGCCAAGCTCACGCGCTTCTCCTCGATCGGCTCCGGCTGGTCCTCGCTCATGCGCTGGGTCGGCCGCAGTGCCGCGGCGGCCACATTGTAGGTCAGCGGCACGAAGAGCGTGAACGTGCTGCCCTCGGCCGGGGCGCTGACCACCGTGATCTCGCCGCCCAGAAGGCGGGCGATCTCGCGGCTGATCGAGAGGCCGAGTCCGGTCCCGCCATATTTGCGGCTGGTGGTGCCGTCGGCCTGCTGGAACGCCTCGAAGATGATCTTCTGCTTGTCCGCGGCGATGCCGATGCCGGTGTCCGTGACCGAGAACCCGACCACGGTGGGGGCCGAATTCAGGATGGTGTTTTTCGAGCTCCAGCCAAACGTCGCGCGCGCGATCTTCAGCTCGATCCGGCCCTCCTCGGTGAACTTGAAGGCATTCGAGAGCAGGTTCTTGATGACCTGCTGGAGGCGCTTCTTGTCGGAATGGATCGCGCGCGGCAGCGTCGGATCGACCTCCACCTCGAAGTCCAGATTCTTATCGGCCGCGATCTGGCCGAAGCCGCGCGTCACGTAATCCTTCATGTCGGCGAAGTCGATTTCGGCGATGTCGAGCGTCACCGTGCCCGATTCGATCTTCGACAGGTCGAGGATGTCGTTGATCAGGCCGAGCAGCTCCGTGCCCGCGGTGTGGATCGTCTCGGCGAACTGGATCTGCTTGTCGGTGAGGTTCCGGTCGGCGTTGTCGGCAAGCAATGTCGACAGGATGAGGAGGCTGTTCAGCGGCGTCCGCAGCTCGTGCGACATGTTGGCCAGGAACTCGGACTTGTATTTCGACGTCAGTGCCAGTTGCTCGGCTTTCTCCTCGAGGGCCGCCTTCGCACGCTCGATTTCCTGGTTCTTGATCTCCATCTGCTTTTTTTGGTGCGACAGAAGCCGCGCCTTGTCTTCGAGCTCCTCGTTGGTGTTCCGGAGCTCCTCCTGCTGCGCCTTCAGCAGCTCTTCCGATTTCTGCAGCGACGCGGCCTGCTGCTCCAGGCGATCGTTCGTCTTCTTGAGCTCCTCCTGCTGGCTCTGTAGCTCGGCCGTGAGCAGCTGCGACTGGGCCAGCAGGCGCTCGGTGCGCATGTTCGCGGCGATCGTGTTCAGCACGATGCCGATGCTTTCCATGAGCTGGTCGAGGAACGTCTGATGGATATCGCTGAAGCGCTCGAACGAGGCCAGCTCCAGGACGCCCTTGACCTCGCCCTCGAACAGGACGGGCAGGACGATGATGTTGAGCGGAGCCGCCTCACCGAGACCCGAGGCGATCCGGATATAGTCGTTGGGGACGTGGGTCAGCACGATGCGGCGCTTTTCATAGGCGCACTGGCCGATCAGGCCCTCGCGCAGGCGGAAGCGGTTGGTGAGATTCTTGCGCTGCGTATAGGCATAGCTGGCGGCGAGCTCGAGCACCTCTTCTTCGTCCTCCGACTTGGACAGATAAAAGACGCCATGGCTCGCGTTCACCAGCGGCGCGATCTCCGACAGGATCAGGTTGGTGACCGTCACGAGATCGCGCTCGCCCTGGAGCATACGGTTGAACTTGGCGAGGTTCGTCTTCAGCCAGTCCTGTTCCGTGTTCTTCCGCGTCGTGTCCGCGAGGTTGCGGATCATCTCGTTGATGTTGTCCTTCAGCGCCGCGACCTCGCCCGAGGCTTCGACGGTGATCGACCGCGTCAGGTCGCCCTTGGTCACGGCGGTCGCGACCTCGGCGATGGCCCGCACCTGGGTGGTGAGGTTCGCGGCGAGTTGGTTGACGTTGTCGGTCAGATCGCGCCATAGCCCCGCGGCGCCGGGCACCCGCGCCTGGCCGCCGAGCTTGCCCTCGATGCCGACCTCGCGCGCCACGTTGGTCACCTGATCGGCGAAGGTGGCGAGCGTCTCGATCATCCCGTTGATGGTGTCGGCGAGGGCCGCGATCTCGCCGCTGGCCTCGACCGCGAGCTTGCGCTTGAGGTTGCCGTTGGCGACCGCCGTCACCACCTCGGCGATACCGCGCACCTGGCTCGTCAGGTTGGCCGCCATCTGGTTCACGTTGTCGGTCAGGTCCTTCCAGGTGCCGGCGATGCCCTTCACCTGCGCCTGGCCGCCGAGCTTGCCCTCGGTGCCGACCTCGCGGGCGACGCGGGTCACCTCAGAGGCGAACGATCCGAGCTGGTCCACCATCGTGTTGATGGTGTTCTTCAGCTCCAGGATCTCGCCCTTGACGTCGACGACGATCTTCTTCGACAGATCGCCGCGCGCCACCGCGGTGGTGACCTCGGCGATGTTGCGCACCTGGCCGGTCAGGTTCGCCGCCATCAGGTTCACGTTGTCGGTGAGGTCCTTCCAGGTGCCGGCCACACCTTCGACCTTGGCCTGGCCGCCGAGCTTGCCCTCGGTGCCGACCTCGCGCGCCACGCGCGTCACCTCCGAGGCGAACGAGTTCAGCTGATCCAGCATGGTGTTGATGGTGTTCTTCAGCTCCAGGATCTCGCCCTTTACATTCACCACGATCTTTTTCGAGAGGTCGCCGCGGGCAACCGCCGTGGTGACCTCGGCGATGTTGCGCACCTGGCCGGTCAGGTTGGCCGCCATCTGATTCACGCTGTCGGTCAGGTCCTTCCAGGTGCCGGCGATGCCCTTCACCTGCGCCTGGCCGCCGAGCTTGCCCTCGGTGCCGACCTCGCGCGCCACGCGCGTCACCTCCGAGGCGAACGAGTTCAGCTGATCCAGCATGGTGTTGATGGTGTTCTTCA
>DASWFO010000145.1:0-5185 GCA_036394195.1 Alphaproteobacteria bacterium | reverse complement strand
TCGAGCGGCCCCATCGGGTGGTTGGCGCCGAGCTTCATCGCGGTGTCGATCGATTCGACGTTGCCGACACCTTCGTAGAGCGTGTAGACGGCCTCGTTGATCATCGGCAGCAGGATGCGGTTGACGATGAAGGCCGGGAAGTCCTCGGCGACCGCGGCGGTCTTGCCGAGCTTCACGGTCAGATCCTTCACCGTCTTGAACGTCGCCTCGTCGGTGGCGATGCCGCGGATCAGCTCGACCAGCTGCATCACCGGCACCGGGTTCATGAAATGCATGCCGATGAACTTGGCCGGCCGGTCGGTGGCGGCGGCCAGCCGCGTGATCGAGATCGACGACGTGTTGCTCGCGATCAGCGCGTCCGGCTTCAAGGCCGGGCACAGCTTCTTGAACACCTCGCGCTTGATCGCCTCGTTCTCCGTGGCGGCCTCGATGACCAGGTCGCAATCCTTGAACGCGCCGTAATCGGCCGCCGCCGTGATGCGCTTCAGCGCGGCCGCCTTGGCGTCGGGCGTGATCTGGCCGCGCTTGATCTGGCGGTCCATGTTGCCGCCGATGTTGGACAGTGCCTTCGGCACCATCTCTGGATTGGCGTCGAAGACCTTCACGTCGAAACCGGAGAGCGAACACACATGCGCGATGCCGCTGCCCATCTGACCCGCGCCGACGATTCCGATGGTTTTCATGGTGAGACCCTCATGCTGGAGCGGTGAGCGGCGGTCAGCGTTTCGCCGGCAGCGCCGCGGTGAGTTCCGGAACGAGCTTGAACAGATCGCCGACGAGCCCGTAATCGGCGACCTGGAAGATCGGCGCCTCCTCGTCCTTGTTGATGGCGACGATGACCTTCGAATCCTTCATGCCGGCGAGGTGCTGGATGGCGCCCGAGATGCCGACGGCGATGTAGAGCTCGGGTGCCACGATCTTGCCGGTCTGGCCGACCTGGTAGTCGTTGGGCACGAAGCCGGCGTCGACGGCGGCGCGCGACGCGCCCACCGCCGCGCCCAGCTTGTCGGCCAGCGCCTCCAGGATCTTGAAGTTGTCGCCCGAGCCCATGCCGCGCCCGCCCGAGATCACGATCCGCGCCGCGGTGAGCTCCGGCCGCTCGGACTTGGACAGCTCCTGGCGCAGGAACTTCGACTGGCCGGTGTCGCCGGGCGCCTCGGCCACCGGCTCGACCGCGGCGTTGCCGCCGCTGGCCGCGGCGGCGGGGAAAGCGGTGCCGCGCACGGTGAGGACCTTGATCTTGTCCTTCGACTGCACCGTCGCCATCGCATTGCCGGCATAGATCGGCCGCACGAAGGTGTCGGGCGATTCGATGCCGATGATGTCGGAGACCTGCGCCACGTCGAGCAGGGCGGCGACCCGCGGCGCCACGTTCTTGCCGAACGTGGTCGCGGGCGCCAGCACGTGGCTGTAGCCGGCGGCGAGATTGACGATCAGCGGGGCGAGGGTCTCGGCCAGCGGATGCGCATAGGCCGCGTTGTCGGCGAGCAGCACCTTGGCGACGCCGGCGACCTTGGCGGCGGCGTCGGCCGCGGCCCGGCAGTTCTGTCCGGCGACCAGGACGTGGACGTCGCCGCCCAGCCTCGTGGCGGCGCTGATCGTGTTCAGGGTGGCCGGCCGCAGATCGGCCGGCTCGTGTTCGGCGATGACGAGGACGCTCATCAGATCACTTTGGCTTCGTTCTTGAGTTTGTCGACGAGGGCGGCGACGTCCGGCACCTTGACGCCGGATTTGCGCTTGGGCGGCTCGCTGACCTTCAAGGTCACGATGCGCGGCGCCGGATCGACGCCGAGCGCGTCGGGGGTGACGGTCTCGATGGGCTTCTTCTTCGCCTTCATGATGTTGGGCAGCGAGGCATAGCGCGGCTCGTTCAGGCGGAGGTCGGTGGTGACGACCGCTGGCAGCTTCAGCTCCACGGTCTCGAGCCCGCCGTCGACCTCGCGGGTCACCTCGATCGCGTCGGCGGCCGGGACCAGCTTCGAGGCGAAGGTGCCCTGCGGCCAGCCGAGCAGGGCCGCCAGCATCTGGCCGGTCTGGTTGCAATCGTCATCGATCGCCTGCTTGCCGAGGATGATGAGGCGCGGCTGTTCCTTGGCGACGATGGCCTTGAGCAGCTTCGCGACGGCCAGCGGCTGCAGCTCGGCGTCCGTGTGGACGAGGATGCCGCGGTCGGCACCCATGGCGAGGGCCGTCCGAATGGTCTCCTGGCACTGTTGCGGGCCCATGGACACCGCGATGATCTCGGTCGCGTGGCCCTTCTCCTTGAGGCGGATGGCTTCCTCGACCGCGATCTCGTCGAACGGGTTCATCGACATCTTGACGTTCGCCGTCTCGACGCCGCTCTGATCGGCCTTGACGCGGACCTTGACGTTGAAATCGACGACGCGTTTGACCGCGACCAGGACCTTCATCCGTGCTCTGTCCCTAAGCTTGAGATGCGGCCGGAGACGCCGGCCGGCTTATCACTTGCCTGTAAATCGTGCGGCGGACGCCGCAATTCCAGGCAATTTCGCAGGTGCAACATAGGGCGCCCGGCCCGAGTGAGTCAATTTCTTGACGGCCGGTGTTTAGCGGTTTTCCCCCGGCGTCCACAGCACGTCGCGCCGCCCGTCGTCGTTGAGGTGGCGGGCGAGGACGAAGAGATGATCCGAGACGCGGTTGGCGTATTTGAGGGCGAGCGCGTTCACGCTCTCGGTCGTCGCCAACTCCGTCATCAGCCGTTCGGCGCGCCGGATCACGGTCCGCGCGAGATGGAGATGCGCCGCCGCCGCCGTCCCGCCCGGCAGCACGAACGAATTGAGCGGCGCCAGCTTCTCGTTCATCGCATCGATCTCACGCTCCAGGCGGTCGACCTGCGCCTGGGTCATGCGCAGCGCTTGCGGCGCGGCCTCCTTCTTTTCGGAGGCGGGCTTCTCCGGCGTGCAGAGATCGGCGCCCAGATCGAACAGGTCGTTCTGGATGCGGGCCAGCATCGCATCCGCTTCGCCTTGCGTGTGCAGGCGTGCCAGGCCGATCGCCGCGTTGGCCTCGTCGACCGTGCCGTAGGCGGCGACGCGGAGATCGTGCTTGGGCACCCGTGCCCCGCCGCCGAGCGAAGTCTCGCCGCCGTCGCCGCCGCGCGTGTAGATCTTGGTCAGCCGGACCATGGCGGCTCAGGCCATCTTCATCAGGAGGATGTACATCATGAACAGCGCGATGGTGACCGCCTGCAGGACGACGCGCAGGCGCATCAGCTTGTTGCCGTAGCGGGCGTTGAATTCGCCGCCCCTGGTCATGCTGAACAGCCCGGTGAACAGGGTCGCGACAACGGCGAACAAGGCGAGCCCGATCAGCCACGGCATGACGGTGAGGAGCATGTGCATGGCGCCACTATAGGGCGCGCCCTCATAGCCAGAAAGATGGAACTAGCGGGACGGCGCCGCCGGCACCGGAATGAAACTCCGGTAGTGGTCGGTGGTGACGTAGATCAGCCCGTCGTCGGACCAGATCAGCCGGTGCGTGCCGCGCTGGCGGGCGCAGCGCTCATCGAGATCGGCCTCATGCCAGCGCCGGCCGGAGTCCGGGAGCACGTGCTGGCGGTCGCGGAAGCGGTCGCCGCCGATCTCCTCGCGGCCGGTGATGCGGCAGAGGTCGAGCCCCGGATGCCAGCCCAGCCGTTCGGCCTGCCGCTTGCTCAGGTACCATGGCGGCAGCCGGTGCTCGGTCCGCAGCGCCTCCACGGTCTCGACGAATCCGTCGACGTCCGACAGCCCGACCGCGCGCGCGAAGTCGCGCAACTCCGGGGCCGGATCGGCGGCCGACAGCGGTGCTGCGGCGAGGAGAGCGACGACGAGGACCGCGCAGGCGGTTCTAGGCAGCGGCCGGATCATGGCTTATCTATGCCATGGAATGTCGTTCCTCGACCGCATCGACGAGTGCAACCGCTGGAACCCGGATCACTTCCAGTGGTTCGTCGTCGACGGCTGCCGGGTCGGCCGGGTGCGCAAGGCGCTGATCCCGCGTCTGGTCGACTTTCCCGACGTGTTCGAGATCGACGACGACGCGGTCGTGTTGCATCCGCGCCTGTCGACCTTCGCCGCGCGCTCGTCCGAGATGGAGCGCGTGGTGAAGGCGCTCTGCGCGGAGGGGATCGTCACCGGCGTGCGCGGCGAGTACTACGCGGTGACGCGCAGCTTCGCCGAGCCGCCGTTCTTGCAGATCGAGCGCGCTGCCGTTCCGCATTTCGGCGTGCGCGCCTTCGGCGTCCACATGAACGGCTTCGTGCGCGACGACGACGGGATCCACATGTGGATCGGCCGCCGGGCCCGCGACAAGCACACCTATCCGGGCATGCTGGACAATCTCGTCGCCGGCGGCCAGCCGATCGGCATCGGCCTCACCGACAACCTGATCAAGGAATGCGCCGAGGAGGCGGCGATCCCCCGCGATCTCGCGCGCCGCGCCGTCGCGGTCGGCGCCATCACCTATTGCGTCGAGGCGGCCGACGGGCTGAAGCCCGACGTCCAGTTCTGCTTCGACCTCGAGTTGCCGGCGGATTTCACGCCGCGCAACACCGACGGCGAGATCGCCGAGTTCTATCTGTGGCCGATCGCGAAGGTCGCCGACATCGTCAGCGAGACCCGCGAGTTCAAGTTCAACTGCAACCCGGTCGTCATCGATTTTCTCGTCCGCCACGGTCTGATCCCGCCCGACCATCCCGACTACGTCGCGATCTGCCAGGGGCTGCGCCGCGCCCTGTGATCGCCATCACACGCTCATTGGTTGCCGATCGGCACAGTTGTTCCTGTTGACTTGCGGTGCGCGGGCCGCCTGAATGTCCGACCGCGCGAGGGGGGATGGTTCAGTGACGAGTGCGTATCGCTTTTACGTCATCGGCGACGACTACCGGATCTTGGCAAACGAAGTGGGGACTTTTGCGGCCGACGCGGACGCGATCGGCCACGGCACGTCTTATCTGGCGACCGTCGCCGGCGCCACGGCCGTCGAGGTCTGGGAGCGCGCGCGGCTGGTGCACCGCATCGAGCGCGGCTAGTGCGCGAACCTCGTGGATCGACGCCAACAGATGAGTCCCGATCCTTTTTCCCTCGTCACCCCGGACGAGCGAAGCGAGATCCGGGGTCCATCTCGCCCGTGGCAGCATGGACCCCGGCTCGCGCGGCTGCGCCGCTTGGCCGGGGTGACGACT
>DASWFO010000144.1:0-27592 GCA_036394195.1 Alphaproteobacteria bacterium | reverse complement strand
CATCAAGGCGCATAGTCGCGCCGTCTGCTGCTATCCGGCCGAACCCGGCTTCGTCGCCGCCGTGGCCGCCCTGATCCGCCCGGCCTACGAGCGGACCGCGGCCGCGGTGCCGAACAAGCCGCCGCGGCTGTTGTTCTCCGCTCATGGGCTGCCGAAGAAAATGGTCGAGCGGGGCGATCCGTATCAGGCGCAGGTCGAGATGACGGCGGCTGCGGTCGTGCAGGCGCTGGCAATCCCTAAGCTCGACTGGCGGATCTGCTACCAGAGCCGGGTCGGGCCGCTGGAATGGCTGGGGCCGTATGCCGAGCAGGAGATCGCACGCGCCGGCGCCGATGGCGTGCCGCTGGTCGTGGCGCCGATCGCGTTCGTGTCCGAGCATTCGGAGACGCTGATCGAGCTCGACGTCACGTATCGTGACCATGCACGGAAGGCCGGCGTGCCGGTCTACGAACGGGTGCCGACGGTCGGCACCGATCCGAAGTTCATCGCCGGCCTGGCGCGGCTGGTGCGCGAGGCGCTGAAACGTCCGGCCACCGCGGCAGCCGACGGTGGGGTGCGCCTGTGCCCGCCGGCGAGCCGCCGGTGCGCGATGGCCGCGAGCGGTTAGCCGAAGAGGGCGCCGGCGATCCGATAGGTGGTGAACGCCGCCACATAGGCCAGGGTGATCATGTAGAGGAACGTGACCACCGGCCACACCCAGGAGTTCGTCTCGCGCTTGATCACCGCAAGGGTGGATGCGCATTGCGGCGCGAACACGTACCAGGCCAGAACCGCCATCGCCGTGGCGAGGCTCCAATCGGCGGCCAGGATCGGGCCCAGGGCCGAGTGGATCTCGACCCCTTGATCGGCGATCGCATAGACGGTGCCGAGTGCCGCGACCATGACTTCGCGGGCGGCCAGGCCCGGGATGAGCGCGATCGCGATCTGCCAGTTGAAGCCGATCGGCGCCAGGGCCGGGGCCAGCCAATGTCCGATCACGCCGGCGATCGAGTAGTTGATGGCCGGCTCGGTGGCATCGGCCGGAGCACCAGGTACCGAGGACAGGAACCAGATCACCAGCATCATCGAGAAGATCACCGTGCCGGCGCGGCGCAGGAAGATGATCGCGCGCTGCCAGAGACCCAGCACGACGTTGCGCAGGCTCGGCCATTTATAGGACGGCAGCTCCATCAGGAACGGCTCAGGCTCGTGGCGCCAGACGATGCGCTTCAGCACGGCGGCCACGGCGAGCGCGCTCACGATGCCGGTCGCGTACAGCCCGAACATGACCAGGCCTTGAAGCTGCAGCCCGCCCCACACCCTGCGCGCCGGAACAAACGCCGAGATGATCAGCGTGTAGACGGGAATGCGCGCCGAGCAGGTCATCAGTGGCGCCACCAGGATGGTGGTGAGCCGGTCGCGGCGCTGATCGATCACCCGCGTCGCCATGATGCCGGGAATGGCGCAGGCGAAGCTCGAAAGCAGCGGGATGAAGGCGCGGCCGTGCAGGCCGGCACCGCCCATGATGCGATCCATCAGGAACGCGGCGCGGGCCATGTAGCCCGAATCCTCGAGCAGAATGATGAAAAAGAACAGCAGCAGGATCTGCGGCAGGAACACCAGCACGCTGCCGACACCGGAGATGACGCCGTCGGTGACCAGGCTGTGGAGCATGCCGTGCGGCAGAACGGCGTCCACGAACGCCGCCAGGGCGTCGAAGCCGCTCTTGATCAGGTCCATGACCGGCTGGGCCCAGGCGAACACCGCCTGGAAGATCAGGAACAGGACCGCGAGCAGAATCGCGATTCCAGCGAGCGGATGTAGAAGGACGCTGTCGATCCGGCCGGTGAGGCTCTCATCCGCCGGCCGCCACAGGCAGAGCGTCAGGATGCGGTCCGCGGCCCCATGGGCGGCGCGGAGCTCGGCGGCGTTCGGTTCGTGCCACTGGCAGTCGGCCGGGGCATCGGAGGTGCGGTCGATCACCGTGTCGAGCCGGCTCAGCAGGTCGGCGATGCCGCCCTTGCGCACCGCGACGGTGGAAACGACCGGTACGCCGAGGGCGGCTTCGAGCTGTTTGAGATCGATCTCGGCGCCGCGCCGCCGCGCGATGTCGATCATGTTGACGGCAAGAATAAGTCGCCGGCCGGTGAGCTTCAGCTCGAGCACCAAGCGCAGCGCGAGCCGCAGATTGGTGGCGTCGGCGACGACGACCAGCGCATCGGGTGCCGCTTCGCCTTTCAGCCGGCCGAGGACGACGTCGCGCGTCACGGCCTCGTCGGGACTGCGGGCGCGCAGCGAGTATGTGCCCGGCAGATCGAGCACCTGCACCCGCCGCCCGGCCGTAGTGGTGAACGCGCCGGCTTTACGCTCGACGGTGACACCGGGATAGTTCGCGACTTTCTGGCGGCTGCCGGTCAGCGCGTTAAACAGTGCCGTCTTGCCGCAATTGGGGCAGCCGACGAGCGCGATGACCGGAGACGCGGTGGCGGTGGCCGACATCGTGGTGCCGCCGCTCACTCCTCTGGGTCGACGAGAACCATGCGCGCGTCGCGGCGGCGGACCGCGACCGTGGTGTCGTCGACGCGGACCGCGATCGGATCGCCGCCGAGGAAGCCTTCGTGCAGAAGATGGACCTCCGCACCCTCGACGAAGCCCATCTCGACCAACCGCCGCTCCAGCTCGAGCAGATGGGGCGCCACGGTACCGCCGGGGACAACCACGACACCCACACGCACCACGCGGCCGCGGAAGCCTTTGTCGGCGTCGCTCAAAGAGACAGTACGGATCGTCGTCGAATCAGGCACTTAACCGAACTCCCGCCGAAACCTTCGGCACTGGTCCAAGCCGTCGCCCTATATACCGCCGCAATTAATAATTATTCGCAAAGATCTTTGCAAGGGCTATCCACAGGGTCCTTTCTGCGCCCGGACGGCCCGGACCCCGACCCACTGGCGAGCGCCCCTCTTTGATCTGGATCAATTCTGTTCCGCGTCTGATTCCAATAGCCTAGCCGGCGGGCGTGGGCGGGGGTACAACCCGTCCCATGGTGCAGGACTTCGTGCAGCACTGGTTTGCGTGGATCAAGGCCCTGCACGTCATCGCGGTCATCGCCTGGTTGGCCGGGCTGCTCTATCTGCCGCGGCTGTTCGTCTACCATTGCGCCGCGGCACCGGGATCGGAGCTGTCGGAGACCCTGAAGGTCATGGAGCGGCGGCTTCTGCGCGCCATCATGAATCCCGCGTTTGTGGCGGTCTGGGTGTTCGGCGGCCTCCTGCTGCTGGTCCAGGACTGGCACCAGGGCTGGCTGCACGTTAAGCTGGCCGCGGTCGTGCTGCTGAGCGTGCTGCACCAGCTGTTCGCGCGCTGGCAGAAGGATTTCGCGGCGGACCGCAACCGCCGGCCGGCGCGGTTCTACCGGATCGCGAACGAGATCCCGACCGTGCTGTTGATCGTGGCCGTGATCATGGTGATCGTCCGGCCGTTCTGAGCACCCCTTTGCGGTTTTGCCGCAGTGCGGAAATTCGCGTGCGAGTTGAGCAACTTCAGCCTCGGGGCGATGCGCATTCAGTTGACTTGCGGGGTGGCGTTCGCTACATCTTAGGTAGAGGGGAGCCGAGAACGGTACGGCAAGCCCCACGGCGCACCGGTTCACGGGCGCCAGACCGCCCACTCCGAAATCATAAGCGTCGCAAGCCGCTTTTGGGGATTCGAGCCCGGTTCGGGTGCTGGCGGATAATCCGGCCGGATATCACCGCCGCCGCCCTCTGCGGCTTCCCCCTGCCCCAACCCCAATCCAGAACCGATGAATCTCCAAGAACTCAAGCAAAAGAACCCGAGCGACCTGCTCAAATACGCCGAAGAACTCCAGATCGAGAACGCCTCGGCGCTCCGCCGCCAGGACATGATCTTCGCCGTTCTCAAGCGACTCGCCGACAACGAGGTCGCGATCTACGGCGAGGGCGTCCTCGAAATCCTGGGCGACGGCTTCGGCTTCCTGCGCAGCCCGGAAGCGAACTATCTGCCCGGCCCCGACGACATCTACGTGAGCCCGCAGATTATGCGCCGCTTCGGCCTGCGCACCGGCGACACGGTCGAGGGTCAGGTCCGCGCACCCAAGGACGGTGAGCGCTATTTCGCGATCACGAACGTCAAGACGATCAACTTCGACAATCCGGACACGGCGCGGCACCGCATCAACTTCGACAATCTGACGCCGCTCTATCCCGAAGAGCGGCTGCATCTCGAGGTCGAAGGTGGCCTCGGCCCGATCATGCGCGACAAGGACGGCAAGCCCAAGACCAACCATCCGCCGAAGAAGGATCCGACCTGCCGGATCATCGACCTGATCGCGCCGCTGGGCAAAGGCCAGCGCGCCCTCATCATCGCCCCGCCGCGCACCGGCAAGACGGTGATGCTGCAGAACATCGCGCACGCCATCGCGTCCAATCACGAGGAGGTCTATCTCATCGTGCTGCTCATCGACGAGCGGCCGGAGGAGGTGACCGACATGATCCGCTCGGTGAAGGGTGAGGTCGTCTCCTCGACCTTCGATGAGCCGGCGACCCGCCACGTTCAGGTCGCCGAAATGGTAATCGAAAAGGCCAAGCGCCTGGTCGAGCACAAGCGCGACGTGGTGATCCTCCTCGATTCGATCACCCGCCTGGCGCGCGCTTACAACACCGTCGTCCCCTCGTCGGGCAAGGTGCTCACCGGCGGCGTCGATGCCAACGCGCTGCAGCGGCCCAAGCGCTTCTTCGGCGCCGCCCGCAACATCGAGGAGGGCGGCAGCCTCACCATCATCGCGACCGGCCTCATCGACACCGGCTCGCGCATGGACGAGGTGATCTTCGAAGAGTTCAAGGGCACCGGTAACTCGGAAATCATCCTCGACCGCAAGCTCTCCGACAAACGGACCTTCCCGTCCATCGACATCACCAAGTCGGGTACCCGCAAGGAAGAGCTGCTGCTCGACAAGGGCGTGCTGGCCAAGATGTACGTGCTGCGC
Source organism: Alphaproteobacteria bacterium (assembly GCA_036394195.1). Taxonomy (GTDB): domain Bacteria; phylum Pseudomonadota; class Alphaproteobacteria; order CACIAM-22H2; family CACIAM-22H2; genus DATJPD01. Next base: position 22,608 of record DASWFO010000144.1, on the reverse strand, counting down.
CGCATCCTGATGCCGATGGGCGTCACCGACGCGATGGAGTTCCTGATCGATAAGCTCAAGACCTCGAAGACCAACAAGGACTTCTTCGAGGCGATGAATACTTAACAGCCGTCAGCTTTCAGCAGTCAGCCGAAGAGCCGCCGAACCCGCTGATCGCTGACGGCTAACAAGCTTCCCTGCTTCCACAAATGGGACAGACCGCCCGGGGACTTCCGGACGGCCTGTCGGTCGGTTCCGCGATTGGCGTCCCGTCATAATTTTTCGGGGACGCGACAATGCCAGTGCCGAGGCCGCGGACTCTGCCTCAGGCCGAGGGCCGATTTCCAAGGACCATTCTGTGACCGCAATACCGCTCAGGCGGCGCGGATGCGGCCGATGAATGCCTCGACCTGGCCCTTCAGGCTCTCCGACTGCTTGGACAGTTCGCCGGCCGCACCGAGCACCTGATTGGACGCGGCCCCGGTATCGGTCGCCGCCCGGGTGACACCGGTGATGTTGGACGAAACCTCGTTGGTGCCGGAGGAGGCCTGTTGAACGTTGCGGGCGATCTCCTTGGTGGCCGCCCCCTGCTCCTCGACCGCCGAGGCGATCGTGGTCGCGATCTCGTTGATGCGGCCGATGGTCTGGCCGATGCCCTGGATGGCCTGGACGGAGTCGGTGGTGGCGCCCTGGATGGCCTTGATCTGGGTGGCGATGTCCTCGGTTGCCTTGGCGGTCTGGGTGGCCAGGCTTTTCACTTCCGAGGCGACCACCGCGAAGCCCTTGCCGGCCTCGCCGGCGCGCGCGGCCTCGATCGTGGCGTTCAGCGCCAGGAGGTTGGTCTGCCCGGCGATGTCGTTGATGAGCTTCACCACGTCGCCGATCCTGGTCGCCGCTTCCGCCAGCGCCTGGACCTGCGTGTTGGTGCGGCTGGCGTCGTCGACGGCCTGCCCGGCGATCCGCGCCGATTCGCTGACCTGCCGGCCGATCTCGGTGATCGACGCGGACAGCTCCTCGGCGGCGGTGGCGACGGTCTGGACGTTGGTCGACGCCTGCTCGGACGCGGCCGCAACGGCGGCGGACTGGCGCTGCGTCTCTTCGGCCGTGGCCGACATCGACTGGGCGGTGGTCTCGAGCTCGGTCGACGCCGACGACACCATCTGCACGATGCCTTTGACGCTCGATTCGAACTCGTCGGCCATCTTGGTCATGGCGGCGCGTTTGTCCTGCTCGGCGCGGGCTTTGGCCTGCTCCTGCTCGGCACGCAGCCGGTCCGCTTCGATGATGTTCTGCTTGAAGATTTCGACCGCACCGGCCATGCGGCCGATTTCGTCCCGGCGGCCCTGGGCGGGGATCACCACGGTCTTGTCGCCGCCGGCGAGCTTCTGCATGGCGTCGGTCATGGCGACGACCGGGCGGGAGATGCCGCGGCCGAGCAGCCATGCCAGCGCCACGCCGAGCACGAACGCGCCCAACGAAAGCACGAGGCTCAAAAGCGACGACGTAGCAACCACATTATCCGCCGTGGTCCCCACCTCCTTAAGATTCGCCAGCTGCGATTTGCGAACCTCGCCCAAGTCGTTCGCCATCTTCGCGGCCATGTCGGCCATCGTCTTGTTGACGAGCGTATCGATCTCGAACGTCTCCTGGGCCGATTTGGCGAATGACGCCGTATAGTCCGTGAGGGCCACCTTCGCGTCCTTCAGGAGCTCCTGATACTGCGTGGCATCCTTGACGCGGGTCTCGAGATTCGAGAGAGCGTTTTCAGCGGTTTTGGTGTTGGCGAGCACCATCGTGTGCAGCTTCTCATCCGGCGTCGCCTGGAAACGGTTCGCGTTGAGGCGCACGGTCATGATCGCCGACTGAAGAGCTCCGGCCGCGGCGGCGATCTCAAACTCTCGGTCCATGAGCGAGTTGCTCGCGATGATGCCGATCTTCTGGTCGGCCTGCGTGCCGAGCGCGATCCGCTCCTTGACACTTTGTTCGCGCGAGTCGTGCAGCTTCGCGATTTTCTCGAACCCGGCGATGTAGTCGTCGACCAGACGCTCGACACCGACGAGCTTGGCTTTGCGCTCGGGATTGGTCGTGTTCGCGATGAGCTCGGCGATATCCTTCTTGGCCTCGGCGGCGCCTTCGCGCACGCGCGCGGCAACCGACGGATCGCCGCTGACCGTATAGGCCAGCACAAACCGGCGGACGCCGATCAAGTTGCGGTCGAGCAGCGTCACGCCCACGGCGTTCTTGGTCGTGTGCTCGTATTCCGTCAATGAGGCTGAAACCGCCCGGAAGCCCAGCGCACCGACGGCGCCCACCAAGCCCAGCAGCGCCAGCACGGCCACGAAGCCGGCGAACACCTTCGCCTTGATGGTCATGTGGCCGAGAATGGAAAAGAAACCGGCGGCACCGGATTTCGTGCTCACGGGCGACCCCCTCATTGGTTCGTGCCTCTCACTTAAACGTGAGAGGCGGAGGACTATCGCCGAGCCGGGTGAAGCGAGCGTTAATTACGCTGGCAATTTGAGCAACCGAGCCACCTCGTGGTCACCCAAATTGGGACAGGCCGCCCGGAGAGATCCGGACGGCCTGTTGGTCGGTGCCGCGAGTGGCGGTGATCCTTTGCGGAGGGCACGCGCGGGTAACGCCAGCGCCGATGCGGGGGAGTCTGCCTGCAGGACCTGAATCGTCGATGAAGGGTGGTGGTTAGCGGGGGTTAAGCAAGCTGTCAGCCATCAGCCGTCAGCGATCAGCATAAAAGAGGGCCGACCGGCTGACCGCTGACGGCTATTTATGCTGCCCGCAAGTCGGCGAGGAAGCGGTCGACCTCGGCCCGCAGGCGCTCGCCTTGCTGGGCCAGATCGGCGGCGGCGGTCTGGACCTGGCCGGCCGCCTGGCTGGTCTCGCCGGCAGCGTGGGTGACCGCGGTGATGTTGGTCGACACCTCTGTGGTGCCCGCCGACGCCTCCTGGACGCTGCGCGCGATCTCCTTTGTCGCGGCGCCCTCCTCCTCGACCGCGGACGCGATCGTGGTCGCGATCTCGTTGATGCGGCCGATCGTGCCGGTGATCCCCTCGATGGCGCGCACCGAGCCGGCGGTCGCGGTCTGGATCGCCTTCACCTGGGCCGAGATATCATCGGTCGCCTTGGCGGTCTGGTTGGCAAGGCTCTTCACCTCGGACGCGACCACGGCGAAGCCCTTGCCGGCTTCGCCGGCGCGCGCGGCTTCGATGGTCGCGTTCAGCGCCAGGAGATTGGTCTGGCCGGCGATGTCGTTGATCAGCTTCACCACGTCGCCGATCTTCTGCGCGGTCGCGGCGAGGCTCTGCATCTCGGCATTCGTTCCGACCGCATCTTCGGCCGCCTTGCCGGCGATCTGGGTCGATTCGGTGACCTGCCGGCTGATCTCGGAGATCGTCGCGGAAAGCTCCTCGGCGGCGCCGGCAACGGTCTGCACGTTGGACGAGGCCTGGTTGGCAGCGGACGCCGCCGCCGCCGCCCGCTGATTGGTGTTGTCCGCCGTCGAAGACATGGCGTGTGCCGTCGACTGCAGCTGGCTCGCGGCGTCGGCGAGAGACTGGAGCAGCCCGTTGACCGACTGGTCGAACGATTTGATGCTCTCCTCCATCTTCTGCGAGCGCCGCTCGCGGCGCTCCTGGGCCGCGTGCTGTTCGGCGGTCAGCTGCTCGGTGCGGATCATGCTGTCCTTGAACACCTGCACTGCCGCGGCCATGTTGCCGATCTCGTCGGTGCGGCCGACGCCGGGGATGGCGATCGTCTTGTCGCCGCCGGCGAGCTTGGTCATCGCGTCCGTCATGCCGAGGATCGGGCCGCTGACCCCGCGGCCGACGACGAACCCGAACCCCGCCACGATCAGGGTCACCACCAGGATCGTGCCGTACATCACCGCCGCGGCCTGGCGCTGCAGCGCCTGCATGGCGGTGTTGGCGGCCTGGTCGGCGCCGCGGATGGATGTCACGATCACCGGCAGGGTCGCCTGGATATCGGCGTAGGACTTGTCGAGCGCCGCGATGTCGGACTGGACGGTCATCGCACCTTCGACCATGGCCGCGAAGTCGCGCTGATACGCCTCCATCTTGTTGACCACGCTCTCGCGCATCGCCGGCGAGATCTTCGCGATCGGTAGCAGCTCGACGAAATCGGTATAGGCCTGCTTCATATCGTCGGCGGCCTTGGCGTCATGGCGGAGCAGGAAATTCTTTTCGATGCGCAGCATCGCCAGCAACAGGTTCTGCAGGCGCAGCTCGTCATGCGCGTCGAGCTGCCGCTCCACGTCGGTGGCGGACTTGCGCATGGCTCCCAAAAGGCCGCCCGATTCGTCGAGCCCGAGCGTGCGCTGCGTGGCCCCCAGCTTCGCAAAGCGCTCGCCGTAGCTGCGCAGCGCCGGGCCGAGCGCTTCGGCCTTGGCGTTGAGCGCTGAATCGTCGAGGCTGAGCGCCAGCAGATCGGCCTTGGCGCTCACGTCCTCGATGCGGGCGGCGTGGAGGGCGATGTTGGCGTCGGTGTGGCGCAACAGGAAATCTTTTTCTATCTGCTTCGCCTCGAACAGGCCGTTTTCCATCTCGGTGAGCAGATTGTCGGCCGTGCGCGCCGAATCGATGCGCGCCTGCATGCGGGCGAGTTGCCAGTTCGAAAACAGATAGCTGGCGCCCAGCGCGATGAGGCCGAACACGCCGATGGCGGCGATCAGTCCGATCTGGCGCTTGACGCTGAAGCGGGACAGGAAACGCGACATGGCTAATCCACCCTCAAGTATTCTTGGCTTTGGCAGAGTTGGTAATGAAAGGTAAAGGCGAGCGGTAAATAAAACCTTGAGACGCCGCGCTATAGCCATGAATCCAAAGGTCTTTCGATGCAATTTGAGAGACCTTTGGGGTAAATCAGGGCGGGCGACGCGACGCCATTCACGCCATGACCGGCGCGGCCGGACGGATATTCCCCGGCTCGTGAAATCGCCTTTATGTCATATATTTCTTATGCTTAGCGCGCAGCAGAACGGCCCCGCCCGCATCCGGGCGAGGCCGTCCTGGAGGCTCGTGACCGAAAAACCGGCCTTAAGGGATCAGCACCGTCGAGCCGGTGGTCTTGCGCGATTCCAGATCGCGATGCGCCTTCGCCGCATCCTTCAGCGGATAGGTCTGGTTGATCTCGATCTTGACCGCGCCTTTCTTCACCACGTCGAACAGCTCGTTCGAATTGGCGACCAAGTCTTCGCGCTTGGCGACGAAGGTGCCGAGCGTCGGGCGGGTGACGAACAGCGAGCCCTTTTGCGCCAGGATGCCGAGATTGACCGGCGGCACCGGGCCCGAAGCGCTGCCGAAGCTGGCCATGATGCCGCGCGGCTGCAGGCAGTCGAGCGAGCCCATGAACGTGTCCTTGCCGACGCCGTCATAGACCACCGGCACGCCGGCGCCCTTGGTGATCTTCTTCACCTCCTCGACGAAGTTCTGATCGCGATAGAGGATCACATGATCGTAGCCGTGCGCCTTGGCGAGCTTCGCCTTGTCCGCGTCGCCGGCCGTGCCGATGACCGTGGCGCCGAGGTGCTTCGCCCACTGGCCGAGGATGAGGCCAACGCCGCCGGCGGCGGCGTGGCACAGGATCGTGTCGCCGGACTTCACGCGGTAGACGCTGCGGATCAGGTACTGCGTGGTGAGGCCCTTCAGCATCATCGAGGCTGCCTGCTGGTCGGTGATGCCGTCGGGAAGCTTCACCAGGCGGTCGGCCGGGATGATGCGCGCCTCGGCATAGGAGCCGACTGGCGCGTTGCCATAGGCGACACGATCGCTGACCTTGACGTCGCTGACGCCGGGACCGACCGCCTCGACGACGCCGGCCCCCTCGCCGCCGATGATCGCCGGCAGCTGCTGCGGGTAGAGGCCGCTGCGGTAGTAGGTGTCGACGTAATTGACGCCGACCGCGGTGTGACGGATGCGTGCCTGGCCTGGCCCCGGAGCCGGAACCTCGACGTCCTCCCACTGCATCACCTCGGGGCCGCCGGTCTTATGGATTCGGATGGCTTTGGTCATTGTTGTCCTCGATTTTTTAGTTGCGAAGCTCGGCTCAGCTCAAATGCTGCTTGAGGAACGCCGCGGTGCGCTCGTTGGCCTGCGTGGCGGCTTCCTTGTCATAATGGTCGCCGCCGACGCGCGCGAACGCGTGGTCCTGATCGGGATAGACGTTGATGGTGACGCACTTGTTGCCCTTGAGCGCATTGATGATCTTCTGCTGCGCCTCCGACGGCACGAACTGGTCCTTGCCGGCGATGTGCATCAGATAAGGGTTCTTGATGTTCTTGGCCTCGTCCAGCAGATCCTGGATGCCGACGCCGTAATAACTGACGCCGCAGTCGATATTGGAGCGGGTCATCATCAGATAGGCGAGCTTGCCGCCGAGACAGTAGCCGACGCAGCCGACCTTGCCGGTCACCTCGGGCATCCTGCGCATATGGGCGAGCGTCGTCTTGAGGTCCTCGGCGCCTTTGTCGGCGTCGAATTTCTGGAACAGCTCGAACGCCTGCTTCCATTCGTCGGGCGTGTAGTTGTTGAGCTGTATGCCCGGCTTGATGCGCCAGAAGATATCGGGGCAGACCACGACGTAGCCGAGCAGCGACATATCGTCGGCCAGCTCGCGCATGGTCTTGTTGACGCCGAAAATCTCCTGGATCAGCAGCAGCCCCGGGCCGGCGACGTTCTTCTTGTTCGAGACATAGGCCTCGAACGTGCCGCCGTTCGTCTGAATTGTGGTTTGCGCCATCGGCTGGTCTCCTCCGTGGGCGGTTTTCCCCCCGATGATGCCGCCAGCCTAGCGCCTCTTCAGGTCCTCGGCCAGGGTGGCCGGGTCGGTGAGCGGCGCGGAGCCCCGGGCCCGGGGTGGCCACAGAGGAGCGATGGTCGTCTTTAGCCCCGACCGACCCTCCCTGCGTCACATGGAAGTTGAGCGGCTGAAGTGCCTTGTATATACTTTAGGTATATACATATGGAGCAGACCATGGCCCGCGTCAGATCGAAAGTTTTTCACAACAACAAGACGCAGGCGGTTCGCCTGCCGAAGGCGGTCGCAATGCCTGCGGACGTGCGCGAAGTTGAAATTACGGCCGTCGGTCATGCCCGCGTCATCACGCCCGTGGGCCACTCGTGGGATTTATTTTTTGACGGCCCAGCAGTATCTGCCGACTTCATGTCAAGGCGAGAGCAGCCGCCGATGCAGAGGCGCAAGACGTTCTGATGCTCCGCTATATGCTCGATACCGATATATGCATCTATGCACTCAAGGACCGTCCCGCGACGCTGCGCGGCCGATTTAACCGCTTGGCGGAGCAGATCTGCATTTCGGCGGTTACGCTGGCTGAGCTTGCCTTTGGTGCCGAGCGGTCCGCGAGACCGAGCGAAAATCTGGCCGTCGTCTCGCTATTTGTCGGCCAGCTGGACGTGCTGCCGTTCGGCGAACGCGCGGCGATGCACTACGGAAATTTGCGCGCCGAGCTTGCGCGCAAGGGGCGGCCGACCGGACCGTATGACCTGATGATCTGCGCTCATGCGCGCAGTGAAGGGCTTATACTTGTGACGAACAATGTGCGCGATTTCGAGCGCATGAACGGATTGAGGATCGAGAACTGGGCGAAATGAGAGGGAGCGGTTAGCGCCTCTTCAGGTCCTCGGCCAGGGTGGCCGGGTCGGTGAGCGGCGCCGAGCACACCGGCCCGTCGCAGATATAGACCGTCGACTTGCCGCTGAGCTGGCCCTTGGCGTGCGCCGGATGGCTGTCCGGCAGGTCACTGCCCGGCGGGACGATCTGCAGCACGAGGTTGGGCAGCGAGGCCGCGACGGCGATCGCGCGCAACAGGCCTTCCGTGGCCGCGTCGCCTCGCCGCCCGATCACCGCGGACTGCAGCGGACGCCGGGCGAAATCCGCCGCGTTGAGCAGGGTCGCCAGCGGGAAGAAGTTCTGGTTAAGCTCGCCGGTGAACGCGCCGATGGTGGCGTCGGCGCGGTCGCGATAGGCCGTCTTGCCGGTGAGCGCGTAGAGGCGCGCCAGCGTCGCCGCCATGTTGCCGTTCCCCGACGGTGTGGCGTTGTCATGCGCGTTCTTGGTGCGGGTGATCAGGGTGCTGGCATCGGACGCGGTGAAGAAATATCCGCCGCCGGCGCTGTCCCAGTACCAGCGGTCGGCATCGGCCACCAGCTGCTCGGCCTGATCGAGATAGACGCCGTCGCCGGTGACCTCGTAGAGGGACACGGCGGCGCGCGCCATGTTGGCGTAATCGTCGAGCATGGCGACGTGCTGGGCGCGGCCCTGGCGGAAGCTATGGCGCAGCCGCCCGGCATCGGGCTCGCCGGCGGGTGCGCGCAGATGCGTCATCACCCCGTGGAAGGCCTGGGCGCCCTGCGCCACCCAGTCGGGACGACCGAACACGAAGCCGGCCCGCGCGCACGCCTCGATCATCAGCCCGTTCCAGTCGGCGAGCACCTTGTCGTCGCGGCTGGGCGGGATGCGCTTGGCGCGCGCCTCGAACAGAATTTTGCGCGCCTTGGCGAGCCGCGCCTCGTGCGCGGCGTCGCCGAGCAGCATCTTCTTGGAGCGGTTCAGGATGGTGTGGTCCTCCCAGTTACCGCCCTCGTGAACGTCGTAGGCGTCCTTGAAAAACGGGGCGTCCGGGCCGAGGAGGCGGTCGGTCTCCTCGGCCGTCCACACGTAGAATTTTCCCTCCTCGCCTTCGGAATCGGCATCGAGGGTCGCGGCAAAGCACCCGCCTTCGGCGATCATCTCGCGCTGAACCCACTCGATGGTCTCGGCGATGCGCGTCGAGTAGAGCTCGCTCTTCGTCTCCTGCCAGACCAAGGTCAGGATGTCGATGAGCTGCGCGTTGTCGTAGAGCATCTTCTCGAAATGCGGCACCAGCCACTGAGCGTCGGTCGAATAGCGCGCGAAGCCGCCGCCGAGATGGTCGTAGATGCCGCCCTGACACATGCGGTCGAGCGTGGTGACGACGATGTTGCGCAGGTTGGCCGCCGCGTCGCGATCCTTGGCGCGCCGATAGGCGCGCCACAACAGCTCGAGGATCGAGCTCTGCGGGAACTTCGGAGCACCCTTCAGCCCGCCATGCACCGGGTCGAACATGCCGGCGAAGTGATTGGCGATGCGGTCGAGAAGCTCCGTGTCGATGCGGCCGCCGGGCTGCGACTGCTCGCGCGACTTCAGCGCCTCGACAAGTGTGCTCACGTTCTGGCTGACCTGGTCGCGCTTGTCTTTCCACGCCTGCGCGATCCCGTGCAGCACGTCCTTGAAGCTCGCCCGGCCGTAGCGCGGCTCGGGCGGGAAATAGGTGCCGCCCCAGAACGGCTGGCCGTCCGGGGTCAGGAACATGGTGAGCGGCCACCCGCCCTGCTCGCCCATCAGGTGCAGCGCCGACATATAGATCTGGTCGACGTCGGGCCGCTCCTCGCGGTCGACCTTCACGTTCACGAACAGCTCGTTCATCAGCTTCGCCGTCGCCTCGTTTTCGAAGCTCTCGTGCGCCATCACGTGGCACCAATGGCAGGCAGCGTAACCGACCGACAGCAGGACCGGCACGTCGCGGGCCTTGGCCTCGGCGAACGCCGCGTCGCCCCATGGCCGCCAATGCACCGGATTGGCGCGGTGCTGGAGCAGATAGGGACTGGTCTCCCGCTCGAGGACGTTCGCGGCGGGGAAGGTGGACGGGGCGGCCATGGGATGCTCCTGATGCCGGCTTTTCAGCGGTATTCTCTGCAACTTAGGCGCCGGCCTGCCGCCGGACAACCGATGAAGAGCAGGGCGATGAGAGAGTAGGGCGACGAAGAGTAGGGTTATCCGCCGGGTCGTGGTGAAACTGGCTGGGGAAATGCGCGGTTTTGCGCTAGGTTCCCGCAAGCTGAGGGAGGTGCCGTGAAGGTCACGATCGACATCAACTGCTCGCCCGAGGAGGCGCGCGCCTTTCTCGGCCTTCCCGACCTGCGACCCATGCAGGAGTCGATGATGGCCGAGGTCCAGAAGCGGATGGAGCAGGCCATCAAGTCGATGGACCCTGAGACCATGATGAAGACCTGGCTGCCGGCCTCGCTCGAAGGACTGGAACAACTGCAGAAGATGTTCTGGGGCCAAATGGGCGCCATGGGCGGAATGAAACCCGATCACAAGTAGAGGTTCGGCGAGGCCGATGCGACCGGAACATCCGCTCTCCGACTCGATCAACCTCGCATTTTCGACGCCCATTCTGCGGCGGCGGTGGCCGGACTCCGCACCGGTCAACGAGGGCTTGAGCCGCGCCATCCATGAGAAGGAGCACGCCGAGCCGACCGCGGGCCGCAGCCTGATCGGCGGCTGGCACAGTCGCGACGACCTGCTCGAGTGGCCATATCCGGAGATCCGCGTGTTCCGCGGCTGGATCGGGGCGGCGATCCAGGAGATGACGCAGTTCGCGATGCCGGAGCTCGGCGGACAGGGGCCGCTGCATGTCGACCTCGGCGGCGGGGCGTGGGCCAACATCGTGCGCGACGGCAGCTATCACAAGATCCACAGTCACCCGGACTGCGACTGGTCGGGCGTCTATTATGTGGCCACCGGCATCCCCGATCCGAACGGGCCGCCGGACAACGGCATGATCGAGTTCCTCGATCCGCGCATGGGGGCCGTGCAGCCGGGTGTGCACGGGCCGGAAGCGCTGCCCAAGCTGCGCGTGCCGCCCGAGCCCGGACTGATGATCGTGTTTCCATCGTGGCTCTACCACTACGTCAACACGTTCCACGGCACCGGCGAGCGCATCTCGATCGCGTTCAACGTCAAGCTGCGGTTCCGCGGAGCGTAGCCGGCACTGCGCTTGCGGAACTTTCACTGCCCAATTTGAGTTAGATACACCGATGGCGAGGATCTTCTTCGCGCTGTTATTCCTCCTCGCGGCTCCCGGAGCATCGCTGAATGCCGCGGAAACGCCATGCGACGTCCTGTCCGCGACGGCGTTTCCGGCGCCCGATCAGCCGCCGCTGGTCAATGTGTGGTCGGCGTCTTCAGCCCTCGAGCGCGTGGCCCTCGAGCCGCCCTGCGCGGGGCTCCCGCTGGACGCGGCGAAACTGATCATCACCATCCGTGGCAGTTTCCGGTTCGATGGCTCGCTGGACGACCTCCTGCAGCGGATCGGCGCGATCGCCAGTCTTCCGCACCTGAAATATTGGTCGGTGACCGAGAAGCGGTGGCTGCCGCTGATCAAGGAGGCGCAGGCACTGAGCCGGCCGGTGCCGGAGGCGCGGCGGGACGATTTTTCGCCCGCCGAACTCCGGCAGGGTGACGCACGCTACTATCTGCAGCACGACAATCGCTCGTCGCGGGCGGCGATCTATCAGATGCGCGTCACCGCCGGCGGACATGACCGCGTGGCGATCGACAGCGAGAACGTGACGCCGCTCAAATATCTGCTGGTCACGTTGTTCCATGCCGGCACATTGCATACCCATGTGCGGCTGCAGCGCATCGCCCCCGGCCTGTGGAGTCTGGTGCAGCTCGACTGGGTCGGGCCGGGCGCCAGCGTGCTGGCGTTCATGGGCCGTGACGCGTCATATGTGAACCGCACCGCGGCCCTGTTCCGCCACGTCGCCGGGCTTCCGACCGACCAGGAACCGCCGGTGGCCCCCTGAACGTCGCGGCAGCGGCACGGCCTGCCCTCGCCGCCGGGCGATAATCGTGATAACTGCGGGCGCCTGGGGGGGAACATGTTCCGTCGCGTCATCGTTGCCGCCCTTCTTCTCGCTGCGGCGTCGGCGTCCGATGCCGGCGCGTTCGAGCCGCGGTCGACGGGCGTGGTGCTGCTGCACGGGAAGTGGGGCAGCCCCGGAGATCAGACGATCGGACCGCTGGCGCAAGCGCTGCAGGCCGCGGGTTTCCTGGTCGAGCAGCCGGAAATGCCGTGGTCCGGCCGCCGCCTATATGATCGGCCCTGGGACGATGCGATGCGCGAGATCGACGTCGCGGTCGATCGCGTCAAGGCGCGCGGTGCGAGCAAGACGGTCATCGCCGGCATGAGCATGGGCGGCGGCGCCGCGGTTGGCTACGCGGCCCTCGGCCGTCCGATCGACGCCGTGGTCTTGATCGCGCCGGCCCACGCGCCCGAAGGGCAAAACCTCCAGCCGAAGCTTGCCGGCATGGTGGCCAGCGCCCGCGACATGGTCGCGGCCGGCCACGGCGACGACTCGCTCGGCATCATGGATTTCAACAACGGCGACCGAAACCGCTCGCTGCGCGTCGCGGCGGCGGCCTTTCTCTCGTATTTCGCACCGGACGGGCCGGCTGTGATGAGCTTGAACGCACCCAAGGTCGGCGCCGCCCCGGTGCTGTGGGTTGACGGCACGCTGGATCCGTCGCAGCGGTTTTTCGCGCAGGCGGTGTGGCCGCGCGTTCCGGCCGCGACCCCCAAGGAGCGGGTCGACGTCATCTGCGACCATCTGGATACGCCGCGCACCGCCCGGGACATCGTCGTGAACTGGCTGCGCGGTCGCTAGCGAGCACAGCCCTTTCAGGTCGGCGCGGCCGGCGATCAGCCGTGCAATGAGTCCGGCTTTGATGTAAGAACAATTCACATGGGCTGGAATGAGACAGGCGCCAAGCGGGGTTATCATCACGGCAATCTGCGCGAAGCGCTTATCCGCGCCGCCCTCGACTTGATCGCCGAGAAGGGCATCGCGGGGTTCACCTTCGCCGACGCGGCCCGCTGGGCCGGCGTGAGCTCGGCGGCACCGTATCGTCACTTCCGCGATCGCGAGGCGCTGCTGGCCGATGTGGCCCGGCGGGGCTTCGAGCAGTTTGCCGGCAAGCTCGTGGCGGCGTGGAACGACGGCAACCCGGATCCGTTTGCGGCGCTGGACGCGCTGGGTCGCGCCTATCTGGAATTTGCGCGCACGGAGCCGGCGTTCTATTCGGCGATGTTCGAAGCCGGCATCTCGTTGGACGCCGATCCGGAGCTGCGCGCCGCCGCGGATCGCGCGTTCGGCGTGTTGCGCAAGGCGACCGAGGCGCTGACCGCGAAGCTGCCGCCGCAGAACCGACCGCCGGCCTCGATGATGAGCCTGCATATCTGGGCGCTGACGCACGGCATCGCGTCGCTGTTCGGGCGCGGCGATGCGGGGCGACGCCGCCTGCCGATGGCACCCGAGGAGCTTCTGGAAGCCGGGGTGCTGATCTATCTCGGCGGCGTCGGCATTCTCGTGCCGCCCAAGCCGGCGCCGTAGCGTCGCCCGGCGCTCACTTGACACCATCGGACAGAGGGGCTATGTGAATGTTACTAACATTTACATAGCCTGAGGTTGGACCATGGGCCTCGTCGACAAACTGGACGATATCGGCAAACCGGCGTGGATCGGGCTCATGATCTTGGGCTTCATCGCCTTCTGGCCGGCGGGCCTGGGCATCCTCGCGTATCTCATATGGAGCGGACGAATGGGCTGTTGGACGCATCATGGCGGCGGCGACCGCTGGCAGCGGCGGATGGATCGCCTTCACGACCGAGTGGAGCGTATGCAGGAGAAGGCGAGTCGCTGGTGCGACAGCCAGCGGCGTCCGGCATCGAGCGGCAATCGCGCGTTCGATGAATATCGCGACGACACGCTGCGCCGGCTCGAGGGCGAGCAACGCGAGTTCTTCGAGTTCCTGGATCGCCTGCGGCACGCCAAAGACAAGGCCGAGTTCGACCAGTTCATGCAGGAGCGCGGCCGTCGCGCCAGCGGGCCGAGCGACTCACCGTCGCCGCAGACCTGACCTCGCTCGCTTAAGACCCTCTCCGCCCGCCGGCGGAGAGGGTCTTTTTCGCCCTGAGCTGGACCGGGACGTACCGGGCTATAGCGCGGTGAATTCGCCGAGCGATGCGGCGGCCGCGTCGAACGTAACGGTGGTGTCACACCCGGTGTTCCGGCCGATGAGGCCGATCAGGCAATCCGCGAAGTCGGCTTCGCTGGTCCGGTAAAGCGAGAGCGCGGCGGCCACGGTGGATTCGTCTTCCAGGCGCAGCTGCGTGGTGCGAAGGAATGCGTCAATGACGCTGGCGATTGAGCTGCGGTTGTAGCGATAGGCGCCGCGCAGGACCCAGCATATCTCGGTCAGAACGAGAAGGCTGATAAAGCCGGGACTCTCGTCGCTGCAATACGATTCGAGAACCGCACGCGCGCGTCGGGCCTGCGCTGCGTCGTCGTGCACCAGGTAGCGCACGATCACATTCGTATCGAGTCCGATCATTTTCGCCGCGCTTTGCGTTGCGGCGGAGCTTCGGCAAAGCCGCTCCGGCGAAACCGGCGAAGAGCACCCGCGGTCACTGCTTTATCCATGTCCTGAAGGGTGACCGGCTGCTTCGGCCGCGGCAGCAGGCCAGCCAGATCGGCAAGCCGGAGATTCTTTGCGATCAGCCGCACGCCGCCGTCTGCCTCGACGACAAACTCGACGACATCACCGGGCTTCAGCCCCAAGTGATTTCGAATCGGCTTCGGAATGGTGGTTTGCCCTTTGGCGGTAATAGCCGGCATCGGGGTCCTTACTTCAAGATGTAGTCCTTACTTATAGTGAAAAGTATAACTTCGGTCAAAGCGTCGGACCGCCTCGCGCGGCTGGAAACGGGCTGGGCCCGGCTTTATACCCATTGCGATGGCCCTCGCGACCGACCGCCCGACGATTTTCGCGCCGTCGACCGCGGCGGGCCGCGCCGCGGTCGCGGTGCTGCGCATCTCGGGGCCGCGGGCCGGCGCCGCCCTCACCGCCCTCACCGGGCGAAAGCTGCCGCCGCCGCGCCTGGCGGCGCGGGCGCGGCTGTTCGATCCGGCGACCGGGCAGCCGCTCGACGACGGCCTGGTGCTGTGGTTCCCAGCCCCCCGAAGCTTTACCGGCGAGGACGTGGCCGAGCTGCATCTGCATGGCGGCCGCGCCGTACTGGCCGGCGTGATGGCGGCGCTCAGCCGGCAGCCAGGCCTGCGCGTGGCCGAGGCCGGCGAGTTCACGCGCCGCGCCTTCGATGCCGGGAAGCTCGATCTTGCCGAGGTCGAGGGCCTGTCCGACCTGATCGCCGCCGAGACCGAAGCGCAGCGCCGTCAGGCGCTGCGCCAGCTGGCCGGCGAGCTTGGCCGGCTCACCGAGGCGTGGCGCGAGCGCCTGCTGCGGGCGCTGGCGCATGCCGAGGCCGAGATCGATTTTCCCGACGAAGACCTGCCGGGCGGCCTGATCGCGGCGCTGCGGCCAGCCCTCGGCGATCTCGCCGGCGAGATCCGCCGCCATCTCGATGACGAGCGGCGCGGCGAGCGGCTGCGCGACGGCGTCTCGATCGCCATTATCGGACCGCCCAATGCCGGCAAATCGAGCCTGCTCAACCGGCTGGCAAGGCGCGAGGCGGCGATCGTCTCGGCGATCGCCGGCACCACCCGCGACGTCATCGAGGTGCAGCTCGATCTCGGCGGCTATCCGGTGATCGTCGCCGACACCGCCGGCTTGCGCGACCTGCACGGCCGGCACTCGCCGCAGGACGAGCTCGAGCGCGAAGGCATGCGCCGCGCCTTGGCGCGCGCCGAAGCCGCCGATCTGAAGATCCTGGTGCTCGATGCCACCGCGCTCAGCGTCGACGCGGCAGTCGGCGAGCTCGCCGATGCGAACACGCTCGTGGTCGCCAACAAGATCGACGCAGCCGCGGGGCCGCCGATCACGCTCGCGGGGCACGTCACCCATGCTCTGTCGGCCAAGACCGGTCGCGGCCTCGAGACGTTTCTCGACGTGCTGCAGCACGAAGTGGCGGCGCGCCTCGCCATGGCCGACACGGCCGCACCGGTGATCACGCGCGCCCGCCACCGCGAAGCGCTCGCGGATTGCGTGGCGGCACTCGACCGCGCGCTTGCCGGAACCGCACCGGAGCTGATCGCGGAGGATTTGCGCCTGGCCGCGCGGGCGCTCGGCCGGATCACCGGCCGCGTCGGCGTCGAGGACGTGCTCGACGTGATCTTTCGCGAGTTCTGTATCGGCAAGTGAGCGCTACGGAGATTTCCCCGGCGGTCAGACTCAGACGTCGTCGCCGACGCGGTCCTTGCGCTCGATGTCTTCGGCCAGATGCTCGAACGCCTGGGCGAGGCGCGTGAACTCCGCCGCGAGCTCCGGGTCGTTCTCAATGTCGCTCTTGATGCGCATCAGCTGCGCCTCGCGGCGATAATAGGCGGCGTTCAGTTTTTCGCCCATCGACTGGCGGCCCCCTCGCTCGTCCGGCAAAAGCATACGCCGGTGCGCGCAAGATCGACACTGGCGCGAAGGCCTGGACATTACGGGCCTGTCATCAGGCCTCGCGGATGTGGATGTGACGTGGGCTTGATCTGGATCAAGGCACTGGCCGTGGCGGCGCCTAAAATTAGTCCTGATGAGCGAGCGCGAAAAGCTCCGCAGGAACCTCGATGACTACCGGAAGCTCCGGCCGTTCGTCACCGACGACGAGGTTTTGTGGGTGCTCAACGACCTGATTGCCGACACCGAAGACCGGCTACGGCAGATCGACTGCACCCCGACCGTCCACTAGACCGCTGCCGTTTTCCGCGCGCTGGGCGGCCGCGGCTTAGCGGGGCGGCGGTGCCGATCCTGGGGGCGGCGCTCCCGGCGGCGGCGAGACGGTTGGACTTGGCGGGCTGTAATACCCGGGCGGTGGTGACGATGGCGCTGGCGGCGGAGCCGCTCCGGGTGGCGATGCATAGGCCGGCGGCAACGTGGCGACCGGGACAGCCACCCACGGGCGTCGGCAGAGGGTGACGGGGTAATAGCCCGCCGGGCGCCGGCAATAATAGTAATATTGGACGGCGGCAGGCGTTCCGGGTGCCGGGACCGCGACGACGGCCGGCGGCGGCTCGGGATACGGATAGACCGGCGCCGGATAGAAGTACCAGACGCCGTCGACAACCCACCACCATCCGCCCCGGCCTTCATGAACGCCGTGGATCCACCGGCCGTGGCGCCATGCTTCCAGCGTATGGTGATGCTCGAAGCGGCGATCGTGATCGAACCGGCGCTCCTGCGACAGCGCTGTCGATGCAAGGCTGGTTGCGAAGGCGATGCCGATCACGGCGGCCGCAGCCAGCCACCACAGCCGTACGGACAAGCCGGTCCAGGTTCGTTCGGACTGAGACATAACGTCCTCCGCCGCGTCCCCCGGGCGCCGCTCATGCGCTCGCTCCTCGCTGTAACGCACGACGGACCCTCCCGAACCATGCGACCCCGGCGGCCCGTCTTTTTGTCCATTCTGTGGGCCAAACTACGTGCAAATGCATCCAATAGTCACAGTTATACGTCATGGAAGGGCATGTAAACCCCGCCGAATAGTTGCATTCGCACGGAACGTGGCCTAGGATTTTCCCGGATCGGTGGGGAACGCATGGCGCGCTCAGAGACTCTCGGTAGCGACAATCGGCGCGGGGATGGCCAGCCGGCGGCGCCCGAATTCGCGCTCGATCAGCATCTCTTCTTCTGGCTCACCCAGGTCCTCGATCGGCGCGACCGACATCTCGCCGCCGAGCTCAGGCCGTTTGGCGTGCGGGTTCCCGAGTGGCGCGCACTCGCCTCGCTGCACAGCCGGCATCGCATGTCGATGAGCGAGCTTGCCGACACGACCAGCATCGAGCGCACGACCTTGTCGCGCACCGTCGAGCGGATGGTGCGCAAGGGTTGGGTGATGCGGCTGTCCGACACCAGCGACGCGCGGGTGACGCGCCTGGCGCCCACGGCCGCCGGCGAGCGGCTGTTTGCGCGCATCTGGCCGGCGGTGAGTCGTTTGAACGAGGCAGCGGTGGCGAATCTGCCGACGCCGCTGGTCGACACCGTGCGGTGGGCGCTGCAGGAGATGCGGCGCAATCTCGATCAAAGCCTGTCGCGGCCGGCGAAATCCGCCGGCGACGACGTGGCCTGACAAACCGACTGTAAGGAACGGATTGCAAGGAGGAGACCATGGGCGTCGATTTGGGTCTGGATCTTCGCAAGGCGGTCGAGCCCGACCGCGTGCACCGCAGCGTCTACACCGATCCCGGGATTTTCGAGATCGAGATGGACCGCATCTTCAACAAGGTGTGGACCTATGTCGGCCACGAAAGCCAGGTGAAGAAGCCCGGCGACTACTGGACGGTCCAGATCGGCCGCCAGCCGATGGTCATGGTGCGCCATTCCGACGGCAAAGTGCACGTGCTGCACAACCGCTGCCCGCATCGCGGCGCGATGCTGTACGGCAATCGCAACGGCAATGTCGGCGACGCGATCACCTGCTCCTACCACTCGTGGCAGTTCAACACCGACGGGACCAACAAGGCGATCCCGCTGGACAAGGGCTACACCGACACGCGCCTGGCGCCGAACGCCAGCGACTGCCAGATGCGGAACATGAAGCCGGCGGCGCGGGTCGAATCCTATCGCGGGTTCGTCTTCGCCAGTCTCGGCGGCGACGGGCCGTCGCTGACCGAGTGGCTCGGGCCGGCGAAGATCGCCTTCGACGATATGTGCGACCGGGCCCCGGGCGGCGAAGTCGAGGCGGTGCCGACCTGCTTTCGCGTCGTCCAGCAGTCGAACTGGAAGATCTTTCTCGAGAACCAGCTCGACGCGCTGCATCCCGCGGTGACGCACGAATCGACGGGGCGCGCCGCCTACGACGTCGAGGAGGATTTCAAGAAACGCGGCAGCAAGGCGCCGCTCTCCTATCACTTCATGTCGGCGTTCTACACGACGCCGGTGCCCAAATGGGACCAGTTCCAGACGCTGAATTATCCGCGCGGACACTGCATCCTGACCGGCTACATGGGCCTCAGGCCGCGCGATCCGGACACGCTCGCCTATGAGGCGGTCCTTACGAAGGCCTACGGCAAGCCGCGGATGGAGGAGATCCTGGGGGTGAACATTCACCACGTGCTGCTCTATCCGGGGCTCTCGGTGCAGTCGCCGCTGCAGCAGCTGCGCGCGGTGCGGCCGCTGTCGGTCGACAAGACCCTGACCGAGATCTGGCATTTCCGGCTGAAGGGCGCGCCCGAAGCGATCTATCGGCGGGCCCTCGGCTATTACAACCTGGTCAACTCCCCGGCCACGCTGATCAACGCCGACGATCTGTGGAATTTCTGGAAATGCCACCAGGGCCTCGCGTCGGACGGCGGCGACTGGGTCAGCTTCCATCGCAACGCCGGCCAGGACAGCGAGGAGAACGGCGTGGTCACGTCGTGCATCGGCACCAGCGAGGCGCCGATGCGCAATCAGTTCCGCGCCTGGAACGAGCACATGAACGGAGCAAAGTGATGGCGAAGAAGACCAAGAAGCCGCGGCGCAAGGCCGCGGCCCTTCGGATCGCGAAGTCGCGCAGTGCCGCGAAATCCAAGCCGGCGCCCAGCCGCAAGCCGGCGAGCCCGGCCGCCGATCCGCGGTACCAGATCGAGCAGCTCCTCTATCGGCAGGCGGAAGCCCTCGATAGCAAGGACTGGCAGGGCTTCATCGAGCTGTTCACCGATGACGGGGTCTATTGGATGCCGGCCGATGCCTCGCAGACCACCGGCGACGGCGTGCCGTCGATCTTCTACGAAGACCGCGACCTGATGACCGTGCGGATGCGCCGCCTCGGCCATCCGCGCGCCTGGTCGCAGAAGACCGAATGGGGCACCAACCACGTCGTGTCGAACGTCGTCATCGACAAGCTCGATCCCAAGACCGGCGCCGCGGTCGTGCGCTCACGCTTCCACATGATGGAATTCCGCAACGACGCGACGCGGCACTTCGCCGGATCCTATCTGCACCACCTGACGAAGGCGAAGGACGGCTATCGCGTCAAAAGGCAACGCGTCGACATGGTGAACGCCCAAGGACCCTACGATTACGTCCTGCAGGCGTGGGTCTAAGCCTGGGCCGGCGCCGCGGCCGCTAGAAGCGGGCTATGGACGGCGTCGGCTCCGGTCCGGCTTTGGGAGGCTGTCCGACTTGCGGATCTCGCGCCGGATCGTGCGCGCGAGGCGGCCGGCGTCTTCTTCGTATTCGTCCGCCATCATGGTGAGCTCGCGGGCCATGCCGGCCGACAGCGCACTCTCGGCGAGCACGCGGTAATAGGCGGCGCGTTCCTTGAGGTAGGACGCGGTCGAGGCCGTGGCGGTGCTCAGATCGTTCATCGGTGTCCTCCTGGCGCGCCGCGCGGGGCTCATCTCCGGCGACTGTTCCCGATGCGCTGACCAAGAATGTCTAAATTACGGTCTAAATTGCGCTTTTTGGGATTATACCAGCAAAACGGACAGGTCGCCATGTCGAGACTGTGCCGATGTTTGCCACGTGCCGGACACGGTACTGGCGAAGAAGCCCTCGCCGCCGGCGTCCGGCGAGACTACCCTCCGCCGCGTGTCGCCGGGCGGAACGGCCGCAACGGCATCGCGTGAAGGAAGTCTCATGGACGAGAATCTGGCCGGCGCCTACGGTTTTGCCTCCCTCTCCCTGCAAGTCGCTCTTCTCAATCTGTTCGTGCTGAAGGGCATCTTGACCACGACCGAGGTCGCCGAGGTCACCACCCTGGCGGCCGACAGCGTCGAGCAGGCGGCGTCAAAATCGTCGTCGCCCGAGATGACGATGATGGCGCGGCAATGCCTTGAGGGCATCGCGCAGTCATTTGCGGCGCGCGCCAAGGGTTAAGCGCTTGCCCGAGTTGACGCAAATCGCGTCAGCTCGGGCATAGAAACTTGGCACCTAAGGTGTTTCTTCCGACACCTTCAGGGACACACCCGATTCGCGGCGGTGCCACCGATTGCTAGCGTGGCGGCCCAAGTCTGTCGGGGCGGCTGTCCATGTTGGAAGATCTCGATGTCTATCGCGCGGCGCGCTTGCTGATCGAACGGCATGGCGGCGACGCCGAAGCGTATGCCTTGGCCTGGAGCCGGGCGTTGCGCGAGACCGGCAATGAGAAGGACGGCGTGCTGCTCGAACGGATCGTCGCCGCGATCGATCACCTGACCCGCGTTGGCATGTCGACGCGCAAGACCGCGCGCAGTGGGCGGCGCCGCAAGTCGCGGACCGGCGCCAAAGTCGTGCGGATCACCGCCGTCCCGTAGGGCCCGCCCTCAACCGCCGCGCGAGCGGAACAGCTGCGCCGACGGCACCCATGTGTGCGGGCGGTCGACGCGACGGCCGGGCTGCTCCCAGCGGGTCTCGATGAAGCGGACGTCGTCGCCGTCGCGTGCCACGGCGAAGCAGCGCTTGCGCACGCCGACCAGCACCGTCCAGAACACGCAGAACTGCTCGTCTTCCACCCACCACGTGCCGCGATTGAGGCCGCGCCCTTTGGCGTTTTGCGAATCCATGAGCCCGTGCTGACCGGGCTTCTCGACCGGCTGGAAATGTATCAATCGCTCATACGGCAGGTCGTGATCCTTGATATCGAGGGTCATGCCGTTCATCAGGACCACGATCTCGTCGTCGGTCAGGAGGTGATAATTCCCCGCACTCTGCGGTGCCGGCAGCAGGTGTGCCGACGGCACCCACTGATGCGGCCGCTCGACATGTTGTCCGGCCAGCTCGTAGCGCGTCTCGATGAAGCGCAGATCGGCGCTGTCGCGGGCGACGGCAAAGCAGCGCTTTCTGACCTCGACCACGTGCTGGTAGAGGACGCAGAACTGCTCCTCCTCGACCCACCAGATGCCGCGCTCGATCACGTGCGCGTTGACGTTCTTCACGTCGAGCTTGCCATGCTCGCTCGTGCGAGTCACCGGCTGAAAGCGGTGATAGCCGTCGTTCGAATCGCGGATGTTGGTGAGGTCGAGCGTGGCGCCGTTCAACAGCGCCATCAGCTCGCTGTCGCTGAGCAGATGATAGTCGGCGGCGCGCGCTTGACCCGACAACAGGAGCGCCAGCACGCCGGCGGCACACAGGGCCGCGCGGCGCAGCGAGAAGCGAAATCTAGATGGGCGTGAGGTGCGCATCGGCGTTGCCCCCCGACAGTGAAGCGCTTCGTCCGCGGCGAAGCGCGGTCAGCCAAGACGCCCGCAACTTTATCTCAGCCGCGGAATTCCGCAGTGATTGGGCTCACTCGGCGCTCGCGGGCCGCGCGCAGTTGTGTCAACTGCCAACGAAGATTAACCGGGCGATCACGAAGGACTGGTTAGGGTGCGCCGGCGAACGAGAGAACCCGCGTTCGCGAGTTACAGGAGAACACCATATGTCAGTGAGTTCGATTTCGAGCGCATCGCCCCCGCCTCCTCCGCCGGCGCCGCCGCCGAGTGCCGCCGCACCGGCGGCAGCCCCGGACGATGGCGACGCCGATCAGGGCGGAGGCCAGGCGACCCAAAGCGCCACGGCGTCCTCGCCGGCGGCGGCCCCCGGTACAGGCGGCGCCGATCAGGTCCGCGGCACCCAGGTCGATATCAGCGCCTGAAGGCGGTGGGGGCAGCCACCTGGCTGCCCCTGTCTTTCTTAAGCTTAAGTTCCTATACCCCCTAGCATTCTGATAGTGCTGTAGAATTTACCGCGTTTCACGTGAAACGCGGGCCGTTTGACCCCCGACGGTCGCGGCCCTACATTCCGCCGCCATGAGCCAGTCCAGCGGATTCGATGTCGTGGTGGTGGGCGGCGGCCATGCCGGCTGTGAGGCCGCGGCGGCCGCGGCGC
>DASWFO010000143.1:0-7321 GCA_036394195.1 Alphaproteobacteria bacterium | reverse complement strand
AAGAGCTGCCGCGGCTGGAGAACCGCGTCGAGCTCGCCGGCGACAAGGACGAGTTCGGTATGCCGCTGGCGCGGCTGAATCACAGCTTCGACGACGATGCGGTCGCGTTGTGGAACGCCAACTTCGACCAGGGTGTGAAGGTCGCGAAGGCCACGGGTGCCAGGGAGGTCTGGCCCGGTAAAGGCCCGGTGATACCGACGGCGCATCTGCACGGTGGCGCGATCATGGGGACGAGTGCGGCGAACTCAGTCGTCAACAGCTACGGCCAGACCCACGAAATTCCGAATCTATGGATGGCCGGACCCTGCACGTTCCCGAGCGAGGGCGCCTCAAACCCCACCTACACGATCTTCGCCGTGTCGCAGCGCGGGGCCGAGCATCTGGCGGCAAACTGGAAGACGATCGCGAGTTGACGCGGGCGGACGATGCCGCCGCCCGATCAACGGATCTCGACGAGGCCGACCTGGTTGACCAGGCTGTTGGCGGTCACCGGATTGCCCTCGGGTGTCACCGACATGTTGCGCACGATGTCGCCGCCGCCCGGGATGATCCAGCTCTGGAACTTCGCGGTCGTCGGATCGAACCGAACGATGGTGTTCGGCTTCGCCCCGGATTCGTTGTACCAGAGGGCGCCCCTGGTGAAGACGATGCCGTAGGGCGCCGATTTCGGCCCGGCCGGCGATTGCCATTCGGCCACCCGACCGGTCTCCGGATCCAGCCGGCCGAGAAAGCCGCGCGCGTAGTCGGTGTACCAGACGATGTCGTCGGGGCCGATCGCGATGCGGCGCGGGCGCGCCGCCGGATCGGGCAATGTCCATTCGCGGATCTGCATCGTCTGCGCGTCGATGGTCGCCACCTTGTTGGCGCCGAACTCGACGAAATAGACGACGTTCTTCGAGTTCACCGCCATGCCGTAGGGCCGGGCGTTCGGCGTCGGCGGGGTCACGAGCTTGATCGCGCCGGACTTGGGATCGAGCCGGCCGACGAAGTTGCCCTGCTGCACGGTGAACCACAGGATCCCGTCATGATCGAAGACCATGGTGTGCGGATCGCGGGCGTTTGGATCCGGCAGCGGATATTCGGTGACCTCGCCGGTCTTCGGATCGAGCTTGCCGATCAGGCCAGCAAAGTTGCCGGTGAACCAGACGGTGCCGTCCTTGTCCTCGGCGAGGCCGTGCGGCGCCGTGCGCGGCGTCTTCATCTTGTATTCCCGGATCTGGCCGGTTTTCGGATCGAGGCGGCCGAGCACGTTGGCCAGCTGGCCCGTGTACCAGATCGAGCCGTCCCGGGCGGCCATCGGGTCATGCGGCCGCGAACCGGGTGTCGCCACCGTCCACATCTTGATCGAGGCCTGCGCCGGGCCCGGGATAGTGGTGCCGACGGGCCGCGGTTTCTCCGGGAAGTTCCTGGCGAGATAGGCCTCAACGACCGGCCATTCCTCGTCCGGCACCGGCGCGCCAAAGTTCTGCATCATGCGAACCACGGTGTGCCAGCCGTCCGGCGTGTAGCCCACCGTCAGGCGGTTGAGGTCGTGGCAGCCGCCGCACGTGGTGACCACGGTCTCTTTGCCGGGGCCCTCGGGAAAGCCTTGGGCGGGAATGCCTTGGCCGGCAGCCGGAGACGCGGCCCACAGGGCCGCCCCCACGATCAGGCTCGCCGTCGATTTGCTCAGCATGGGATCCTCCGTGACCGGCGGGCCACTATAGCGGCCTTCGCGGCGGCGGAAAATGTGCGGCTTGCGGTGGCGGCGGCCCGGTGTGCGAAAACGCACAGAACCGCCGCCCCTACGATCGTATAAGGAACCTGGCTGTCAATTCGCGAGTCATGCGAGAAACGCAGGAACCGCAGAGATGGCAAGCATTGCGATCGAGTTCGTACCCGCCGCACCCCGCTCCCTCGCCCCAGCCGTGGCGACGCCGGCACCGTCCGAGACATCCCCTGCGCCCGCCGTGGCGCGGTGGCTGAAGCGGCACCTGACCTTCGCGCATGTCCTTCTGTTCGCCGGCGGACTGATCTGCGGCAGCAGCATCACCCTCGGCTTGCGCATCATTATCCCGCAGGTGATCCACGCCGTCAGCATGGCGCCGGCGACGCCCCAGACCGCCGGGCTCGACCTCAGCGATCCGGCTTACGACCTGAAGATCATGCCGAAAGCGGTCTGGAACATCCCGGCACCGCTCGAGGTCGACATCCAACGCGCCAAGGCGGAGCTCGACCAGGCGCTGAGCGAAGGCCGTCAGCAAAGTCATTAGCGGGCGCGGGAACCGCTGGGTCGGCCGGCTGATTATCCATCCCGGGGCAGCTACAAGGAGCGGCTCATGTCGAGCATCGGATGGATCATTCTGGGACTGGTCGCCGGCTTCATCGCCAGCAAGATCGTCAACAAGCACGGCGAAGGAATCGTCCTCGACATCGTACTCGGAATCGTCGGCGCCCTCGTCGGCGGCTTCATCTTTTCCGAGCTCGGTGCCGCTGGTGTGACCGGCTTCAACCTTTACAGCATGTTCGTCGCCATCATCGGAGCGGTGATCGTGCTGGTGATTTATCACGCGATCACAGGCCGACGAGCCATCTGACGGTGCCTCACTACCACCACCCGTGTCGCAGATGTTATGCGACACGGCGTGGAAAACGCGCGACACTGGCCCCATGACCGCCGCTGACTGACCAGTGGCGAGACCTCTGCGTCAGTTTCGGCGCCGGCCTCATCTCATCCGGAGGCACATCATGGCGCAGCAGAAGCTATTGGCTGATCGGGACACCGACCTGGCCCTTCCGAAGGTCAGGAAAATCCATCTGTCGGATCTCAGAGACGCACTGGCGAAGGGGTTCGACGACTTCTGGGCCATGCCCAGTCACGTCGTGTTCCTGAGCCTCATCTATCCGGTGCTCGGCCTGATCCTGGCGCGGATGGTCTTCGGCCAGGACGTCCTGCCGCTGCTGTTCCCGATGGTCGCGGGGTTCGCGCTGATCGGCCCGTTCGCCGCCATTGGCCTGTACGAGCTCAGCCGGCGCCGCGAACGCGGCCTCGAGACGGGCTGGACGCAGGCGTTCAGCGTGCTCCGCTCGCCGTCCTTCGGGCCGGTGCTGATGATGGGCGCCCTGCTGCTCGGTATCTTCGTGTGCTGGATGTATGCGGCGCAGACGGTTTACGACATGACGTTCGGCGACACCGGGCCGGTGGCGATGCGGCAATTCCTGGAGAATGTCTTGACGACGCCCCAGGGCTGGGTGCTGATCGCGGTCGGCAACGCCGTCGGGTTCCTGTTCGCCGCGTTCGTGCTCGCGATCAGCGTCGTGTCGTTCCCGATGCTGCTCGACCGCCCTGTCGGCGTCTCCTCGGCGATCGCAACCTCGGTGCGCGCGACGGTCACCAATCCGGTGGTGATCGCGGCGTGGGGGCTGATCGTCGCCGCGGCCCTGGTCCTAGGCTCGCTCCCGGCCCTGCTCGGCCTGGCGATCGTGATGCCGGTGCTCGGCCACGCGACCTGGCATCTCTACCGGCGGATCGTCGAGTAGCTCAGTCGGCGGCGGCCGCCGCCTGACGGTGCTCCTCCAGGACGCGCGGCATCTCCGCCGGCGGGATGCGGCCAAAGCCGCAGAACGCGGCGACGCCGAAGTCGGCGACATATTTGCGCGCGAGGCGCACGCGCTCGGCGAAGCGCCCCATGTTATGGATGGCGCCGAGATAGACGCGGGCACCCTTCGGCTGCAGCCCGGCGAGCGGGGCAAAGAACCGCTCCTCGGAGGTGTCGAGCAGCGGGATGTGGATCCAGTCGACGCGCCGGCCCGAGGCCTCGACCGCGGCGTTGGCGAGCGTCACCGTCTGGCCGAGGTCGTCGGGTGCGAAGCGCGGCCAGCCGCCCAGGGTGCCGAAGCAGAAATGGTAGCCCAGCGCCACGCCCGCGGGGATTTGCGATGAGAGAGCCCGGATCTGGCCGAGATTGCGCTCGATGGCCCCCTCTTTCGGAAGGCCCTGTACCGCGCCATAGGCGTCCTGCACCTCGGTGGCACAGTCCCACTGGATCGCGAGGTCGCCAGGCGGGATCTTCTCGATGATGGTATCGAGCTCGGCCCGCGTCGCGGCTTCGTAGCCGCGGCGCACCTTCTCGCGGTCGGCGGCATCGGGGATGATGCGGGGCGGCGTCACGCTGTTGACCATGGGCAGCGAGACCTGGAATCGCAGGTGCCGCGGCAGCACACCGCGCTCGCGCAGGGTCTTGAACACGAAATACGAGTTGAGCGCGTCGCGCGCGAAGCCGAGCCGCCAGCCCGGGCTGCCGAAGCGGATATCGGCGACACCCGGCCGCACCCGGAACTTCCAGCCGTCGGTGGAGTCATGCGGGTTGACCCGCTCCACGCCATCGTCGGGCCGGGGATGCTGCAGCACCTCGAGGCCGGGATGAATCGCCAGCACCTGATAGTGCACGCGGCTGATCCAGTGCGAGCGCGGACCGACCTCGCCGTCGGGCATCGCCGAGAGATATTGGCCGAGCGGCCGGCCGAAGGTGCTGAAGACGTCTTCGACCGTGTCGAGCGGGATGCTGCCCACCAGGAGAAGCTTGTCGGTCATGAGGTTCCCTCCACGTCGCCGCACTCTAGCCCAACCGTGCGGTCTTGCCAGTGTGGCGGGCGATGCGCGACAACTGGGGCATAAGCAAGAAGATCCTGGGAGAACGGCCATGCTCAGAAGGACTCTGTCCATCGCAGCGCTCGCCGCGGCCGCGATGATCGTCGCGATGACGGCCGCCGGTGCCGAGCCGGTGAAGATTCGCGCCGGCTGGATCAACGTGCCCGCCTCGCTGATCCCGATCCTGTTCGCCCGGCCCGGTCTCGCGAAGCACGAGGGCGTCACGTACGCGTTCGAGCCGATCTATTTCTCGGCATCGGGCAAGCAGATCTCGGCGATCGCCACCGGCGACCTCGACATCGCCCCGCTCGGGTTCTCGACCGTCAGCATCGCAATCCTGAACGCCGGCCTGTCGGACCTCCGCATCATCGCCGACGAGACGCGCGATGGCGTCGAAGGCTACAACACCGTCGAATACCGGGTGCTGCGCAACGGCCCGGTCAGGACGGTCGCGGACCTCAAGGGCAAGGTCCTGGCCACGAACGGCTACGGCGCCGGCGTCGACATCGGCATGCGCGCCTTCCTTGCCCGGAACAACCTGATCGACAAGCGCGACTTCACCGTCATCGAAGCGCCGTTCCCGACCATGCGGGCCATTCTCGCCGACCGCAAGGCCGACCTCGTCACCGCGACCTCGCCGTTCAAATACGATCCCGAGTTCGAGAAGATGGGCCGCACGCTGTACACGCTGCGCGACGCGCTGGGTGTATCCGAGCTGTCGTTCTGGTGCGTGCGCGAGAGCTTCCTGCGGAACAACCGCGCCGCCCTCGTCGACCTGCTCGAGGATATGATCCGCGCGCTGCGCTGGTACAACGACCCGGCGAACCACCGCGAGGCGATCGAGATCGTCGCCAAATTCACCAAGCAGGCACCCGAGGTCCTCGACGCCTGGGCGTTCACGCACAAGGACTACTATCGCGATCCGGACGCGCTGGTCGACCTCAGGGCCCTGCAGCGCAACATCCAGGCGCAGCTCGATCTCGGCTTCATCAAGTCCCCGATCGAGATCGCGAATTACGCCGACCTGTCCGCGGTGAACGAAGCCGCCCAGCGGCTGAGATAGGGCATTCGCGAGTTAAGGGAGAATCAGCAACTAAGCCCCTCGCCCGCGGAGCGGGAGAGGGAGAGGGAGGGGCCCGCGCGTAAGCGCGGGAGGGTGAGGGTCTTGCAGCAATTGCGCTTGTGGCGCCCCCTCACCCTACCTCTCCCCCCATCAGAATGGGTGGAGAGGGGACATTTTTTAAACGCGCTTTAAATCCCCTCCGGCGCCTCAGCGCGCCAGCGGATCGGGGCGCATCTGGAAGTGCACGACCTTGGGCCGGGTTCCCTTGCCACCTTCGATGTGGAACGGCGTGCGGTTGCCGTAGGTCGCCCACAGGCCGCGGCCTTTCCAGCCGGCATCCGGATCGTCGATGCGGCCGTCGAGCCCCTTGGCGTAGAAGCCCATCGGATAGGGCACGATGAGGTTCAGCATCCGGCCGTCCACCAGCGCGATCAGCGAATCGTTGGCGTTGCCGGTGGCGAACGGAATGTCCTTGCCGAGCCCGAACGTGTCGAACTGGTCGACCCAGGTGTAGTAGCTCGCCTCGGCGCTGCCGGGATCGGTGACGTTGCCGAGCTGCGGGCCGGGCAGCGGATAGAGCGTCCAGCCCTCCGGGCAATGCTGGCCGGTGGCGGCGGGCCCGTTGAGCGGCCCCTTGCACTTGCCGCGGTCGAACGCCGCCATGTGGCCGCTGGCCAGCGGCGCCCACACCACGCCGTTGCCGTCGATATCCATGCCGCGCGGCGAGTAGCCCGGGAACGGCGGCTCGTAATATTCGGCGAGCGTGGTCTCCGGCGGGTTGGCGCCGGGGACGAGGCGGATGATGCCGCCCGGATATCCCAACGTCGAGCCCCAGACCGAGCCGTCGGTCGGATGGGGCGCCACGCCGTAGAACGCCACGGCGAGCCGCTTGTCCTTGGTCGGGTCGACCGGCTGGTTGGGCTCGACATACGCATCGCGCTTGCCGTTGCCGTTGGTGTCGAGGACGACCGCCGTCCAGCCCTGCGACGTCGCCGCGTCGCCGGTCTCCTCGAACCGCTTGGTGTTCAGCCACCCGATGACGCCGCTCTGCGGGCCGCCGGCGCTGGTCCACAGCGTGTTGTCGGCGTCGCGCGCGAACTGCAGGTGATGCGTCGGGAAGCAGGTGTCGACCAGCGTGAACTTCTCCGTCTTCGGGTCGAACATCGCGAGGTTGCGCGCCGCACTCTTGGTCGGGAACAGCTTCGCCGACGCAAGGTCCGAGCCGGCCTGGCAGAACGCCGGCTGGTTCTCGGGCGCTCGGACGCGCATGGTGAACCACACCCGGCCCTTCTCGTCGAACATCGGGTTATGCGAGTTGGTGTGGCTGTCCCAGATCGGCTCGTCGTCCCAATACGGCGAGGGGCCCATCGGATTGGTGCGCGTGGTCGGCGTGTCCTTGTCGCGCCACGCCGATTTGATCTCGGTGGCGCCGTAGAGCGGGCCGCGGGCGTTGACCGTCGGGTTGCGCCGGTCGGTCGCGATCTCGTCGTGCAGATAGTCCTTGGGCCCCGACCAGTCCCACACGCTGATCACGACGTTGCGCTCGACGCCTTGCGGCCGCGGCGGCTGGGCGAACGGCAGCGCGCCGGCGGCGATGCGGTCGGTCCAGTCGCCGAACAAGCTCAGGG
>DASWFO010000142.1:0-14900 GCA_036394195.1 Alphaproteobacteria bacterium | reverse complement strand
GCGCGTCCCCGGAGCAGCAGCCCGGAACCGCCGATTAGCCAGCGCCGACGGCGACCTCGACTTTCTCCAAGGTCATGTGCTGCGCCTTCATGTGCTTCGAGAGATAGTATTCACCCCAGTGCACGGGCGGATACTTCTCCTTCTCGTTCTCTCCGTAGAACGCCCGGATGCAGCGGATCTCGGCGTCGACGTTGGGATTGTGGAAGAACGGGATGCTCAGCCGGCCGACAGTGGCGTGCTCGCGCGGCGGGTTGGCGACGCGATGCGGATTTGAGAGCCACTTGTCGTTGGTCCATCGCATCATCAGGTCGCCGATGTTGCAGACGAACGAGTCGGGTCGCGGGTGGACATCGACCCAGCCGCCGCCCCTCACCTTCACCTGAAGCCCGCCCGGCACGTCCTCGCCCTTGAGAATCGTGAGGGTCCCGTAATCCGTGTGCACGCCCGAGCGGAGCTGGTTCGGCTTGGGCGGTTCGAGCTGCGGCGGATAGTAGATCGCCCGCATCGTGCTCGTCGGCTGATCGATCTTGTCGTCGAAAAACTCCTCCGCGAGCCCCAGCGCCCGCGCAAAGAGCTGCATGATGTGCCGCGACAGCCCATCCATCGTGCGGTAGTAGCCCTCGAAGGCGCGCCGGAACTCCGACTGGCCCGGCGGCCAGGTGTTCCGTTGAAAGAAATATCGCTCCGCGTCGGTGCCACGGATATGCGGCGGGGCTTCGTCGACGGCGCCCATCGCGAAACTCTCCTGGAGGTCCGGTGGCGTCTCCATCCCGGTCGAATAGGCCAAGCCTCGGCTGCCCACATAGCTGTAGCCGCGGCTGATCTTTTCGGGCGGCTGCGGCGTCTTGTTCTTCTCCGCCAGCGGCAGCGCGAAAAACCGCTTCGCGATGGCCTTGAGATTGTCCACCGTCGCGTCGGGAACGCCATGCCCGACGATGGTGAAGAAGCCGATCTCCTCGCAGGCTGTGCGGATCGCCTCAGCGACCCGCTGCCGCCCGGCGTCGCCGCCGGAAAACGACGGGGCCAGATCGATCACCGGTACGCTGTCCATCATCGCTCCACTCCCTTGGCTAATCTGTCACTTGTCCAGCGCAATCACCGGCGCGATCAAGGCTTTGCTATCTGCGCCGTCCCAACGACAGTGCTCTTGCCGTCCTTCCACACCGTCAGGAACATGTTGAAGTTATACGCTTGGCCTTTCTCGTCGAACCGGTAATTCCCCATCAGGCCGGTGTAGTCTGTCGCCGCAATCGCCTTGCGCAGCGCCTCCGGCTCGGTCGTGCCCGCCCGCGCCAGCGCCGCCGCGAGGATGCTCATCGTGTTGTAGCCGGCCGCGGAGAACTTGGTCGGCAGCTCTTTGTAGGCGCGCTGGTAGTTCGCGATGAAGCGCTTGTTCACGTCATCATCGATGCCGGTCACCCATTCCAGGATGCCGATCACGTTGCCGGTGAAATCCTTGACCAGCCCGGCCCAGGTTTCCGTGCAAAAGGCGCCCTCGCCCAGGATCGGGCCCGAGAAGCCGAGCTGGCGCGCCTGGGTGGTCACGTTCGCGGCGTTTTGAAAGCCACCGACCGAGAACACGGTATCGGCGCCGGCGGCGCGCACCTTCGTCAGGTGCTCGGTGAAATCAGTGTCTTCGCGGCCGAAATACTCTGTCGCGACGATGCTGGCGCCGAGCGCCTTCATCGACGCGCCATAGGCCTCCGCCGCCGAATGTCCCCAGTCGTCAGAGGTAACGACGAACGCGATCTTCTTGGCGTGGCTCATGTCCGACAGCGTCTTGCCGAGCGACTGGCCGTTCAGCTTGGTCGTCGTCGTGGCGCGGAAGAACCACGGGTTGCCCTCTTCGGTCAGGCGCTCGGCGGTCGAGACGCCGGTGATGAGCGGCAGCTTGTATTTGCGCACCGTCTCGGACACCGCACCGGTCCCCGAACTGCACAGCGCCCCGATGAGCGCCACCACGTGGTCGCGGGCGATCAGCTTCTCGGCACCGGCGACCGACTGGCCGGGGTTACAGGCGCCGTCTTCGGCGATGATCTTGATCTTCTTGCCGAGGATGCCGCCTTTGGCATTGATCTCCTCGGCCGCGACCAGCGCGCCGTTGAGCTTGCTTTGGCCGTCATAGGCGACACCGCCGCTCAGCGGCGCGATCAGCCCGATGGCGATCTCGTCGTCGGCGCGCGCCGGTCCGATGGTGAGCGCCAGCACCGCGGCCGCCGCGATCAAAGCCCAGGATTTCATCGATCACCCCTCCTCTGAACGTCTTCGACGCCTTCAGTTTGCCCCGTCAGCCGGCCGGCCGCCGAGATAAGCCCGCTGCACCGCTTCATCCTGCAGCAAACCCTGCGCCGCGCCGTGCCGCACCACGTGGCCGTTCTCCAGCACGAAGGCGCGCTCGGCGTGGCGCAGCGCCAGGGCGGCACTCTGTTCCACCATGAGGACCGCCGTCCCCTGGCGATGAATGTCCCTGACCGTCTGGACCACCTGATCGACGATCATCGGCGCCAGTCCCAGATTGGGCTCGTCGAGCATCAGGAGCTTCGGCCGTGACATGAGCGCCCGGCCGATTGCCACCATCTGCTGCTCACCACCCGACAGCGTACCACAGAGCTGCCGGTGCCGCTCGGCCAGGCGGGGGAAGATCCCGTAGATCCGGTCGATATCGGCGCGTACCCCGGCGTCGCGCCGGCCGAACGCACCGAGGCGAAGATGCTCCTGGACCGACAATTGCGGCCAGATCTTCCGCTCTTCCGGGCAATGCGCGATCCCCAGCCTGACGATGGCGGCCGGCGAGCTGCGGCTGATCTCGCGGCCCTCAAACTCGATCTCTCCGTCGTAGGGCGGCGTCAGGCCCGACACCGCGCGCAGCAGGGTCGATTTTCCAGCGCCGTTGGCGCCGATCAGGGCGACGAACTCCCCAGCCTGAACGTCCAAGCTCACGTTCCTTAATGCAATAATCGGTCCGTAGCGGCAGCTGATGCCGTTAACCCGCAGCATCTTGCCCCCAGTCCCGGCCGAGATACGCTGACACGACCGCGGCATCGCGGCCGATGTCCGCGGGTCTTCCCTCGGCGATCTTCTCGCCATGGTGGAGCACCACGACCGTGTCCGAGACGCTCATGACGACGTTCATGTTGTGCTCGATCAGCATCACGCTCATCCCCTGATCGCGCAAACGCCGGATGAGGTCGGCAAGCCGGAGTGATTCCTCCGCGTTCAAGCCGCTCGACGGCTCATCCAGGAGGATGAGACGCGGCCGAGCCGCCAACGCCACCGCCACTTCGAGGAGGCGCTGCTCGCCGTAGGACAGCTCGCGCGCCAGATGTGCCGCCTTGCGGCCGAGCCCGACCGTTTCCAGGATGAGCGCCACCTCGGTCTTGGCCGCGTCGATGAACTGGGTCAGCTTACGGCTGCCGAACAAGACCTCGAGCACGCCGGGCTGAGCGTGGTTCAACAAGCCGATGCGCGTGCATTCGTAGACCGTGAGGTCGGGAAACACCTCCGTCTTCTGGAAGGTCCGGACGAGTCCGCGGCGCGCAATCTGGTGCGGCGGCAACCCGAGCGCCGCCGCGCCGTCGATCCGCACCGCTCCCGTGGTCGGCTTTCGAAAGCCGGTGATGACGTTGAACAGCGTGGTCTTGCCGGCGCCGTTCGGGCCGATCACGCTGACGATGCGGCGCGCCGGCACGGCGAACGACACGTTGCGCAGCGCCGCGACGCCGCCGAAATTCACCGACACATCATCGACGGCAAGGAGGGCCGCGGTCACGAGGCCCCTACCGCCGGCACGGCCGCGCGCCGGCGCCAGCGCTCCCACAGCTCGACGAAGCCGCCGGGGCACAGCATCACGGTGATCAGGAGGATCGCGCCCAGGACGATCAGCCGGTACTGATGCACGAAGCGGAGATATTCGGGCAGAAAGGTGAAGACGACCGCGCCGATCACCGGCCCGGCGATCGTCGTCCGGCCGCCGATCACGACCATGACCAGCATCGTGGTCGTATAGGAAAACAGAAACAGGTCAGGGCTGACGAAGTTCATGT
Organism: Alphaproteobacteria bacterium; assembly: GCA_036394195.1. Classification (GTDB taxonomy): domain Bacteria; phylum Pseudomonadota; class Alphaproteobacteria; order CACIAM-22H2; family CACIAM-22H2; genus DATJPD01. Next base: position 10,857 of record DASWFO010000142.1, on the reverse strand, counting down.
AGTGCGCGTGCAGCGATCCGGCGATCCCGGCGAACGCGCCGCCGACAAGGAACGCGATCATCGAATGCCGGTAGGCGCTGACACCGACCGACTCACCGAGGTTCTCGTTTTCGCGCACGGCGGCGAGCCCCCAGCCGATCGGCGAGCGCACGATGCGGGCCACCGTCCACACGCAAATCGCAGCAAACGCGAGGGTGAGATAATAGAACTCCGTCTTGGCGCCGAAATCGAGCGTGCCCAGACCTGGAACCGTGATCGTCGGCGCTTGAATCCCGGCGAGGCCCATTTGCCCCCGGGTCAGGTCGACCGTGTTGACCGCGACCAGGCGGGCAATCTCGGCAAACGCGATGGTGGTGATGATGAAGCGATGCCCCCGTACCTTCAGCACCAGGAGGCCGATCAGGTACGCAGCGCCGCCACTGACCAGGGCCGCCGCCGGCAAGCCGCCCCACATGGGCACGCCCAGCCTCAGGTACAGCAGCGCCGACGTATACGCGCCGAGGCCAAAGAACGCCGCGTGACCCAAGGACAGCAGCCCAGCGTGACCAACGATGAGCGACAGGCCGGAGCTCAACATCACGAAGATCGCCGAGACGATCAGGAGATGGAGCTCGTAACCCTCGCCAAGCACAACGGGGGCCGACAACAGCGCGACAAGGAGGACAGCCCACGCGGCCATCCGTGCCGGCGAGCGACTAGGATCGCTTAAAAAGGCCATCCGGCCGATAGATCAGGACGAAAATGACGAGCGCAAATCCCATGGCGTCCTTGTACGCGGACGACACCACGGTGCCGAAGCTTTCGGCGAGTCCGAGGATCAATCCGCCGACCATGCTGCCGGGGATACTGCCGAGCCCGCCCAGGATCACCACGATGAAGGCTTTGAGCGTCTCGGTGCCGCCCATGGTCGGGTGAACGAAGAAAATCGCGCCGAGCAGGGCGCCGCCCAGCGCCGCCAGCGCCGCCCCCAGGGCGAAGGTCATCGTCTGCACGCGGTCGATCGGGATCGCCGCCAGGGCCGCGGCTTCCGCCTGCTGGAACGTGGCGCGCATCGCGGTTCCCCACAGGGTGCGATTGAGGAACAGATGGACCAGCACCAGGGCGCCCACCGTCACCGCGACGGCAAAAATGCGCGCCTCGGTGGTGAAAATCGGCCCGAGCTGGACCGGAAGACGCGAAAACGAGGTGGGGATCGGGCGCGGCTGCGGGCCCCAGAACGCCAGCGCCGTGTTCTGCACGACCAGCCCAAGCCCGATGGTCGCCAGCACGCTCGAGACCGCCGGCTTGCCGCGCAGCCGGCGGAAGATCAGCCGTTCCAGCACCAGCCCCAGTGCCCCGACGATGACGACCGTCAGCGGCACGGCCAGCAGATAGTTAATGCCGAACGCATCGATCAGGTAGAAGGCGATACACCCGCCCAGCATGTAGAACTCGCCGTGCGCGAAGTTGGCGATGTTCATGATGCCGAAAATCATGGTGAGGCCGACGGCCACCAGGGCGTAGCTCGCCCCGATCAGAAGTCCGTTAAAAATGAATTGGGGGAGCAGCTCCAGCATCATCGCCACAGGTTGAGCGTCGCCGACTGTAGCGGCGCACCCCCGGGCGTACAATAGAAAGCGCCGACGCTTAGCTTGTCATCTTGTCCGCGGCGTTGACGAGCCTTTAGATGCAGCTATGCAGGATGTGAGATGGCGGCGAGGCTGTGAACCCGGAACTCATGGCGCCATCCGCATGAGATAAGTTCCTGATGAAATCGCGCGACGTCCGGCCAATTGACGTCGTGGAAACAGATCAGGCCCTCCGGTTCAACATGAGGCGCGTACAGCGTGAAGTCCCGTTTGACCGACTCATAAGCGTGGTCACCGTCGATAAACAGCAGGCGAATTTTGGTCGTCCATCCACAGGCGGAGTCTTCCGAGCACTTCCTCGTTGCGTGGACGTAATCCGTGAGCCCGGCTTGGCCGATGTTCTCGCAGAACTTCGGATAGGTGGTCCCCCGCAAGACGACTTCGGCGGCTTCGTAGGCGCCGCCGCGCTGCTGCTGGGGCGAACCGAGAAAGTGGTCGATCGCGATCACCTTGCCCCGGCCGGCCATCTTGCACCCGAGGGCGAGAAAACAGGTGGAGCGGCCCATAAAGCTCCCGATCTCGACGACGGCACCCTGACCGGGCCCGTGCAGAGCCGCCAGCAGCAGGGCGCCTCCTTCTTCGTCCGAGAGATGGCCTTCGATGGATGCAAGCCGCTGCACGATGTCCGGCTGCATCAACCACGCGGCCATCGCGTGGCGCAAAATGTGAATTCGGTCAGGCTCCCCCATAGGATCGTGACCCCCTGTCCTCGTCTTTATTCTGCACCTGAGCCTGCCGCGGTATCGACGAAGGTACAAGCGAACTAAAGTCGGAGATCGCCAGTCCTGGCCGCGCTAACGAATCGTCGCGGACATGTCGTTGGCGCGCCCAATCCGCCCAGCGGCGCATGCACTCGGCCGCGCGTCGCGGACCGCCTCTATCCCGTCATCTTGTCCGCGACGTCGACGAGGTGCCCGGTCGCGATAGTCACGAACTCGCGCACCGCGGGATGCTTCGGCTCGTCGCCAGCGAACGCGGTTTCGGCAAACGGCAAGGTCACCGTCTCCGGGATCAGCACGCAGCCCATGACCTGGAACGACCGCCGCAGATGCGCCTGCGCGCGCGAGCCGCCGAGCGCTCCGGCCGAGCAGGAGATCAGCGGCACCCCCTTGCCGCGGATCGCCGCCAGATTGGGCTCGCCGCCGTGCGGCCGCGACACTCAGTCGATCGCGTTCTTCAGCAGCGGCGTGATGCCGCCGTTGTATTCGGTGACGCCGACCAGAAGGGCCGGATGCGCCTTGAAGATCTCGCGCAGCTCCAGTCCCCTCGGCGGCAGCCCCTTGCGGCGCTCGAGATCGCCATCGTACAGCGGCAGATCGAAGCTCCGCAGGTCGATCTCGGTGACCTCCGCCCCTTGGCGCGGGCACTGCGGGCCGCGAACGCGAGGGCCGCCAGGCCGCGCGCGCGGTCGATCAGTTCCTGATGGGGCGCTCCGAGCTGCCGCGATAGCGGCCTTTGCTCTGCGCCACTTGTCGGGGGCGCCCCCCTGAATCGCGCGCAATACTGCAATTGTTTTCGCACGCCATTGAATCGGATTGCGAATTCGGCTGAAAAGAATTGCGGCAGGTGAAAACCGGCAGTGCAATTCTGCAATTCTTCGGGACGCCGTGCCGCACTGTGCGCGTATCACCCCAGACACCGCGTCAACAGATCAACGGTTCCTGGAAACCATTGCGGCGCATGGGTGAATCGGCGTTCAGACCGTTGACATAATGGTTGAGCGTTGACGAGACGTTCGGTCAACCCCGCAGCGCAGCCGGAGCGGCTGCCGTCCCCCATCAGCACGAGCGTCTTGCGCACGTGATACCCGTGCAGATTCGCCTTCTTCATGTCCTCCCCAGGCCCCCGGTCAACTGTCAATGCGCGGCTTGCGCGTAGTCCTGCGGCACGCGGTTTTGCGCCACGCGCACCCGCTTCATCGGCGCCGGCGTGTTGCGACTGCGGCCGACGAAGCGCGGCACCCCGTCGGTCACCACGGCCCCCACCGCCGCGATGTCACCGTTGCGCAGCGCATCCAACGCGGTCGTTTTCGAGCCGCCGACGCAGGCGTCCAGCACCAGCACGTCGGCGTCGCAGCCCTGGCGCAGGAATCCCGAATTCAACCGGTACACCTTGGCGTTGTTGCCGGTGGCCGCGGCGATCGCCCATTCGACCGGCATGTCGGTGAGGCTCGCGAGGTGCGTGATCGTGTACATCATGCCGAGCGGCATGATGCCGCTGCCGGTCGGCGTGTCGGTGGCGATCAGGAAGCGGTCGAACTGGTTGGCCTTGCGGACCATGTCGCCGAGCAGGAGCGTCGTGCGCAGATTGCCGGCGGTGCAGACCTGGAGCGCGATCGCTGAATCGTGGACCATGCGCGGGAAGTCCTCGTCGGGCATTGCGACCGGGCCACCATTGACGTGGAACGACACGTGCGGCTGCATCGCCAGCAGATGGTCCGCCCAGATCCCCGACGAGCCGGGGATGGACGAGCCGCCGGTGTGCACGGTGGTGATCATGCCGTATTTCTTCGCCCAGGCGATCATCGGCACGTAGTCATAGGGCGTCTTCACGGCGCCGAACCCGGCCTTGGCCAGCCACACACCCTTGTCGGCGATCTCCTTGAGGTCCGCTTCGACGAGACCCGGCTCCAGGATGATCGAGCCGCCATAGACGCGCATGCCGCCGGGGCGGTAATGCTCGAAGCACTTGAAGGCCGCGACCGCCAGCGCCTTGACCCCCTCCGGGTCCTTGGGCCGGCCCGGCACATGGACCTCCGACGCGCTGATCGACGTCGTCGTGCCGCCGTGCACGTAGCTGTCGAGGAAGCCCACCGTCTTCTGCCGCGGCGTGTAGTCACCGAACGTGATGTGCACCTGGGAGTCGATGAAGCCGGGGACCGCCGTCGCCTTGTCGGCGTCGATCACCACGTCGCACGCCGCCACAGCGTCCGCCGAAGCGGTGCCGACCGACACGATCTTGCCGTCCGCCATAACGATCGTGTCGCCCTTGGCGACCGGCTCGCGCCAGTCGCCGGTGACGATGCTTCCCAGATTGATGATCGCGGTCTTCATGGTCCCCACCCCGGTTCAGTCGTCGTTGGCGGATTCGAGCGTCACCGGCGGCATGACGGGCTTGCCGTTCCTGATCTTCATGCGCGCGCGGGCTTTCTCCGCATCGAGCGGCGCCAGGCGCTTCAGCGGCTTTCGCGCGTAGATCGTGACCTCGATATTCGGCCCGTGGCCGACGTTCTGATGTGCGACGCCGCGCGGGATCACCGACATTTCGCCTTCGTTGATCGTGATCGGCCCGACCTCGCTGTTGATCGTGCGCGTTCCCTTGTACTGGAAGACCCATTCGTCGGCCCCCATGTTGCGGTGCCAGCCGCCCTGCTCGCGGTCGCAATTGGCGACCTCGATGATCAGGTCCTCGTTGGCATAGAGCACGAGCGGCAGATAGCCGTTCTCCATGTCAACGCCGGTGACGACGCCGTCCTTGAAAATGTCGTTGAGCGCGATCTTGTCCATCTTGCGGCCACCCTCCGCACCCTTCTTCAATAGCGCCTCGTCGCGCTCGATCACGAACCGTTTCTGAGTGTCCTCCCAGTCGTTGATCGACGGGCCCCAATAGGTGACGAATTCCTTGATGGTTTTTCCCATAGCCCTCTCCCGTGTCCTGTTATTCCATACAATCCCGCGGCGGCCAGCGCGTCAAATGAAACGTCCTGTCGGAAGTTGACGCCCCCGGACGCCTGCCATGGCATTATGGGTGACCCGACATGTTCGAATTCTTTCCCGGCAATTATCGCTGGTCCTACAACACGCTCCTGGCGTTCGCCGCGGGCGGACAACTCGGCGACGTGGCGTTGATCCTGCCGCGGCTGCAGCAGAGCGCCGGCGACGACGACGCGTGGCACCGGGAATGGTCGTGGCTGGCCGAGGTCCTGTCGCGGCGCGCCGAAGGCGCTTCGCCCGCGACGGCGAGCGAGGACCTGTTCCTCTCAAGCCTCTATCACACCATCGGCGAGCATTTCATCCCGCCGGCCGATCCCAGGCGCCTCGCCGCCTACGGGCATGTGCTGGCGACGTTCGAACGCGCCCGTGCCCTGGCGCCCTTCCCGCTCGAGCGCGTGCTGGTGCCTTATGACGGGACGACCTTGCCGGCCTATTTCATGCCGGGGGGCAACGACGCCGCGCGGCGGCCAAGCCTGATCTTCATCTGCGGGCTCGATACGACCAAGGAACTGTGGTTCCTGCGCGCGCGGCAACAGTTCACCCAGCGCGGCTTCAACTGCCTGTTCGTCGACACGCCGGGGATCGGCGAAGCGCTGCGCTATCAGAAACTGTATACCCGCTTTGATTACGAGCGCCCGGTCGCGGCCGCGATCGACTATCTGGCGGCGCGGCGGGAGGTCGATCCCGAGCGGATCGGCATCGTCGGCAGCAGTCTCGGCGGCTACTACGTCTCACGCGCGGCGGCGTTCGAGCCGCGGCTCAAGGCCGCCGTCGCGTGGGGCGCCATCTACGACTATCACCTTGTGTGGGTGCGGCGGATGGCCGGCAGCGGCATCGTGGCCGCACCGCGCTTCCAGCTGATGTTCATCACCGGCACCGAGACCATGGAGGATGCGGTCAAGCGGATCGAAAACTTCCGCCTGGAGCCGTTCGCGGGCCGGATCGCCTGCCCGTTTCTGATCGTGCACGGCGCCGAGGATCAGCAAGTTCTCATGCCGGACGCGCAGGCGATGTTCGAAGCGATCGGCTCAGCCGACAAGGAGCTGAAAGTGTTCAGCGGCGAGGACGGTGGGGCCGCGCATACCCAGTTCGACAATCATCTGCCAGCCCTGCACTACACGGCCGACTGGATGCAGCGGAAGCTCGGCTGACCGGCGCTCACTTGTCCTTCTGTTTCGCCCGCCAGGCCGTGAACTCGGCGCGGGTCGCCTCGTCGGGCGGGTACAGGCCGAAGATCGATCGGCCACCCTTCACCTGCATCTCCACATAGTTTTCGAACTGCGTCATGTCGTAGGCTTCGTCGGCGATCTCGTTGGCGAGGGCCGCGGGAATCACCGCCACCGCCTCGCCGTCGCCGACCAGGATGTCGCCGGGATAGACCGCCACGTCGCCGCAGCCGATTGGCACGTTCAGGTCGACCGCGTGATGGCGGATGAGATTGGTCGGCGCGGAGGGCCGCGTCGCGTAGACCGGGAAATTCAGCTTGGCGATATCGGGGGAATCGCGAAAACCGCCGTCGGTCACGATGCCCGCGGCCCCGCGCACCATCAGACGCGTGATCAGGATGCCGCCAGCCGACGCGGCCCGCGGATCCTTGCGCGAGTCGATCACCAGCACGTGCCCGGGCGGCGTCTGCTCGATCGCCACACGCTGCGGGTGGCTGCGGCCTTCGAACACCTTCAGCTGATCCAGATCCTCGCGCGCCGGAATGTAGCGCAGCGTGTAGGCTTCGCCGACCATCCGGGGGGCTGCCGGATTGACCGGCCGGACGTCCTGGATGACGGTGTTGCGCAGACCGCGCTTCAGCAACGCGGTCGAAATCGTCGCCACGCTGACGTCGCGCAGGCGCTCGCGGTTCTGCTGGCTGAGAGTGGCCATGGCGGCTCCTTGGTCTCGATCTAAGGGCGGTCCCTGGATCAGCATAAACCATCTTGTCCGGCGGCGGCATCCAGCGGCGGCGCCGTATGCAAAATCGGCGTGGGCATGCCTATACTCGTGAAACAGAATCACCTTGGGTGCCGCGACCGCAGGGCCGCGGCGCCCGCAAGGAGTCGTTTTAGGAATGGAAACGCCAGCGTCCAAATCCCTGCCGCTCGACGGTGTGCGGGTGGTCGAGTTCACGCACATGGTCATGGGCCCGACCTGCGGCATGATCCTGGGCGATCTCGGCGCCGAGGTGATCAAGGTCGAGCCGATCACGGGCGACAAGACGCGGCGGCTGACCGGGCTCGGCGCGGGCTTCTTCCGCACCTTCAACCGCAACAAGAAGAGCATCGCCGTCGACGTGGAAAGCGCCGAGGGGTTTGCGATCGTCCGCAAACTGGTCGCCAGCGCCGACGTGGTCAGCGAGAACTTCAAGCCCGGCCGGATGGACGAGCTCGGCCTCGGCTACGACCAGCTGCGGCAAAGCCATCCACGGCTCATCTATGTCTCGCACAAGGGCTTCCTGCCCGGGCCGTACGAGCACCGGACCGCCCTCGACGAGGTCGTGCAGATGATGGGCGGGCTCGCCTACATGACCGGGCCGCCCGGCCAACCGCTCCGCGTCGGCACGTCGGTCAACGACATCATGGGCGGCATGTGGGGTGCCCTCGGGGTCATGGCCGCCCTCGCCGAGCGCGCGCGCACCGGGCTCGGACAGCGGGTGCAGAGCAGCCTGTTCGAGAACTGCGCGTTCCTGTCGGCGCAGAACATGCAAATGTTCGCGGTGACCGGCGAGCCGCCGGCGCCGATGCCCATGCGCAAGACGCCGTGGGCGGTCTACGACGTATTCAAGACCGCCGATCAGCGGCCGCTCTTCATCGCCGCCGTCAGCGACGGTCAATGGAAGGCGCTGTGCCGCATGCTCGGCCTTTCCGAGCTGCAGGCCGATCCCGAGCTGCAGACGAACAATGACCGCGTCGCGGCGCGGCCGCGCATGATGCCGATCCTCGAGCGCGCCGTCGCCAAGATCGGCTACGACCAGCTGTGCGACCTTCTGGAGAAGAACGGCCTGCCGTTCGCGCCGGTCAGTCGTCCCGAGGAGCTGTTCGACGATCCGCATTTGCGGGCAAGCGGCGGGCTCGGACAATTACGCACGGACACCGGCGAGGAGACCCTCATTCCCCTGCTGCCGCTGATCCTGGGCGACCGGCGGCTGGGCGGCCAGGCGGCGATTCCGGCACTCGGCGACGCGACCGGCGAAATCCTGCGCGAGCTCGGCTACTCGCCCGAGGACATCAGCCGGCTGTGCTCCGCCAAGACAATCGTCGCGTCGTAAGAACCACGGATGAGAACGAGCCACCCTGGTGAAGCGGCCGCGGGCATGTCGTCGCCGTCCTGGATCGGCGCGCGGATAGATCGGCTGCCCGCCACGCCATATCTGTGGAAGCTGGTCATCCTGCTGTCGCTCGGCGGCTGGTTCGAGCTCTACGAGCTGTTCTTCACCGGCTATATCGCGCCGGGGCTGATCAGCAGCGGCGTCCTAACTAGCACCACGCAGGTCTTTCTCGGCTATACGGGCGTCGCCGCGTTCATCGCGGCCACCTTCGCCGGCCTGTTCATCGGCACGTTTTTCCTCGGGCTCCTGCCCGACCGGTTCGGGCGCCGGTTCGTCTTCACCTATGCGCTTCTGTGGTACACGGCGGCCAGCGTCGTCATGGCCTTCCAGACCAGCCCCGAAGGCCTGCTGGCGTGGCGCTTCATCTCCGGCATAGGGCTCGGCGTCGAGATCGTCACCATCGACGCCTATCTCACCGAGCTCGTTCCGACCGGCACGCGCGGCCGCGCCTTTGCCCTCAACCAGGGCATCATGTTCACCGCCGTGCCGGTGGTGGCGTTGCTGGCGTGGTGGCTGGTGCCGCAGGCGCCGCTCGGGCTCCAGGGCTGGCGCTGGGTGGTGCTGATCGGCGCCCTTGGCGCGATCGCGGTGTGGTTCATCCGGCGGGAGATTCCCGAAAGCCCGCGCTGGCTGGCGCAAAGCGGCCGCGCCGATGAGGCCGAGCGGGTCATGGCCGCGATCGAAGCCAGGATCCAAACGCAATACGGCAAGCCGCTCCCGCCGCCGCGCCCGGCGGCCGCCGACGTCCAGCTCGAGACGGCGAGCCTCAGGGAGATCTGGAAACCGCCCTACCGCTCCCGCCTGCTGATGCTGATGGTGTTCAATTTCGCCCAGGTGATCGGCTATTACGGCTTCGCCAACTGGGTGCCGACGCTGCTCATCGAGAAGGGCATCGTCGTCACCAAGAGCCTGTTCTATTCGTTCGTGATCGCGATCGCGAACCCGGTCGGTCCGCTGGTCGGCATGAGCTTCGCCGACAAGGTCGAGCGCAAGTGGGTCATCGTCGGCTCGGCGATCGCAATCGCGGTCATCGGCACCGCGTTCTCGCAGGTCACGGCACCGGCATTGCTGATCGCCTGCGGCGTCGCGATGACGCTCGTCAATACGACCTTGTCCTACGCCTATCACGCCTACCAGACCGAGGTCTTCCCGGTGCGCGTGCGCGGCCGCGCGGCGGGCATCGCCTACTCCACGAGCCGGCTGGGCGCGATGTGCTCGGGCTTCCTCGTCTCGTACTTCCTGCAGCATTTCGGCGTCGGCGGGGTGTTCGGATTGATCACCGCCGCGATGGCGGTTGTGGTCGTGAGCATCGGCGTGTTCGGGCCTTCGGTGCGCGCCAAAAGTGCCGGGGCGGTTTGATCGCCGGACCTGAATCCGCAAAGATGGCCGTCCGATCGGCCCCAGCACCAGGAGGACCCATGGCCAAACCATCAGCCGCCGTCGAAAAAATCCGCACGATGGCCCCGAAGCTCGTCAACCTGACGGAGACCGTTCTGTTCGGCGACGTCTGGGAGCGGCCGGGACTCTCGAAGCGCGACCGCAGCTTGATCACGGTGGCCGCCCTGGTGGCGCTCTATCGCGGCGACCAGCTCCGCGGCCACATCCAACGCGCGCTCGACAACGGCCTGACGAAGGACGAGATCGTCGAAGCGATCACGCACATCGCGTTCTATTCGGGGTGGCCGACCGCCATGACGGCGGCGAGCATCGCCAAAGATGTGTTCGACGCGCAGAAGTAGCGAGCGGCTGTTCTCCCGCGCGTCCCGTCGTCAGCGCGAGTTGTTGCCGTCCGCCTTGAAATGCTCGGCGCACACTTCGCGCTCGATCGGCGTCATACCCTTGACGATGGTCCGGTGATCGCTGGCCGAGACAGTGTCGAACCACGGCTTGTAGCAAGCGTCCACGACGTTGACCGAGGCATACGCCGCGGCGCGCTCGTCCGCAGTCATGGTGCTGCTCGGCTGATCCACCCCGGCGCAGGCGCTGCCGAGCAAGCACAGCCCAATCGCCGCCCCGACCGTTCGGCTAGCACCCATCGGCGTGATGCCCTCCGTGTCCGCTTGGACTGACCCTCTGCGGACATATACACCGAAAGGCAGCCGGCTAATCCGTGCGGCTGTCCCGCGGCGGAGGCGATTTATAGTGCAGGACCAGCCATCCCAGCACGGCCACCGCTAAGCCCGCCGCGATCGGCGGG
>DASWFO010000141.1:0-1941 GCA_036394195.1 Alphaproteobacteria bacterium | reverse complement strand
GCGGCGATGGTCAACAACATCACCGACGCCGATATCTTCCTGCGCTACCTCAAGCACACCACATTGACCTGGACTGAGGCGCAGATCGTCGCAGCCACCGGTTATCCGAACTCCACAACCCTCACGACGATCGGGCCCGGCAATGCGATCCGCACCAAGGCGCAGGGCGGCACGTGCAACGCCGCTATCCCCCTCAGCATGCAGTACGACCGAGCGACCAACCCGCATGGCGTGCGGTGCGACATGTACGATCACATGGTCAACATCTTCGGCCGCGATCCCGCGACGGGTTTCGCGCGCCGGCCGATCGACAATGTCGGCGTCCAGTATGGCCTCGCCGCCCTCAACGCGGGCGCCATCAGCAAGCAGCAATTCCTCGACGTCAACCAGAGCATCGGCGGCTACGACAATGACGGGAACTATGTTTCGACCCGAACCGAAGGCGACATCGCCGCGATCGCCATCGCCTACCAGACCGGACGCGTGACCTATGGCGGCGAGGGGATGAAGACCACGCCGATCATCGACTACCGCGGCTATGCCGACCAGCCCGAGAACGGTAGCGAGGTCCACTCGCGCTTCCACTCCTTCTCGATGCGCGAGCGGCTGATCGACGCCAACGGCAATTTCGACAACCAGGTCATGCTGGTCGAGGACGGCAGAACCGGGACAACCGGCCTATTCGGCGACACCAGCCCGGTGTTGAGCCACGCCCTGACGCAGATGGACCAGTGGCTGACCGGCATCGTCAACGACAAGTCGGACGCCGCGGGCACGGTCAAGCTGCGTCGCGCCAAGCCGGCCGATCTGGTCGATGCCTGCTACACAAACAACGGCACAGTCAGGATCGCCCAGGAGCAGGTCTACCAGGGCAATACCACCTGCAACCAGCTCTATCCGTCGTTCTCGACGCCGCGCATGGTGGCGGGCGAGCCGCTGGCGAACAATGTGCTCAAATGCCGGCTCAAGCGGATCGATCTCGGCGACTACAAGGTGACGTTCACCGCGGCGGAGCAGGCGCAGCTGGCGGTCATCTTCCCGCACGGCGTCTGCAACTATGCCAAGCCCGGCATCGGGCAAGAGCCCTTCGAGGATACCTGGGAGTTCTTTTAAGCAGTCGTAAGCGTGATCCAGGGGAAGGCCTTCGGGCCGGCCCCTGGTTCAGTCGACGGCGACCGCGGCGCCGAGCGTCTCGCCGATCGAGCCGCGCAGCACGAGGTCGGCGAGCTCGTCCAAGGGCGTCGCCTCGCGGTTGATGATCGCCAGCATCGCACCGTTGCGCTTGGCCAATTCCGGAAAACCGGCGGCGGGATAGACCACCAGCGACGATCCCACGACGACGAACAGGTCGGCGGCACGCGTCTCGATCTCGGCGCGGCGCATCGCCTCGGGCGGCATCGGCTGCCCGAACGAGATGGTCGCCGTCTTGACGAAGCCGCCGCAACCCGCGCAGCGCGGCGGCGCTTCGTCGCGCGCGAAAGCGACGTACAAATCGTCGATCTCGTAGCGCGCGGCGCAATCGAGGCAGCGCGCATAGGTGGTGTTGCCGTGCAGCTCGATGACCTGCGCCTCGGGAATGCCGGAGGCCTGGTGCAGGCCGTCGATGTTCTGGGTGATCACGGCGGCGGTCTTGCCGCGGCGGACGAGCTCGGCCACGGCGCGATGGCCGCGATTGGGCTTGGCGCTGCGGATGACGCCGTCGCTGGCGAATTTGCGCCGCCACGCCTCGCGCCGCGCTTCCTCGGAGGCGAGAAAGGCGGAGAAGTCGATCGGCGCCAGCCGTGTCCAGACCCCGCCCGGGCTGCGGAAATCCGGGATTCCCGATTCGGTGCTGATCCCGGCGCCGGTGAAGACCGCGACGCGTCGCGCTTGCGCGATCATGCGGCGAAGGGCGGCGGCGTCGCGATCACGGTTCATGGGCGGGTCCAAGCCGGTTATCAT
>DASWFO010000140.1:0-14044 GCA_036394195.1 Alphaproteobacteria bacterium | reverse complement strand
ACTTCTTTGTCTCGATGAAGAGCAAGCCCGCTATGTGGGCGAGGTGAAGTTTCAGCCGTCGCCGGCTGCTGGCTTGGTGCAAGGACAGGGGGAAACGCTGCACATCGTCGGGTCGGGAAGTTGGACCCGGATAGATGTCGCCGCGGTTCGCACCGCGCTAGGCGTTTAACGGCGACAGTCCGGCGGCGAACGCCATCTATTTCCGCCCGCTTGCCGCCAGCCCCTTCTGCAGCGCCGCGAAGGATTGGCTCGGCGCCGGCATCAGCCAGCGGAAGCCCTTTTCGACCAACTTCTCGACGTTGTTGGCGTCGACATGCGGGTGGCCGCAGGGGACGCCCGAATCCTTGCAGATCGCCAATATGTCGTCGATCGCGGCGGCGACCTCGGGGTGTTCGTATTGGCGTGGATAGCCCATGTCTTGCGACAGGTCGCCCTCGCCGATCAGCACGACGCCGATGCCGGGCACCTCCTTCAGCATCTGCGGCAGGTTGCGGATCGCCCGCTTCTCCTCGCACATGATGACCACCAGCACCTCGCCCTCGGGGTTCAGCGGCCAAGTGTCAGCGCGCTTGTAATAGGTCTGCTGGTCGATGCCCCAATAGCGCGCGGCGGTGCGCGGCGCGTCGCCGCGCTGGCCGGCCGGCTCGTAATAGGCCGCTTCGCGTGGCCGCGGATAGCGGCAGGCCTGCACCGCGTTGCGCGCCTCCTCGACCGTCGAGACATGCGGCCAGACAATGCCGTAAACGCCGATATCGAGCACCTGCTTGGCGATGAACTGGTTGAGTTCGCCGCCGTTGGGCGGGATGCGCACCATCGGCGCCACGGCCGGTGCAAGAGAGCCGTTGTCGACGATCTGCCGCCGGTTGAGCATGTACTGGAAGCAGTCCCGCAGCGCGCGGCCCTCCCAAAAATTATGCTCCATCTCGAATACGACGCCGTCGTATTTCGACTGGCTCATCGCGAGCGCGGAATCGATCTCCGCCGGTGAGAATGCCGTAAACGTCGGCTGGCCCTGCTCGAGCGCGCGGATAACCCCGTTCAGGCGTGGAATCTCGGCCATGCTGCCTCCTGCAGTCTTGCGAATAGGCTTTAACACCGGCGAGCGCCGGCGGGCCGAATCTAGACGATACGGGGCCGCGATCCTACTGCGAGTTTTTCAGGAGCCGCTCCAGCCTGTCGAGCAGGGCCGGGAGGCGGAATGGCTTGGCGATGAAGTTTCCGTCGTCGTTGAACTCCGCGATCGTGGCCGGGTGGCCGCTCATCATCAGCAGATTCACGCCGGCCCGGGCCGCCGGGCCGAAGAGGCTGGCCCCACGGCCGCCCGGAAGCCGGTCGTCGAGCAGGACGGCATCGATCGGCAGCAGGCCGACCGCCGCTTCGGCGGCGTCCAGGTCCTCGGCCAGGATCACAAGGTAGCTCTCCTGCTCCAGGGTCATGCGCAGGAGGTCGCGGACCTCGTCCTGGTCCTCGACGACGAGAACCCGGCCGCGCTTGCCGGGGCCGTCGATCGGGCGAAAGCAGACGCCGAGCCCGCTGTCGATCGGGCGGATCGACACGTGAATCCATGTATGGAGAACGGGCGATACGGTTTCGAAGCGGACCGGCCGCCGCCGCGCCGCTGCGGTCTCGTGCATTTTTCTGTCTTCGCTCCCTGCGGCCTGCGGGAACGCCTGCCAGATCTGCTTGCCGATCAAGCCGGCGCGGTCGCGCTTCCAATACTCGCCGGCGGCGCGGTTGATGAAGGTGAACCGCCAATCGGAATCGAGCAGATAGAGCGCGTCCGGGAGACTCTCCAGGAACGCGATGGCGCGCCCTCCCGGCAGGCGGCCATAGAGCCGGTGGCGTTCGCGTTCGGTTTGCGGGCCGCTGTCGTCCCGGCTGGCGACGACGCGCAGTCGCGCCTGGCTCGTCATGGCGGCGTTTTCTCCCTCGGCGGGGCGGCGATGTCCTCTAGCCGTCGAGACGCTTTGGACCGAAGCGTCCAATCATCTCAAAACGCGTCACCCGGCCCACCGGTTCCCAGGCGGGCCGGCGTACCGCACATGGATTTCGTCACGCGGGGCTGGCGTTAGCTGACCACCACAACCCGGACGTCGCCCGTGCGCTCCAGCACGTTGAGGCCCACATCGGTTGTGTGCCGGCGCAGCAGGATGTCGACTTCGCCGTCGCCGAGACGCAGGCGGCGCAGATACACCTCGTCGATGAACTCCGGCAGAGTCGGCCGGTCGAACCGGATCTCGCGGCGCGCGTGGTCGCAGCGCAGCCCGAGACAGGCTTCGAGGAACGCGAGCGGCGATGCGCTGGCCCAGGCCTGCGGCGCGCAGGCGACAGGGTAGAAGGTGGGGCCGCGTCCGAGGCGGCGGCTGAAGCCGCAGAAGAGTTCCGGCAGCCGCGACAGGTCCATGTATTGCAGCGTGTCGAACATGCCGCTGAAGATACGCATCGCCTCGCGCTTGTGCCCGTACCGGGCGAGGCCCAGCGCGATCAGCGCGTTGTCGTGCGGCCACACCGAGCCGTTGTGGTACGACATCGGGTTGTAGCGCTTCTCGGTGGAGGCGAGCGTGCGGATGCCCCATCCCGACCACGAATGGCGCGCCATCAGGGTTTCGGCGACGCGCGCCGCGCGCTCGGGCGATGCCATGCCGGAGAACAGGACCTGGCCGGCGTTCGAGCTGCGAACCCGGCACTGGCGCTTCTGTCCGTCCAGCGCGATCGCATAGGTGCCGAGCTCCTCGACCCAGAATTTGTCCTCGAAGTGGCGGCGCATCTGCGCTGCCTGATGTTCGAGCCGGGTGGCCAGCGCGGTATCGCCCAGCGCATGCGCCATCAAGGCGGCCTGGTGCCGTGCGGCGTAGACGTATCCCTGCACTTCACAGAGCGCGATGTTGTCCCCGGCGAGCGTGCCGTCCTCGTGCGAAATCGAATCGCCGGAGTCCTTCCAGCCCTGGTTGGTCAGACCCTTGCCGGCGCGGGCGCGATATTCGACGAAGCCGTCGCCGTCATGATCGCCATAGGTGTCGATCCAGTGCAGCGCCGCCTCGATGTTCGGCCACAGCTCGTCGATGGTCTCCCAGTCGCCGGTGCGCTCGAAATACTTGCCGGCGAGCAGGACGAAAAGCGGCGTCGTATCGACGCTGCCGTAGTACATCGCGAACGGCACCTCGCCGAGGCGCGCCATCTCACCCCGCCGCGTCTCGTGGAGGATCTTGCCGGGCTCGGCGTCCGCCTCGGGATTCTCCGTCTTCGCCTGCGTCGCGGCGAGGAACCGCAGCACGCCTTTGGCGATCTGCGGGTCGAACCACAGCATCATCAGCGCCGTGATGATCCCGTCGCGGCCGAAGGCCGTGCTGAACCACGGGATGCCGGCATATGGGTATGGGCCGTACTTGGTGTCCGTCAGCAGCATGTAGAGGTCGGCGACCGAGCGGCAGAGGGTGCGGTTCAGCAGCACGTTCGAGGTCTGGATGACCACGGCGCGGCTCGTCGACCGGTTGAGCGCGCGCCGGGCATCGCGCAGCGCCTTGAAGAAATCGATCGGCAGGGCGCGCGGGTCGTGGTCGAAGCCGATGGTGAAGAAAAGCGACTTGGACTCGTCGGGGCCGAGCTCGATGTCCCAGTTCGCTTCCTCGTCGGTCAGCGACGTGGGCTGCGGATTGAACACCAGGTGGGTGGTCGATTCGTAGCCGTCGAGCCCCCGATAACGCAGGACGACCGTGTCGGCGCCGGCGTCGCCGAGCTTCGGCAGCTCGGTGCGGGTCGTGCCGCGCCGCTCGCGCTGGATGCCGCGCACTTCGAACAGATCGGCGAAGTCGGCGGCGAAGCGCAAGGTGAGGCGGATGCGGTGCGGGCCCCGGTCGAAATTCTCCACCGCGATCCGCTCGTAGCAGGCGGACTGCCAAAGAAATTTCGAGCGGATGAGGTGGATCGTCTCGCGCGACAGCGCCAGCTGCCCGCCGCGGTAGATGTCCGGGTTCGCCAGATCGACCGTCAGGACCGCGTTGTTGTCCTGCAAAGTCGAGCTCAGAAGCAGCGGCTTGCGGCTGTCGACCAGCAGCTCGAGACCGGAGAGATAGCGCGTGTCCTCGTGATAGATGCCCTCGGGGCTGCCGGGGGCCTCGACGACGTCGCCGTAATGGTCGAACACCGCAAAGGTATCCCCGTGTTTGAGCGTGCGTGGGCGCCGTTCGAGGATCGACGACGTGGCGGGGATATAGAACTGGACGCCCGGGTCGTCGCTGGGTTCCCCTGGAGCGTCACGGTGCTTGAGATCGGTTTGTTCGTTCATCGTCGGTCAGCACCCTGGTAGTCGGTGGAGTGATTTATCCCAACCTCAGCAGGACGGCCCTAAAAGTCGAGTATCATTCGCATGACGGGCGCGGTAATTCGATAGTTGGGGGAATTAGGCCGGTTCGTCATCCGGTGGACGGGTCTCCGGCATGAACGACAGGACGGCCAGAAACCCCAGGCCCGCGACGGCGGCGAGCGACAGGAAAGCGGCCGGCCCGCCGAACACGTCGCTGACATAGCCGCCGAGCGTGGAGCTGAACGAGGCGCCGACCCCCACCATCGTCCCCACGACGCCGAGGGCGGCGTTGAAATGACCGGTCCCGCGCGTGGTGTCGGCGACGATCAGCGGCACCAGCACGCCCAGGACGGCACCCGAAATGCCGTCGAGGATTTGCACCACTACCAGGACCCACGGGCTGATGATGAAGCTGAACAACACACCCCGGATCACCAGCGCCCCGAAGCCGATCAGCAGCAGAATGCGCCGCCCGCGGCGTTCCGCCTCGCGGCCGACCGACGGCGACAGTGCCGCGACGACGATCTGCGGCACGACGATGCAGGCCGCGATCAGCGTGGTCGCCCATTCCGGCGAGCGCATGGTGACCATGCTGCCCATGAGCGGCAGCAGGGCGCCGTTGGCGAGATGGAACAGCGCCAGGCAGCCGCCGAAGATCAGCAGCGGCTTGTTGTCGATGAGACCGTGCAGGACCGACAATTTTCTGTTCGACCCGCGGTCGACCGGCGGCGGGCGGCCGCCGATGGCCCGCTCGGGGTCGATCTCTTTCGGATTGATCATCCGCAGGCAGAGGAGGGCGGGAATCGCCAAGACGGCGGTGACGATGAACACCGACCGGGTCGAGACCAGGCGGCCGAAGGCCCCCATCACCGCCGCGGCAATGCCGTTGCCGATCGAGGCGAAACAGGCGTTGCGCCCGAGGCGCTCGCCGATGGCGTGGCGGCCGACCAGTCCCAGGCTGATGGTGGCGATCACCGGCCCGATGACGGCGCTGGCGAGGCTATGCAGCACCTCGGCGAGCAGCACCAGCGGAAAGATGGGCGCTGCGGCCAGCATCACCGCACTGACGCCGACGGTGGCGATGGCCAGACCTCCGACGAGGAGTTTCGAGCGTGCCGCATCGACCAGGGCACCGCCGGGAATCTGGGCGAACAGCGATGCCATCCCGGCGACCGTCAGCACGATGCCGATCTCGACCTGGGTCCATTTGGCCGCCGTCAGGTAGACGGCGATGAACGGACCGAATCCGGTCTGGACATTGGCCAGGAAAAAGTTGAGCCCGTCGAGGCCGCGCAAACTTTGCCGCGACGGAGCCGGACGGTCACCGGTCACAACTAATTTTCCGGAACCGTTTCGGTATTGCCCGAGGGGCCCAGCACCACGACAGGCTTGCCCTCTTTGTACTCGGGCGCCTCTTTGAGCTGATCGCGCGTGAGATCGAGCGTGACCTGGCTCGCCTTCTCGTCGGGCGTGAAATGCAATGCGTTCCAGTCGACGGCGATGCGCCGGCTGCCGACGCCGAGGAACCCGCCGAAATCGATGACGGCGGCCCGGGTCTGCCCGGAGCGGTCAACGATCACGTCGACGATGCGGCCCATATCCTCGTTCGACGAGCTCCGCACGTCCTTGCCGAGCACGCCCTGAATCAGCCGCTTGTCGAGGACCGACGCCGTCGCCGGCGGGGCTGGTGCCGGTGTGGGCGGTGGCGTGGGGGTGGCCGGCGGCGGCGTTTGGGGCGCCGCGTCGCTCGGACGCTCGGGGGCCGGTGCTGCTTGGGTGTCCTGTGCCGGCGGGGCGCTGCTGTCCGGGGCGGCGCCGCCAGCCGGCGCCTCCGTCGCCGCGTCAGTCGTCGCCGGAGGATCTGGCGATGGACCGGTCTGGGCGGCGGCACCGCACGCGATCAGGGCGGCAAATATGGACGCGCTCAGTCGGCCCGCGCGCATGCGCTCTCCTCGGCGACAAACCCCGATTTATACCGGGGCCGTCGCTGCCGAACCCGTGACCTTTGCGTGCGTTTTGGGACACGTGCCGGCGATTTGCCAATGAGTTCAGAACGCTATGCGGAGCGGCGGACGCTCCCCGGTCAGGGCTCTAGCCGCTGTTCCGCAGGCCCGCGGCGATGCCGTTGATGCTCAGATGGATGCCCTGCACGACCCGGTCGTCGGTGGTGCCGGCGCGGTGCCGCTGGAGCAATTCGATCTGGATGTGATTGAGCGGGTCGATATAGGGAAAGCGATTGCGCATGGAGCGGGCGAGCAGGGGATTGCTCTCCAGCAAGGTTTTCTGGCCGGTGATGGCGAGCAGCGTCGCGATCGAATCGTCCCACTCCGCACGCAGGCGGGAAAAGATCGCGTCGCGCAGCGCCCGGTCGGACACCAGTTCGGCGTAGCGGGACGCGATCGCGATATCGCTCTTGGCGAGCACCATGTCCATGTTCGAGAGCATCGTTGCGAAAAACGGCCAATCGCGGTACATCGCCTGCAAGGTCGCCAGGCCGTCGCCGGGATGGGCGGCGTTCCAGGCCTTGACCGCGCTGCCGAAGCCGTACCAGCCGGGCAGCATCAGGCGGCATTGCGACCAGCTGAACACCCACGGTATGGCGCGCAAATCTTCGATGCGCCGTGAGCTGGTCCGTGAGGCCGGACGGCTGCCGATATTCAGACTGGCGATCTCGCCGATCACCGTCGATTCCTGGAAATATTGCTCGAACCCGTCGGTCTCGTAGACGAGCGCCCGGTAGGCGCGATAGGCATGGCTCGACAGCTCGTCCATGGCCGCCAGAAAGTCGTCGCGGAGCGGAGGCTGATCGGAGTTCAGCAGCGTGGCTTCGAGCGTCGCGGCGCCCAGCGTCTCGAGATTGCGCCGGCCGACCTCGGCGTTGGAATACTTGGCCGCGATCACCTCGCCCTGTTCGGTGATGCGGATGGCACCTTGGACGGCGCCAGGCGGCTGCGCCAGGATCGCCTGATAGCTCGGCCCACCGCCGCGGCCGACCGACCCGCCGCGGCCATGAAACAGCCGTAGGCCCACCTCGTGTCGGCGGAACGTGTCGATCAACGCCAGCTCCGCCTTGTACAGCTCCCACGTCGACGTCAGGTAGCCGCCGTCCTTGTTGCTGTCCGAATAGCCGAGCATGACTTCCTGCACGCCGCCGCGCGACGCCAGCAGCTGCCGGTATTCGGGCAGCGCGAACACGGTCTCCATGACATCGGCGCAGCGCTGCAGGTCGCCGATGGTCTCGAACAGCGGCACGATGTCGACGTCGATCTCGCGGCGCTGTGGCCGCAGGAGGCCGACCTCCTTCAGCAGGACGGCGACCTCCAGGACGTCGGAGGCGCCATTGGCCTTCGAGATGACGTAATGCGGCACGGCCGCCTTGCCGTACCGGCGATGTCCCTCGGCAGCGGCGCGCAGAATGGCGAGCTCCGACATGGTCTCATCGGCGTAGGCCAGATGGAGCGACGCCAGCGGGCGGGCGGTTGCGATTTCAGCGGCGAGGAGGGGCACCCGTGCATCTTCGGCCAGCGCCTGGTAGGCGGTGCCGGTCCCGGCCGTGGCGAACAGGTCGTGCACGACCCGCTCATGCACATCCGAATTCTGACGCAGGTCGATCGATGCAAGATGGAAGCCGAAAATGTCGACGGCGCGCCGGAGATGGCGCAGCCGTCCCCGTGCCAATCCGATCGAGCCGTTGATGTTGAGAGACTCTGAGATGACGTCCAGGTCGTGCGACAACTCGGTGGCGGCGGAATACGCCGACGCCTCGCCGACTGCCGCGTGCGGCGCCTCGACCTGGTCGAGCGTGCGGGCGGTGGCGGCGAGGCGGGCATAGATGCCGCTGATCGCGCGCCGGTACGGCTCGTTTTGGCGCTGCCGCGCGCGGTCAGGAGACCGCTCCGTCAGCGTTCCCAATGCCGGCGTCACCTGCACCATCCGGCTGTCGAGCGACAGCTCTCCGCCCAATTGGTGCAGTTCGTCGAGATAGAACTGCAGCGCGCGCGCACTTTGCATGCGCAGCGCTTCGCTCAGAACCTCGGCGGTCACGAACGGATTGCCGTCGCGGTCGCCGCCGATCCAGCTGTCGACCCGCAGGAAGGACGGCACGTCCATTCCCTCCCATCGCGGATCGATCGCGCCCAGCTGGTCCTCGAGATCGGCATAGAGGCGCGGCAGCTCGCGAAGGAACGTGTGGTCGTAATACGCGAGCCCGTTGATGACCTCGTCGATGACCCTAAGGCGCGTGCCGCGCAGAATGCTGGTCTGCCAGAGCGTCAGGACCGCGCGGCGCAGCGCTTTGCGGTTCGCCGCCAGCTCCTCCGGGGTGAACTGCACCCGGTCACGCTCGTCCAGCAGCTTGGCGATTTCGAGCTCGCGATCGATCGAGCTCTTGCGGCGGATTTCCGTCGGATGGGCGGTGAGCACGGCGCTGCACAGGGCGTTCGCGAAGAACGCCTGCAAATCCGCGCGCCACAGGCGGGCCGCCTTGGCGCGGGCCAGCGCATACGCCATCGTCCCTTCGCGGGGGGCCGCATTCGCCATGGCGTGCGCCCGGGTACGGCGGATGTGGTGCTGGTCCTCGGCGATATTGGCCAGATGCGAGAAATAGCCGAAGGCGCGGATGATCCGGGTCGCCTGGGCGCTCGGCAGGCTGCTGGTGATGGTCTGGAGCTCCTGCCGCGCCCCCTCGTCGGCGTCGCGATGGAACCTGAGCGCCGTCTGGCGGATCCACTCGATGACCTCGAACGCCTGCTCGCCTTCCTGGGCCCGCACGGTTTCGCCGAGGATGCGGCCGAGGAGCCGGATATCGTAGCGGAGAGGCGAGTCCTTCTCCGCGGTCTCAGGCTCAGTCGGTTGGTCCATCGCAGCACAACCCCCATTGCACCCGTCGGCCCGGCACTGGACGAAAGATTAGTCCGCCGGGACCGAAAGCGCCATGCGCGCGCGCGGGCGGGCTCAGGCGGTGAGGCTCTTCATCACGGCGTACAAGGCGGCTTGGCCCTCGAACCCGATGCCGGGACGGTCGGGCAGACGCAGGTAGCCGCTGTCGACCCGCGCGTCGTCGGCAAACCCGCCGAACACCCCGAAGACGCCGGGATAGGATTCGGCGCCGCCGAGGCCGAAGCCGCCGGCGATGTGCAGCGACATCTGGTTGCCGCCATGCGGGAACAGGCCGGCGCGCCGCCAGCCCCGGCGGTCGAGCACGGCGACCGTGCGCGCATACTGCGCGATGCCGTAGGCCTGCGGCGGATCGACCTGGATGATGTCGCGGTCGGCGCGCAAGCCTCCGAACCGCACCAGGTTCTCGACGTCCTGGGTCGAGAACAGGTTTTCGCCCGTGGCCAGCGGCGGCGCGTAAACGCCGGCGAGCTCCGCCAGGAGCGCGTAATCGAGCGGATCGCACGGCTCCTCGAACCAGCGCAACCCGAACGGCGCCAGCGCCTTGGCGTAGGCCAGCGCCTCGGCCCGCTCGAACTTGCAGTTCGCATCCACGGCCAGGTGATCGCCGCCGCCGACGACCGTCAGCACCGCCTCCAGCCGGCGCAGGTCCTCGTGGAGCGGCGCACCGCCGACTTTCATCTTGACCATGGTGTAGCCGGCATCGAGATGGCGGCGCATCTCGTCCTTCAGGTCCTGCACCGTCTGGCCGGGAAAATACCAGCCGCCGCCGACATAGCAGAACACGAGCTCGGCCACGCGGCCCTGGTTGAAGCGCTCGGCCAGCACGCGATGCAGCGGCTTCTGTTCGATCTTGGCGACGACGTCCCACAGCGCCACCTCGATCGTGCCGATGCCGACCGAGCGCTCGCTGTGGCCGCCGGCCTTCTCGCGCTGAAGCATGCAGGCGAGCGCCTTCGCCGGGTCGAAATTGCGCCCGCTGTCGTCGAGCAGGCTGCCCGGGTCGGCGCGCAGCAGGCGCGGGATGAAGCGGGCGCGCATCTGCGCGCCGCAGGCGTAGCGGCCGGTCGAGTTGAATGCAAAGCCGATCACCGGCCGGCCGTCGCGCACCACGTCGGTCATGACCGCCACCACGGATGTCGTCATCTCACTGAAGTCGAAACTCGAGTTCCGGATCTGCGAGTTGATCGGGAGCGCGGTCTCGCGGATGTCGGTGATGCGCATGGTCGGGCTTATCGCGCGAGGACCGACGTCATTCCACCTTTATGTTGGCAGCCTTGATCACCTTCGCCCATTTCTCGATCTCGTCTTTGATGTTCTGCCTGAATTCCTCGGGCGTGTTCCCGATCGCCTCGAAGCCGATCTCGGCCAGGCGCTGCTTCACATCGGGCTGGGCCAGCGCTTTCAGGATCTCGCGATAGAGGAGATCGACGATCGGACGCGGCGTGCCTGAAGGCAGGAAGACGCCCTGCCAGGTATCCGACTCCTGGTCGGGAATCCCGGCTTCGGCCATGGTCGGTGTGTCGGGGATCATCGGCGAGCGGTGATTGGCGGTCACCGCAAGCGGGCGCAGCTGGCCGGCTTTGATCATCTCGGCCGCCGGCGGCAGGGCGCCGAATGCGATCGGCGTCTGGTTGGCCAAGGTCGAGGCGAAGGCGGGGGCCGCCCCGTTGTACGGCACGCGGACGGCGTCGAGGTTGTAGGTCATGCGGAACAGCTCGCCCGCGAGGTCGGGCGTGGTCCCCATGCCGGCCGTGGCGAAGCTGTACTTGCCGGGATTGGCGCGAATGACCTCGATGAGCTCCTTCGGCGTCTTCGCCGGCACGGCCGGATTGACCACCAGCACGTTCGGCGACGTCCCGGCCTTGGTGACCGGGATGAAGTCCTTGTACGGGTCGTAGGGGATGCTGCGATACAGGCTCGGATTGACGACGAAGGCCGAGCTGGCGAACAGGATCGTGGTGCCGTCCGGCGGCGACTTGGCGGCGATGCCCATGCTGATATTGCCGCCGGCGCCGGCGCGGTTCTCGACCACAAATTGCTGGCCGAGGCTTTCGCCGATCTTCTGGCTGAGCAGGCGGGCCATGACGTCGGTCGGCCCGCCCGGCGCGAAGCCGACCAGCACCTTGACTGGCTTGTTGGGATACGCCTGCGCCGCGGCTGGTGCGGAAGGAATAGCGAGGCCGCCGGCCAGCAGCATGGCACCCGCAATCAAACGCCGTCTGGTGATCATCGTCCCTCCCGGTTTTACGCGTTGATACACGTCCGCCCCGGGAGGTGCAAACGCCCTGGCTATTCGACCTTCATGTT
This sequence comes from Alphaproteobacteria bacterium, assembly GCA_036394195.1. Classification (GTDB taxonomy): domain Bacteria; phylum Pseudomonadota; class Alphaproteobacteria; order CACIAM-22H2; family CACIAM-22H2; genus DATJPD01. Next base: position 2,535 of record DASWFO010000140.1, on the reverse strand, counting down.
GGCGTCGCGGATCACCTTGCCCCATTTCTCGATCTCGGCCTTGATCAGGGCGGTGAATTGGGCCGGCGTGTTGCCGACCGGATCGAAGCCGAGCTCGATCAGCCGCGCCTTGATCGTCGGATCGGCGAGTGCGGTGACGATCTCTTTGTGCAGCAGGCCGATGATCGGCGCCGGCGTTCCGGCCGGTGCCAGAATGGCGGCGAGCGTGTTGGACTCCTGGTCCGGGATTCCGGCTTCCGCCAGGGTCGGCACGTCGGGCAAGGCCGGCGCCCGGTGTTTCGCCGCGACGGCCAGGCCGCGCAGCTGCCCGGACTTGATCAGCTCGGTCGCCGGCGGGATCGCGCCGAAGCCGATCGGCGTCTGCCCCTGCAGCACCGATTGAACGGACGGTGCGCCGCCGTTGAACGGCACGCGTACGGCATCGAGCTTGAAGGTCATGCGCAGCAGCTCGGCGGCGAGGTCGGGCGTGGTCCCCATGCCGGCGGTCGCGATGCTGTACTTGCCGGGATTGGCATGGATGGCATCGATTAGCTCTTTCATCGTCTTGGCCGGCACCGACGGATTCACGAACACGGCGTTCGGCGAATCGGCGGCGACCGTGATTGGCACGAAATCCTTGTACGGGTCGTAGGTGATATTGGCGCCGTAGAGCGTCGGATTGACCACGAACGCGGAGCTGACCGCCAGCAGCGTGTATCCGTCCGGCGCCGCGCGGGCCGCGAGGCCCATGGCGATGTTGCTGCCCGCCCCCGGGCGGTTCTCGACCACGAATTGCTGTTTCAGGCTTTCCGACAGCTTCTGCGCCACCAGTCGCGCCACGACGTCGGTTGGCCCGCCGGCCGCAAAGCCGATGAGGATGCGGACCGGCTTGTTCGGATATGTCTGGGCCCGCGCCGGGTCCGCCGTGGCGATCCCGACTGCCACCGCGAGCACCACGGCGATGCCTGCCGCCATCATCCGCTTCGCCATCATGGTCGCCTCCCCGTTCTATCCCTCGGCCGTTTTTCTAGTCCACCTTGATGTTGGCGGCGCGCACGACCTTCCCCCATTTCTCCAACTCCAGCTTGATCTCGACCGCGAACTCGTCGGGCGAATTGCCGACCGGATCGAAGCCCAGCTGCGCCAGCCGCGCTTGCACGTCCGGCTTGGCCAGGGCCTTGAGGATTTCGCGGTGCAGGAGGTCGATGATCGTCCGCGGCGTGCCGGCGGGCACCAGCACTGCCTGCATCGTGTCGGACTCCTGGCCGGGCACGCCGGCCTCCTCCATGGTCGGGACGTCCGGCAGGGCCGGGGAGCGGTGCTTGGCAGTCACCGCGAGTGCGCGAAGCTGGCCCGACAGCACGAGCTCGGTCGCCGGCGGCAGGGCGGTGAACGAAATCGGCGTCTGGTTCTGCACCGTCGAGGTGAGCGCCGGGGCGGCGCCATTGAACGGCACCGCCACCAGGTCGAGGCCGTAGCTGAGCTTCAGGAGCTCGCCGCCGAGATGCGGCGTCGTGCCGATCGGCGGTGCGGCGTAGCTGTATTTGCCGGGGTTGGCCTTCACGACGGCGAGGAGCTCCTTGACCGTCTTCGCCGGAAACGACGGATGCACCGTCAGCACGTTCGGCGAGTCGACCGCCTTGGTCACCGGCGCCAGGTCCTTGATCGAATCAAATCCCATATTGGCGTAGAGGCCGGGATTGACCACCAGCGCCGAGCTCACGACCAGGATCGTGTAGCCGTCGGGCGGCGCCTTGGCGACCATCGCCATGCCGACATTGCCGCCGGCGCCCGGGCGGTTATCGACAAGGAATTGCTGGCCGAGCTGCTCGGTCAGCCTCTGGGCCAGGATGCGGGCGATGATGTCGCCCGGGCCGGCCGCCGAGAACGGTACGATCACGCGCACCGGCTTGGCCGGATAGCCCTCTGCGATGGCGCCCGGCGCGGCCACGAGTGCCGCTGCGATGACCAGGAGCCGGATGATGCTGTTCATCTGCCCTCCCCACCGTCTGTTCTTGTTGCGGCCATCAGTAGCAGACCGGGGCGCGCCGCGGGAGCCCCTCCGTTGATGCTGGCGGCGGCGCTGGTGTAGGGTCGGCCTGACCCGGGAGAACTTTCGACAAGGGGAAACGGCTCATGGCTGCACGGAAGCTGACGCGACAGGACCTGCACGACGCCGCCGAGAAATACAAGAACTGGGGCAAGTGGGGGCCGAAGGACGAGATCGGCACGCTCAACTACACCGAGCCCGAGGACATCATCGCCGCCGCCCGGCTGGTCAAGAAGGGCAAGGTGATCTCGCTGGCGCTCAACTTTGACAACAACGGGCCGCAGGGGGCCAAGAGTAAGTATCCGGCGATGGGCCGCATCAATCCGGTGCACACGATGCTGCGCACCGGCACCGATGCGTATGCCGGCGTGCTCGATCATCGCGGCATCCGCGCCGCCGACGACATGGTGGTGATGCCGCTGCAATGCGGCACGCAGTGGGACGGCCTCGGCCACATCTTCTACGAGAACCACATGTGGAACGGCTATGACTGCCGCGAGGTGACC
>DASWFO010000139.1:0-9490 GCA_036394195.1 Alphaproteobacteria bacterium | reverse complement strand
CGCGTCACATCGAGATTGGCGCGCATCTTCTCCGGATTGACCTGCAGGCCGCCGATCAGGAACCGCGCCTGGGCCAGCGCGCCCGCGGACAGGCAGAAGATCTCCGGCATCGCGATCCACTCGATCTCCCAGTTGCCGGTGGCGCGCTCGTGGTCCTGGTCCATCGCGTTCAGCAACGCCGCCACATGCTGGCGCACCATGGCGGTGGTCGCGGTGATGTAGAGCGTCGAGATCGGGTTGCGCTTCTGCGGCATGGTGCTGCTCGAGCCGCGGCCCTCGTGGAACGGCTCGAAGACCTCTTCGACCTCGGTCTGCATCATCAGCTTCACGTCGGTCGCGACCTTGTTCAGCGTGCCGGTGACGAGGCCGAGGAAGCAGCCGACCTCGGCGAAGCGGTCGTGCATGGTGTGCCAGGCGATCTCCGGCTGGCCGAGGCCGAGCTCGGCCATCAGGCCCTGCTGCACCTCGAGCCCCTGCGTGCCGAGCGAGGACAGGTTGCCCGCAGCACCGCCGAACTCGCCGACCAGGACGCGCGGCCGCATCTGCTTCAGGCGCTCGCGGTGGCGTTCGATGCCGGCGAGGATCACCGCCATCTTGTAGCCGAAGGTGATCGGCACCGCCTGCTGGAGGTTGCTGCGTGCCGCCATCGGCGTGTCGCGATAGCGCTTGGCGAGGGTCGCGAGCGAGTCCGAAATCGCCGCGAGGTCGTCGTCGACCAGCTTCAGCGCGTCGCGGATCTGCAGCACCGTCGCGGTGTCGGTGATGTCCTGGGTCGTCGCCCCCCAGTGGCTCCACTCGCCGAGCCCGTCCTTGCACAGTGCCACGAGCTGCTGCACCACCGGCAGCACCGGGTAGCCGATGCGCTCGGTCTGGGTCTTGAGCTTCGCCATGTCGTATTGCTCGACCGCGCAGTGGCGGCAGATCTCGTCCGCCGCCGCCTGCGGGATGATGCCGAGCCTGCCCTGCACGCGCGCCAGCGCCGCCTCGATGTCCAGGTAATATTGGACGCGCGCCTCGTCGGAGAAGATGCGCCGCATCGGCTCGGTGCTGAAGATGTGGCGGAAGATTTTGGAATCGATCGCGGTGGCACTCATTAAGGTCTCCTCGGACGAAAATCTGGCGGCCGGACTCTAGGTGCCGCCGCCGACGCGGGCAACGCCCCGCGGCGTCTTATCCAGGACGAAGCGGCAGCGGGTGGCCGCCCGCCCCCCTGAATCGGATGCAATACTGCAAGAGTTTTTCAACATATTGGAATCGCTTATAAAAAAGACCGGAAAGAATTGCGCACCTCGTTTTCACCACCCGCAATTCGCAATTCTCGGCGGCTTGATTCAGCTCGCGAATAGACAACGACTGACCCGAGAGGCGGTGCCCGTCGGGTTGTCACACCGAAATCGGCGCAAGGGTGCAAGGGTTCAGGAAAGCCGCTGACTGGGCTCTAAAATTCCGGCTCAAAACCCTTGCACGGCCGGTTGTCGTAAATTCGATGCAAGGGTCTTCGGGCCGTTACCTGCTTTGGTCACTACGGCGACGGCCGAAATGAAAGCAGATGACGACTCCGGCGCCGGCGGTATGCTCACTCGATCGGATACGAGAGGTAGCTTCATGACCACGACGACAGCGCGGCAGAAAATCCATGTCTGCAAGATCGTGGACTCGCCGGTCGGACGGCTGACGCTCGTGGCGTCCGACAGCGGGCTTGCGGCCATCCTGTGGGAGAACGACGACCCGCTCCGGGTTCGGTTGAACATCGTCGGTGAGGATGACAACCACCCGGTCCTGGTCGAAGCCGCGCGGCAGCTCCGGGAGTATTTTGCCGGCGACCGCAAGACGTTCGCTCTGACGCTCGACTTCGCGGGCACTGAGTTCCAGAGGAAGGTCTGGCAGGCGCTGCTGACGATCCCGTTCGGCGAGACCAGATCGTACGCTCAGATCGCCCGGCAGATCGGCAGCCCGAGCGCGGTGCGCGCGGTTGGTGCGGCGAACGGCAAAAATCCGGTTTCGATCGTGGCCCCGTGCCATCGCGTCATCGGATCGAGCGGCGAGCTCACTGGGTTTGCCGGCGGCCTCGAGGCCAAGGCGATCTTGCTGGAGCTGGAGGGCGCCCGGACGAGGCCGCTCAAGCTGGCGGTGTGATCGCGCCGCTGCACCATGGACCCCGCATCAAGTGCGGGGTGACGAGTGGGAGGGTGGCAGCGGGCGGGCGAGCGTGACTCTGAGTCCGATAATCTGACTGGATGCCGGCTTTCGCCGGCATGACGAGGAGACGGAATGTCATTCCGCTTTCGCGCCGGACGCCTTGACGATCGGTTCCCAGTATTTGGCGTCGGCTTTGATCGTCGCGGCGAAGCTTGCGGGCGAGCCGCCGAGCGGTTCGACGCCGAGCTCTTCGAAGCGGCGGCGCGTCTCGGGGTCGTCGAGGGTCTTCTGGAAGTGGCGGTTGAGAAATTCGACGATCGCCGGATCGGTGCCGCGCGGGGCCAGGAAGGCGAACCACGTGGTCATGTCGTAGCCGGGCAGGCCGGCCTCGGCGGCGGTGGGCACGTCGGGCATGACCGAGAGTCGCCTGGGGGCGGCGAGGCACAGGGCGCGGACCTCGCCGGCGTCGAGCTGGGCGCGCACCGGCGGGATCGAGGTCGACAACATCTGCACCCGCCCGGCGACCAGGTCGGCGACGGCGGCGCCGACGCCGCGATAGGGAATATGGACGAGCTGGATCCCGGCCAGGCGCGCGAAGTGGTCGAGCGCCAGGTGCGTGGTGCTACCGTTGCCGGCCGAGGCATAGTTGAACTGGCCGGGCCGGCTCTTGGCCAGGGCGATGAACTCCTGCAGGGTCTTCGCCGGGATCGAGGCGGGCACGATCAGGAATTGCGGCGCACTGCCGACATTGAGCACCGGCACCAGGTCGGTGAGCGGATCGTACGGCATCGCCTCGTAGAGCCACGGATTGATGACGATGGCGCCCGAGGCGACCATCGCCAGCGTATAGCCGTCGGGCGTGGACTTGGCGACCAGCTCGCCGCCGACATTGCCGCCGGCCCCGCCGCGGTTCTCGACGATGAACGGCTGTCCGGTCTGCTCGGTGAAGCCCTTGCCGATCCAGCGCGCGAGGAAATCGGTGGTGCCGCCGGCGGCCGCGGTCACGATGACCCGGACCGGGCGGCTCGGATACGATTCGGCGTGCGCGCCGGCGGCGCTCAGCCCGAGCAGGACCAGGGCAAGTCTGAGGATCAGGACGCGGGGCGCCACGCGCCGCATGTCACGCCGCCTCGATCAGGAGCTTCGCCAGCTCGTCGGGCATGTCCACCATCACATCGTGGCCGCAGGGCAGGCTGTGCGTGCGCCAGGCGGGATCGCGCTGCACCCGCTCGAAAAAGCGGTCGAAGGGCGACGGCACATAGGCGCCGGCCTTGATGAAGCTGCGCCGGGCAATGGTCTTGTGGGCGCCGGTCAGGCGCAGCTTCTGGGTCATGCAGGCGAGCGGCTGCGGCACGCAACGCCGGTCGACCCAGGCCTGGTCCTTCTCGTTGACCTTGAAACGCGCGGCCGGCACCGGCGGCACCAGCCAGCCGGCACCCTTCTCCCGCGCCTGCTCCAGGTACATCGCGGCGCGCTCCGGCGGCTGGACGTCGAGCACGGCCTGGCCGTCCTCGGGGATGAAGGCGTCGAGATAGACGAGGCTGCGGATGCGATCGGCGACACGATCGGCCGCACCGGTGATCACCATGCCGCCATAGGAATGGCCGCACAGCACGACATCGCCGAGCTCCTCCGCGTGAAAGACATTCACGATGTCGTCCACGTGCGTCTCGAGATTCACCGCGCGGCTCATCAGATGGGCGCGGTCGCCGAGGCCGGTCAGGGTCGGCGTGTGCACCTCATGGCCGGCGGCCCGCAAACTGCGCGCGGTGCGCACCCAGCACCAGCCGCCATGCCAGGCGCCGTGCACGAGCACGAACGTGGTCATAGCGCCCTACTCCGCGAGATCGTCGAAGACGAATTTGTAGCGGGCGCCGTCGCGGCGGATCTGGCCGCTGGTCGGGGTCGGGAAATGCCCGGTCAAGACGCGCGTACCGGTGTCGGCGTGGCGGCGCACGAACTCCTGCCGGGTGCGGCGCGACAGCTCGGGATCCTCGCAGAAATTGGTCGACCATTCCGGGTAAACCACCTGTGCCGGATGATGCAGCATGTCGCCGCAGACGACGGCGCGAGCGCCCTTGTCCTCGACGTTGATGACGACCCCGCCCGGCGTGTGACCGGGGGCCCCCTCGAGATGGATGCCCGAGATCACCTCGCAGTCCATCGGCACCATCTTGGCCTGGCCCTTGTCGACCACCGGCAGCACGCTGTCGGCGAACGAGCCGTGGAGCAGCGGCTCGGGCGGAGTCTTGTCGTGCTGCGCCCGCCAGTATTTGTATTCGGTCTCGGCGATCAGATATTGCGCGTTCGGAAAAGTCGGCACCCATTTTCCGTTCACGAGGCGCGTGTTCCAGCCGACATGATCGGCGTGCAGATGCGTGCACAGCACGTAGTCGACGCTGTCGGGCGCAACACCGAGCCCCTGCAGCGTGTCGAGGAACGGCGCCTTGCGGCAGTGCCAGTTCGGGCGCTGCGGCCGCTCCTTGTCGTTGCCGATGCAGGAATCGACGACGATCGTGTGGCGGCCCGTCTTGATGACGAAGCAGTTGAAGCTGAGCATCAGGTTCAGCTCGGCGTCGATCAGGCGGGGCCCGAGCCGCGCCTGCAGCTCCCGCAGCACCTCCGGCGTGGCGTCCGGGTACATCCGCTGCGGCGCGTAGATCCCGTTCTCCATGTCGGCGATCTTGGAGATGGCGAAGTCGCCGAATTTCACGTTGCGCATGGTTCCTCCCACTGCCGTATTACGCTGAGTATAAACCACAGAGACACAGAGGACACAGAGAGGAGAGAAGAAACCTCTCATTCCACGCTCTGTGTTCTCTGTGTCCCTGTGGTTACGATGATTCTGGATGCCCGCTTTCGCGGGCATGACGAGGGGGAGACAATGTGCCGCTCCCATCCGTCACCACGGCGAAAGCCGGGGTCCAGTCCGATTCGGACAAACCACGGAGGCACGGAGAGCACGGAGACAGAGGGTGTTCCCCTCTTCTTCCGCCTCTGTGCTCTCGGTGTCGCTGTGGTGAAACTTTGAGGACCCCCCACCCTACCCTCCCCCTCAAGGGGGGAGGGGAAGAACGGTCGAGGGTGACGTCGGTCAGTTCACCGTCATGCCGCTGTCGTGCACGAGCTTGGCCCATTTGGCGGCTTCGCTGCGGACGTAGGCGGCGAATTCCTCTGATGTGCCGGTCAGCGGCTCGGCGCCCTGGCTGGCCAGGCGCTCGCGCACGTCCGGGAGCTTCAGGGCGGCGACGGTCTCGGTGTTCAGCCGCTTGACGACCGGCGGCGGCGTGCCGGCGGGTGCGAACACGCCGAACCAGGCGTCCACCGCGTAGCCGGGCAGGCCGGATTCGGCGACGGTCGGCAGATCGGGCGCCAGGGCCGAGCGCTTGGGCGTCGTGATCGCGAGTGCGCGCACCTGCCTGGCTTCGATCTGCGGCAGCGAGGTGATGGTGAGGTCGAACATCATGGTCACCTGTCCCGCGATCACGTCGGACAGCGCCGGGGCGCTGCCGCGATAGGGCACGTGCACGATGTCGATGCCGGCCATCGACTTGAACAGCTCGCCGGCGAGATGATTGGACGTGCCGTTGCCGGCCGACGCGAAATTAAGCTTCCCGGGCTGCGCCTTGGCGAGCGCGATCAGTTCCGCCACAGACCGCGCCGGGACCGCCGGATGGACGTCGAGGATGAACGGCAGCGACGCGACCGGCGCGATCGGCGCAAAATCCTTCACCGGGTCGTAGCCGACATTGGTGTTGAGCGCCGGATTGATCGCGTGCGAGCTGACGGTGCCCATCAGGATGGTGTAGCCGTCGGGCGGCGCCTTGGCGACCAGGTCGCTGCCGATCGCGGTTCCGGCGCCCGGACGGTTGTCGATGACGACCGGCTGGCCGAGCTGCTCGGACAGCTTCTGCCCGACGACGCGAGCCAGGATGTCGGCGGCCCCGCCCGCCGGATACGGCACGACGAACTTGATGGGGTGGCTGGGGTAGACCTGCGCGTGCGCGCCTGAACCACCCAGTGCGGCGGTCAGAAGGACCGCCAGACCAAGGAGCCTCACTCCGCGGCCTCGCGGCCGCCTTCGACTTCGGGGATGGGCGGGATCGGCACGTTATGCGGCGCCACGTCGGCGCGGATGCGCGCCAGCGCCCCGCGGATGATCTCGATCTCCTGGTCGGGATGGGTGGCGCCCAGCCCATGCTCCGCCGCCAGCGCCCGCTGCCGCGAGGACCGGCGCCGCTCGTCGTCCGGCAGGTTGACCACGGCGTAGACGCCACTCAACAAGCTGCCGCGCAGCTTCTTCGAGAATTTGGCACCGAGCAGCCGCTTCTCCGCGTCGGTGAGACCGGCGAAGAACTGCCGCATGATGATCCGGCCGAACTGGATGTGCCGCGCCTCGTCGCGGAGGATGAGCCGGCACGCATTCTTGATCGCCGGATGACGCGCGTTGTCATAACGCGCCTGCAACAGCTCGCCCGAGAGCTGCTCGAACAGGGTGTTCACCGCGAGCCCGGCGAAGAACGACATCTCCTTCTCGTCGCGCTCATCGTGGAACTTCGGGATGATCTTCAGGAAGTAATCGGCGCGCGGCTCCGGCTGATAGCCACCGAGCGCGTCCGCAATACGGAACGAGGCTTCGTGATGGCGCAATTCTTCCTGGATGAAATTGGCGATGTGCTGCTTCACCTCGAAGGGCTGGTGTCCGTAGATCGCCTCGCGCAGCCGCTCGGCGCCGTACGGCGTGGCGCCGTGCTCCATCCAGGCGCGGAGGCTCCACCATTCCGCACCCGCGGCGCGTGCCTCGGCGGGGATGTCGGCGCGCCGCAGCTCCTCCCAGTCGATGTCCTTGGCCGGGTCCCAGGCCAGCGCCCGCGCCTGCACGCACAGATCCCAGATCTCGGGATAGGCGAGCTTGCCGACCACCGGATAGGGGTTGGGGACCTGGACGATCTCTTCGAGCATCGAGGGTTGCAACGTACGGCTCCTGTCAGGCGACTGAATCAAAGAACTCGAGGATGGCGCGGCCGAGGATCTCCTCGGTCGTGTTGAAATGCGCCACCATCGAGATGTGGTTGTGGCGGCCCATGCGGATGAACGGGATGGCGCGGCGGCGCACCAGGCTCATCCGCCAGGCGAATTCCAGGCCATAGATGTCAAGCAGCGGGTTTTCGAATTCGGCGATGGCGACCATGGTCGGCAGCGCGCTGGCGGCGACGTGGGTCACCGGCGAACGGGCGTCATACACCGATGGGTCGTCGCCGTAGTAGGCCTTGACCGGACCGGCGTTGGGATTCTCCGGCGAGACGTCGGCGCGCAGCCGCGACGAGATCAACACCGCGCCTTTCACGCCGCTCCCCAAATGCTTTGCCGCCGGATCGAAGCCGTAGGTGGCGACATGCGTGCCGCCGGCCGAGTGGCCGATCAGGAAGACGCGATCCGGATTGCCGCCCTGATCCCGGGCCGCGTTCTTCACCCATGCCACGGCGCGGGCGATGTCGTCGGCCCCGGCGGGATACGGCGCCTCGGGGGCCAAGCGATATTCCAGGTTGATCCCGAGATAGCCCTGGCGCGCGAACCAGCTCAGCACATTGCCGTAGCCTTGCGGGCTGGCATCCTTGCTGCCGCGGACGAACGCGCCGCCGTGGACGAAGATCACCACCGGCGCCGGCCTGGCGGCGGCCGGCCGGTAGATGTCGAGGAGGTGCCGCTTGTGCGGGCCATACGACACGTCGCGGGTCGTCGTGACGCCGTCCTTGGGCGCCGCGGCCAGCAGCGGATCAAACAGCGCCCACACCATGTCGCGATGCTTGGGAACGTTGGTCCCCCACACCGGCCCGATCGCGGTCATCGTCTTCTGCAGCTCCTGGGAAAAGCCGGACAGCGGAACCGGGTTATGCATGAACACCTCTCATGTTGCTTTTATAACACGCGCGCTTCCCGCGTACATGATGAAGACCATCACAGCGCGGCGCGCAAAGTGGAAGTATTGCGGAATTGGATGCGGGGCGGGTGCCTTCACCAGGGCATTGTCGAGCGTGCTTTTATTTCCGCAAGGTATGACCATCGATTCCGATGATCGCCCTGTGACGGATTCGATGCCGAGGCAAGAACCGGAGTTCGAGTCCCGTGAGGGAGCACTACCGTTTGCTCAGATCATCGACGTCCGATGGTCGTTGCGAATAAAGTGAGTGAACCCAAATGAGCACAACAGAAGACAATAAGGCCGTCGTTGGACGGTGGTTTACCGAATTCTGGGGCGAGACATGCAACCTGTCCGTCGTCGATGCCATCGCCGCTCCGGACATGCTGTTGAAGTACTCGCTGCACGAACCGCGCCGCGGCCGTGCCGACATCAAGGCCTTCATGACGGACTTCCGTGCCGCATTCCCGGACCTCAAGTTCTGGGGCACCGCGGACCTGATCGCCGAAGGTGATTATGTCGTCGGCCAGTGGGAAGGCGGCGGCACCCACGCCGGGCCAGCCTTCAACGACTTCCTCGTCGGCTCGCTGCCTGCCAAGACCGGCCGGAAGATGCACTTCAGCGGCACGACGGTATTGCGTCTCAAGGACGGCAAGATCGTCGAGGAAATCGGTCTCGACGACGGCGTCACTGCGCTCACCCAGCTCGGCCTGATCAAGGCCGTTTGATCGAAGCCGGCCTTCGTCCATCTAGTCCCGGACGACGACGGATCTTCTTCAATCAAAGAGGCTCGCACCTTCGATGGTGCGAGCCTAGTTGCGAAGAATTGGGGTCCGAAGAATTGGGTCGGAGTTGAATTACCGCTATATTGGCGCACGCGGTTCAGGCGCTGGCTCGCGAAGGATTCAAAATGAAGACACAGCGCGCGCTTCTGTCGATCACGGCGGCCCTGGTCGCTACCACGTTGGGCGCAGATGCGCCGGGCGCGGAGGAGAGCAGCACAGTACTCTCGCCTCAGGCGCTGCAGGAAATTGCGCAGGTCGAGGCCGAGATCGACCGCATCGAGGCGCAGGCGATCGAGCGACTGGCCGTGCCGCCGGACAATCAGGTCCAGCGAGTCGAGTTGCTCGGCAAGGTGATGCTGTACGACAAGCATCTCTCGGTAAACCACAACGAGGCATGTGCTTTCTGCCACACGCCCGAGACGGGTTTTACGGGTCCCGTGTCAGAGCTGAATCGGACCACCGGCTCCTATCCCGGGTCAGTGCGCACGCGATTCAGCAATCGCAAGCCGCAATCGCACGCCTACGCGCCGCTCTCGCCCGTGCTGCACTACAATCCCGGGCAGGGTGACCTCGTCGGCGGCAATTTCTGGGACATGCGTGCGACCGGCCGCCGGCTGGGCAACCCGGCCGCCGAGCAGGCGGAAGG
>DASWFO010000138.1:0-2469 GCA_036394195.1 Alphaproteobacteria bacterium | reverse complement strand
GTATCCAAGCGTCCGAAAGGCGTTCATGGACCCACGGCGTGGAGGCGACAGCACGTGGCGCTTACGATCACCGGGATGATGAATGGTGAACTGTCAGTGAAGCAGGGCCGCACGTTTCGCGACGAAATTGAGGCGACTTTGCGCGGTCCTATCGGCCACGATGTCGCGTGTCCCCGAACCGTTGCGGATGCGCTGTGCCCTATTGCGTCGGCCCGTATCCGGGACGGCCTACTCGATATAGGAAGCGTTCCAGGTCTGGCGGGGGTGCAAAGCCCACTTTCTCATAGAGGCCGTGAGCGTCGCGCGTTTTCAGGAGCCAAGTCTAGTCGCGAGGGCTCCACCGCCCGAACGGCACGACCTTGTTGTCGACGTCGTGGCCGATATCGGCGCGGCCGAGATAGGGTATGCCCGAGAGACCACACCAATACCGGGCGACCTCTTCCTCGGTCTTTTGGAAGTCGGGCTCGTTCGCGGGGATGGCGCTGCACCGTCCGAGCATGATGCCGGCGACGCCTCGCATGGCGGCATTGCTGGTGATCTGGAACAGCGCGCGGTCGATCCGATACATCGGCTCCGCCACCTCTTCGAGCATGACGACGTGGCCGGTGAGGTCGGGCTGCAGCGGCGTGCCGATGAGGTGGCTGAGAACGGTGATGTTGAAGGCTGCCGTCGGCCTCTTGGGCGAGACCGTCGCTTCCAGCGTCTCCGCCGCGCCATCGACCAGAAATGCCAGCGCTCGTTTGACCGCGGCCTCGCCGCCGGCGCGCCCGATGTCGGCGGGCATCGGCCCATGCGCCAGCCGGGCGAAGCCCCCCTTGTACAGCCCGGCGAGGAGGAAACCGGCATCGCTGTAGCCGAGATAGGTCTTGCGCCGGGCCGCGTCCGTCAATCGCGGCAGCAGGCGCTCGGCGAGTCGACACGAGCCGTAGCCGCCGCGCGCGAACCACAGCGCGTCGAAGCTCTGGTCATTCGCCACCTCGAGGAAGGCGCGCGCGCGGGTCTCGTCGTCCCCGGCAAAGTGGCCGGACGACAGAAAGCAGTGCGGAGAGAAGTGCAACTCGGGCGGGCGAGCGGGATAGAGCGCTTCCGCCAGGTGCAGGACCGCCTCGGCGATCGCCGGCTCCAGTCGCGAGCCGGGAGCGACGATCCCTATTCTCAGCGTGTCCTGGCCCATCTCTTCCCGCGACGACGCGTTCGCTTGTGGCGGCACGGTGCGGGACTGTAGCATCCGCCGATGCAGCGAGACAGGCACTATTTCTTTTGCGGGATCGGCGGCAGCGGCATGCTGCCGCTCGCGCTCATTCTTCGCGCGAGGGGATGCGCGATCGCGGGCTCCGACCGCGCGCTCGACCAGGGACGGACGGCGCAGAAGTTCGATTTCCTCCGCGCCCAGGGCATTACGCTTTTCCCGCAGGACGGCAGCGGGATCACGCGCCCGGACCTCACCGTGGTCACCTCAGCGGCGGTCGAGAGCACGGTTCCCGATGTGCAGGCCGCGCGTGCCGTCGGCGCGCGCCTCATGACGCGCGCCGAACTGCTCTCCGAGCTGTTCAACGATGCGCCGCGCAGCATCGGCGTGGCGGGGACCAGCGGCAAGTCGACGACCACGGGAATGATCGGCTGGATCCTGCACCGGACCGGGCGCGAGCCGACGGTGATGAACGGCGCGGTAATGAAGAACTTCGTCGTGCCCGACGCGCCCTTCGCCAGCGCCATCGTCGGCGCCGGCGATCTCTTCGTCGCGGAGATCGACGAGAGCGACGGCTCGATCGCTCATTACGTGCCTGAGGTCGCCGTCGTCAACAACATCGCTCTCGACCACAAATCGCTTCCCGAGCTGCGACGGCTGTTCGGCGACTTCGTCGGCAAGTCGAAGCTCGCGGTGCTCAATCTCGACAATGAGGAGACGGCGACGCTCGCCGCCGGCATGCCGGCGGATCGGAGAGTGACCTACAGCCTCAGCAGTCCCAAGGCGGATCTGCTCGCCTCCGAGATCGCCGTCGCGCCGGACGGCGTTGCCTTCTCGGTTCGTGCGCGCGGCATCGCCGCATCCGTGCCGGTGCGGCTCGCCGTGCCGGGCCGCCACAACGTGGCGAACGCGCTCGCAGCGCTTGCCGCGGTGCAGGCGTGCGGCGGCGCGCTGGAGGCGGCGGCGGCCGCGCTCGGCAGCTTCGCCGGGCTGCGCCGCCGGCTCGAGTTGGTCGGCGTCGCCAACGGCGTGTCGGTGATCGACGATTTCGCCCATAATCCCGACAAGATCGCCGCCACCCTCGCGACCCTGCACGCTTTTCCGGGGCGGCTCCTGGTGATGTTCCAGCCTCATGGCTACGGGCCGCTGCGGCTGATGAAGGACGCGTTCATCGACTGCTTCGCGCACCATCTTCATGAAGAGGACGTCCTCGTCATGCCCGACCCGGTCTATTTCGGCGGTACGGTCGAGCGCAGCGTGACCAGCCGCGACATCGTCGC
>DASWFO010000137.1:0-10210 GCA_036394195.1 Alphaproteobacteria bacterium | reverse complement strand
TACAACGTCGTCCCCGCCGCGGCGGCGCCGGCGACTCCGGGCTCGGGTGTCGGCAATATCGGCGAGCTGACGGAGATCGTGAAGCTCCGCTTCGCCTCGGCGCCGGAGCTTGCCAAGGTGCTCGAGCCCTATGTGGGACCGGGCGGCAAGATCGCCGCCGGTCCGGCCAAGGACAGCCTTCTCGTCGGCGGCGGTCCCTCGGTGCGCGCGAGCCTCATCGCACTCATCCGCACCTTCGACGTCGATTTCCTGGCCGGCCAGTCCTACGCCATCTTTCCGGTCGCGTCGGACGACCCGGCGCGCGTGGCGGCCGAGGTGCAGCACTTCGTCCAGGCGGCGGGGCAGAGCGACGCGCCGGGCCCGGTTCACGTGATGCCGCTCGACCGCATCAGCGCCATCCTCGTCGTGGCCCCCGAGCCGCGCTACCTGGCGCGCATCGGCGATTTCCTCGACCAGGTCGAGGAAGTCGGCGACACGACGTCGCGCCGGTTGCACGTCTACTACGTCCAGAACGGATCGGCGGTCGAGCTGGGCGCGGTCTTGCAGCGGGCGTTCGCGCCGCAGTCGGCACCGGCCGATGCGACACCGGGCGACCAGGGTCTGGTCGGCAGCCTGGCCCCTGGCGGCGCGCCGACCGCGCTCGCGACGCCGAGCGCCGGCTTCACCGGCCAGTCCGCCGGCACGCCGCGTGGATCGGCGGGCGGGCTGGGCGGCGCGCCGCTCGGCAGCTCGGCCAATCCGGCGCCGCAAGGGGCCGCGGTCGCAGCACCGCTGTCTTCTCTGTCGCCGACGGGGCCGGGGGCCGACTCGCAGTCTGCGGCGTCGACGAAGGGGATCCGCATCATTCCGGACCGTCGCAACAACGCCCTGCTGATCTTCGCGACGCCGTCGGAATACAGCCTGATCGAGGCGGCGCTGCGCAAGATCGACGTGCTGCCGCTGCAGGTGCTGGTCGAGGCCACGGTGGCCGAGGTGACGCTCAACGACGCGCTGCAATACGGCACGCAGTTCTTCTTGAAGCAGCACGATAACAGCGAGGTTCTCAGCAACGTCGCGAACGGCGCTATCGGCGCCGTCTTTCCGGGCTTTGCGTACACGTTCACCAGCAGCCCGGCGGTCATCACGCTCAGCGCCTTGCAGAGCGTGACCAGGGTCAAGGTCATCTCCTCTCCGCAGCTGGTCGTGCTCGACAACCAGAGTGCGCGGCTCCAGGTCGGCGACATCGTCCCCATCGCGACGCAGTCCGCGGTGTCGGTGCTGACCACCGGGGCTCCGGTGGTGAACAGCATCGAATATCGCGAGACCGGGGTCATTCTGCAGGTGACGCCGCGGGTGAATTCCGGCGGCCTGGTCACCCTCGATATCGACCAGGAGGTGAGCCAGGTCGTGCCGACGACCACTTCGGCGCTCAACTCGCCGACCATCCAGCAGCGCAAGATCAGGAGCCGCGTCGTGGTCCAGGACGGCGACACGATCGGTCTCGGCGGGCTGATCAAGGACAGCTCGGCGATCGGCAATTCGGGCATCCCGTGGCTCACCGACATCCCGGTGCTCGGCGCCTTGTTCGGGACGCGGACCGACGTCGCCCAGCGCACCGAGCTCCTGGTCCTGCTCACCCCGCGCGTGGTCCAGGATCAGCGCAGCGCCCGCGCGCTGACCGAGGATCTGCGCTTGCGGCTGGGACGCCTGGGGTCGATCCCGTACCGACGCGATCCGATCGAGCCGCGGGGACCGCTCCGCCGATGACCGCCGCGGATCGCCGGCCGCCCCCGCGGCGGCGCCGCCGAGCGCCGGACGCGAGTGCCCGCGATGGGGGCTTCGCCATCATCCTCGTGCTGTGGCTGCTGGTGCTCCTGGCGGCGATCGGCATTCATCTGTCGGCGACCGGGCGCACCGAGGCGCGCGTGGCCGCCAACACGGTCGCGGCGGCGGAAGCCGAGGCGTTGGCGGACGCCGGGATCGCGCAGGCCGTGTTCGCGCTCGGCGATCCCGATCCGAGCCGCCGCTGGCTGCCGGACGGACAGCCGCGCGACGTCGCGTTCGCCGAAGGCCGGCTTGAGGTCACGGTCCGCGACGAGAACGCGAAGATCAATCCCAATCTGGCGTCTGACAAGCTGATCGCGGCGCTGTTTCGCCGGCTGGGGGCTGGGGACGATGTCGCGGCAGCGCTCGCCGCCTCGATCGCGGCGCGGGTTCGCCCGAGCCCGTTCCTGCGCCCGCCAGCTTCGGACGGTGGGGCTGCCACCGACACATCGGCATCATCGGCGCCGGTGCCGGCGCCGTTCGACGCCGTGGACGAGATGATCGAACTCTCCGGGATGACGCCGGCCCTCCTGGACGCCGCCCGGCCGCATCTTAGCGTCTACGCGACGACGGCCCTGCCGACGCGCGGCACTCTGGACCCGCTGGTGGCGGCCGCCGTCGCGGACGTTCAATCCGCGAGCGCGGATGGCCGCGCCGCCGCCTCGGGCGCGCCGGCCAAGATGACCGTGACCATCCTGTCGATGGCGCGCGGCCGCCGCGGCGGCCTGTTCGTGCGCGACGCCGTCGTGCGGCTGGACCCCGCAACGCCGAACGGATACGTCGCCTTGCGCTGGGCGCGCGGCCAGGTCGCGCCCGAGCCGCCGCGTCGGTCGTTCATGGACTGACGTCGGTCACGGATTGAACACGTCGGCGGCTTCGCCCCCGCCGCCGGGCGCGTTGTCGGCGCCAAGGGTGAACAGGTCGTATTCATGCCGCGGACGCTGGCTCGGCGCCCGGTATTGGAACGGGTGTCCCCAGGGATCGGCGGGCACCTGGTCGCCTTTGACGTAAGGACCGTTCCAGCCGGGGACGCCCGGCGGCGCGTCGAGCAGGGCCGCGAGCCCCTGCTCGCTGGTCGGATAGCTGCCGACGTCGAGGCGATAGATGTCGAGGATGCTGGCCAGCCGGATAACCGACTGCGACGCCACTTTCTGCTTCGAGCTGCCGAGCAGCTGCATCGCCTGCGGGGCGACGAGCCCGACCAGCATGCCGAGGATGACCAGGACGACGAGCAGCTCGAGCAGCGTGAAGCCGGCGTCGGTCGACGGAACGCCGCGACGCCGCGCGCCGCGCTGAAAGGCCAATATGGTGGAGATCACGGTCCCCCGCATTCGATGATCGCGCCAGTACAGCAGCGATTCGTTTCAGGATTGCGACAGTCCTGTCCACAGCGCGGGCGCCGCAAATCATCCATTTAACCTTCAATAAACCATGAACCCGCTTGTCACGATCTCCGTGAACACTCGGCCGTCTTGACCCATTTCACACGGGGGAGTCACCCAATGCCATCGGCTTCGAAGATCATGACCACAGCACTCGCTGTCTTGCTGGCGAGTGCCACCTGCCTGACCACGCCAGCCCAGGCGGCAGACCGCCAGGTCGAACACGTCCTGCTGCTCAGCATCGACGGATTTCACGCCGTCGACCTCGCGCGCTATGTTGCCGCCAATCCGGCGTCGGCGATCGCCGAGCTGTCGCATCGCGGCGTCACGTTCGACCATGCGATCGGTTCGAAGCCGTCCGACTCGTTTCCAGGGCTGCTGGCATTGGTGACCGGCGGCTCGCCCCGCTCGACCGGCGTCTATTACGACGTGTCCTATGATCGGGCGCTGTCCCCGCCGGGGTCCGCCTGCGCCACCGTCGGCACGGTCGTCGATTACTCCGAGGCGGCGGACTTCGACCTGACCGCGGTCGATGGCGGCGCCAGCCAGCACAACGGCAAAGCCATCAATCCCGCCGCGCTGCCGCTCGATCCTGCCAAGGGCTGCACGCCGGTGTATCCGCACAGCTTCCTGCGCGTGAACACGATCTTCGAGGTGATCAAGCAGGCCGGCGGACGCACCGCGTGGGCCGACAAGCATCCGTCGTACGAACTGGTGAACGGGCCGTCGGGGAGCGGCGTGGACGACCTGTACACGCCGGAAGTCGCGTCGGTCCCCGTCCTGGTGCCGCCCACGGAGGGCAATGACGATCTGAAGGTGGGCGCGGTCGTGAACTGGATCAACGGTCTCGACCATTCCGGCCAGTTCCGCACCGGCACGCCGGCGATCTTCGGCATGAACTTCCAGGCCGTCAGCGTCGGCGAGAAGGACATCAACGGCGGCTACGCCGACGCGACCGGGACGCCGAGCCCCCTTCTGGCCGGTGCCCTGGCGCACACCGACGACTCGCTCCGCAAGATGATCAATGCGCTGAAGAGCCGTGGTCTGTTCGACAAGACGATGATCGTGCTGACCGCCAAGCACGGCCAGTCGCCGATCGACCGCAGCCAGTTCCAGAAGGTCAATCCGGATCTGATTCAGAATCTGATCGAGGCCCAGCTCGGCACCGGTGCGGTGGCGAACGTCACGGCCGATGACGTCGCCTTGGTCTGGCTGCAGAAGAATCTGCAGGGGCAGACCGCCCAGGCGGCCGCGGCCCTGCAAAACCAGCCGCAGGCCCAGATCGGCGAGCTGTTCTACGGCCCGTCGCTGAAGCTGCTGTTCACCGACCCGGCGAAGGACTCGCGGACGCCCGACCTGATCGCGGTGTCGAATGTCGGCGTCATTTACACCAACAGCACGAAGAAGGCCGCCGAGCACGGTGGTTTCGCGGCCGACGATGTCAGCGCCGCTCTGCTGGTGTCGGGCCCCGGCATCGCGACCAAGACTCTGTCGGTGCCGGTCTCGACCATGCAAGTGGCGCCGACGATCTTGCGCGCCTTGCACATCGATCCCAGCCAGCTGCAGGCGGTGCAGGCCGAGGGCGCCCAACCCTTGCCGCTGCCGCAAGCCGACGACGAAGGCTGAGCCTTAGGGTCAGGCGAACGCCGCGCGCGGGGGCCATCCCCTGCGCGCGGCGGCTGCCGGGTTGGAGCGCTGTCCAAGCGGAATCCAGAGTACCGCAGAGAGCGCGGAGTAAGCGCGGAGGGCGCAGCGTCATTATCCGTCATCGCGAGGAGCGCAGCGACGAAGCGATCCAGAACTCGCTCGATTGCTTCGCTCCCTGCGGGAGCTCGCAATGACGGACGAAGCCGAGAGCTCTCCGCTCCTCAGCGTCCTCTGCGGTGAAATCCTGGATGCTGGGCTTACGCCGACATCTCCAGCGCCTCGCCGGGCCGGGGAATGGTCGGCCGCGCGGCGGCGATCACGTACGCGGCGATCGCCGGCTTGAAATTCTCGAAATAGACCCCGGGCGGCAGGCCTTCCTGCGCGATTTGCTGAGCGGCAAAGGACAGGCTCGCCGGGGCGCGCCGGCGGCCAGCCTCGAACGCACCATCGTCGAGCCGGCGCTGCGGCGTGCGGCCGTCGAAGCGGGTGGCGCGGCGCACCTGGTCGGCGACCTGGGCCTGGACGTTCTCGGCATAGACAGTTGGACTGCGGGCACCTTGCGGCGTGTTGCCGAGCTGCGCGTCCTGGGAGTCCCGGTCGGGGATGAATCGCGCGCCGGCGCCCGATCGATAGACATCGATCTGGATGATCTGGGCGGGGCCCGACCCGCCGCGCGAGGGAGGCGCGGCGGGATCGGGAGAGTAGATGGCCACCGGGTTGGCCATGAGGCAATTCGCCTTTCTCGTGCTTGACTAGCGAGCATACATATAAACTTTTAACAAAATGTTTTCTAGGTGGAAGAATCAAAAACAATAGTAATTACAGTTAATTAGATTAACAGTTAACGCGCTTTTCCGCCCAACACGCTCTTTTATCTACAATTTTACCAACAAGCCGGAGGTTTCGTTAACCATTCGGATGGCGCGGTCGTCCCCACCGCATTTTCGTCATTCCCGCGCCGGTGTCGCGTTTCGCAAGCACCTGGCGTGAATCCAGAGCTTTGACCACGGAGACACGGAGAACACGGAAGGGAAGACGGAGAGTTTCGTCTCCCCTCTGCTCCGTGAACTCCGTGTCTCCGTGGTTTATTTACGAGTCGGACTGGACGCCGGCCTCCGCCGGGGTGACGAGGGGGATAAGCACGCCCTCTCGATCTCGTCATGCCGGCGAAAGCCGGCATCCACCGCGACGCTGCACCATGGACCCTGCATCAGGTGCGGGGCATGACGCCGGATGGGAACCGGACTAAAGTCCAGGTTTCAAAAGACCAGCGGGAAGAACGATGTCCCAGCCCCTCAGATCGGATCCCAACAACCTCGAAGCGCTGTGGATGCCGTTCACCGCGAACCGGCAGTTCAAGCGGGCGCCGCGCCTGCTCGTCGGCGCCAAGGACATGCACTACACCGCGGCGGACGGCCGCAAGATTCTCGACGGCACGGCGGGCTTATGGTGCGTGAACGCCGGCCATTGCCGCGAGCCGATCACCGCCGCGATCCGCGAGCAGGCCGGGCGGATGGATTTCGCGCCGGGCTTCCAGATGGGGCATCCGATCGCGTTCGAGTTCGCATCGCGGCTGGCGGCGATCCTGCCCGGCGATCTCGACCACGTATTCTTCGCCAACTCGGGCTCCGAAGCGGTGGACACGGCGCTCAAGATCGCGCTGGCCTATCACCGCGCCGTCGGCAAGCCCGAGCGCCAGCGCCTGATCGGCCGCGTGCGCGGCTATCACGGCGTCGGCTTCGGCGGCATGTCGGTCGGCGGCATCGCCGCCAACCGCAAGCAGTTCGGGGCCGGCCTGCTCGGCATGGTCGACCATCTGCCGCACACCCATGACCTCGCGCACAACGCCTATGCGAAGGGCCAGCCCGAATGGGGCGCGCATCTCGCCGACGAGCTCGAGCGGCTGGTGCAGCTGCACGACCCCTCGACCATCGCGGCGGTGATCGTCGAGCCGCTGGCCGGCTCGACCGGCGTTCTGGTTCCGCCCAAGGGCTATCTCGAGCGCTTGCGCGCGATCTGCGACAAGCACGGCATTCTCCTCATCTTCGACGAGGTGATCACCGGCTTCGGGCGCCTGGGCGCCGGCTTCGCCGCCGACTATTTCGGCATCGTTCCCGACCTCATGACGGTCGCCAAGGGCATCACCAACGCGACCGTGCCGATGGGGGCGGTGTTCGCGCGCAAGGGCATCTACGAGGCGTTCATGAACGGCCCGGACGGCATCGAGCTGTTCCACGGCTACACCTATTCCGGCCATCCGCTGGCCGCCGCCGCGGGCCTCGCGACCCTCGAGCTCTATCGCCAGGAGGGTCTGTTCGAGCGCGCCGCGTCGCTCGCCGATTATTGGCAGTCGGCGATCCATTCGCTGAAGGGCGTGCCGTCTGTCATCGACTTGCGCAATCTCGGCCTCGTCGGCGGGATCGAGCTCGAACCGCGGCCGGGCCGGCCGGGCAGCCGCGCCTACGACGTTTTCGTCGATTGCTTCGAAAATGGGCTGTTGATCCGGGTCACGGCTGATATCATTGCCTTGTCGCCGCCCCTGATCGTCGAAAAGAACCAAATAGATCAGATGGTTGACACGATAGACCAGGCGCTGCGGCGGGCCGCCTGAGCCGTTCTAAAGGTTTAGGGTTTGTTAAGCTTGGAAGTTTAGCGTCCCTGTCCGGGGACATACGCATCCGCTCGGATGCGGACAGGGACACAGAACGTACACCTGGCCGACTCAATGGACGAACAGCCGGACGATCACGCCAAGCTCCGCGCCGCCGTCGCTGCCGCCCAAGCGGTCGCCGCGGCGGGTGATATCGCTTACGATTGGGATCTGGTCACCGATACGATCGGGTGGTCGGGACGGATCAAGGCGCTGTTTCCTGACGGGGCACCGCCGCCAAGCGGCGCCGAGTTCCGCGGCCTCGTCGTCGCCGAGGACCACGCCAACCGCGCCAAGCGCCTGCAGCAGCATATCGACGGCCGCGGCGAACAGGAGTTCGACTGCGAATACCGGCTGCGCGGCCCCGATGGCCGGTTCATCTGGGTGGACGACCGCGGCTCGGCCCAGTATCACGACGACGGCCGTCCGTCGCGCTTGCTCGGCACCTTGCGCATCGTCACCGCCCGAAAGGAACGCGAGGCGCGGCTCGAATACCTGGCGAGCTTCGACGACCTCACCGGCCACTACAACAAGCTGCGTCTCAAGGAAGCGCTCCAGCACGGCCTGGCGCTGGCGACGCGCTATCGCATTCCCGGCGCCTACCTGGTGGTCGGCATCGACAAGCTGACCAGCCTCGAGCAGGCCTTCGGGCCGGCCTCGGCGGACGCGCTGATCGTCGGCGTCGGCCAGCGCATCGAGGCGTGCCTGCGCGCCTCCGACATCATCGGCCGCCTCGGCGGCGACCGCTTCGGCATCGTGCTGAGCGGCTGCCCCGAGGGCAGCATCGGCATCGCCGCCGGCAAGATCCTGCAAGCGGTCCGCCAGACTCCGATCGTCACACCCAACGGCCCGGTCCACGCCACTGTCTCCATCGGTGGCGTTGCGTTTGCCGAGCACGGCGCGTCGGCGCCGGAAGTGATGGGCCGCGCCGACGTGGCGCTCCAGGAAGCCAAGCGCTCCGGGCGCAACTGCTTCGTCCGCTTCTTCGAATCCGAGGAACAGCGCGAGACCCGCCGCCGGGCCGCGATGATGTCCGAGGAGGTGCAGTCGGCCCTGAAGACCGGCCGTCTCATCCTCGCCTATCAGCCGGTGGTCGATTCCCGGACCCATGCGATTCACCATTACGAATGTCTCTTGCGGCTGCGCCTCGAGAGCGGCGCCATCGTCGCCGCCGGCGCGTTCGTGCCGGTGGTCGAGCGCTCGGGCCTGATGCGCCTGATCGACCGCCGCGCACTCGATCTGGCCCTGGCCGAGCTGTCGCGGCACTCGGAAATCGCACTCGCCATCAACATCTCGGCGGTGACCACCACCGATGCGTCGTGGCTGCGCACCTTGAACGCGAGCCTGAAGAACCGGCCCGACATCGCGGCCCGGCTGTGCGTCGAGCTCACCGAGACCATCGCGCTGGAGAACATCGAGGAGACCGCGAAGTTCGTCTCGTCGCTGCGCGACCTCGGCGCGCGCGTGGCGCTGGACGATTTCGGCGCCGGCTTCACCTCGTTCCGCAACCTGCGGGCGCTCGCCGTCGACACGGTGAAGATCGACGGGTCGTTCATCAAGGACCTCGCCGGCAACGTCGACAACCAGGTGTTCGTGCGCACCCTGATGGGCCTGGCCAACAGCTTCGGCCTGTCGACGGTCGCCGAATGCGTCGAGACCGCGGCCGACGCGGCGCATCTCGCCGAACGCGGCGTCGCCTACCTGCAGGGCTATTATTTCGGCCGGCCGACCATCGAGCGGCCGTGGCTCAACGAGGGCGAAGCCCACGCCCACGCCCACGCCGAGCCGCCGCCGAAACTCGTCTCGCTGAAATGACGCGCGCTTTCGCGCGCGTCCCTGACCCCTCATCCTGAGGAGCGTCCGCAGGACGCGTCTCGAAGGATGCGCCGCAGGACAGCGGCATCCAGCCTCAAAACGACCTTCGGCGAGGGCGAACTGCCCTCTCCCTCGTGACGCCCACGTCGCGCGGACCGCAAGGCCCGACGCGATCTCGCCCGCTAAGCTGAAACGGCGTCGGACCACATTTATGCGCTGAGTTCCCGCGTCATCGCGAGGAGCGCAGCGACGAAGCGATCCACGGCGCTTGCCCCTGCGCCGCAGCCCGCTTACTTCTACACATACAGAAATTCAGGTCCGGCCATGCGGAAGAAGAAGCCTCTTGGCGGTCGCAAATGGACTGATCCTGACGACGCGCCGCGGCTCGATCGCGATTGGTTCAGGCGAGCCGAGATCCGCGAGGACGGACGCGTGATCCGAAAGGCTCGGCCGCGCGGTCGCCCAAGGTCCGCCGCCCCAAAGCAGGCGGTAAGCATTCGTCTCGACGCCGACGTCGTCGCGCATTATCGGGCGACCGGTCCTGGCTGGCAGTCGCGGATCAACGCGGCGCTCCGGAAGGCGACGCGGCGCTGAACCGTCGGGCCTTCCGTCACCCACCGCCGGTCACGCCCCCTCGAGACCGCGGCTCACACAATGACCCTCGAGGGCCGGGAAATACACGAGAAATCCTGGTATCCCTGCCCGTTCGCCCTAGCCGCATCGGAGAGCAAAATTGGCGGAACGTCTGAAGCCCGTTGACGTGGTCAGCCCCGCGCGACGCCAACGGCGCAGTGGACGACCAAGCACGCAGTGATCACCGTGATCAGGGCTGATCATCCTGAGCAATCCTGATCATCGTGGTCACGCCACATGCGTTTCGTTGCCTGGAAGCGGTGGTCTGCACCCGGCGATC
>DASWFO010000136.1:0-31525 GCA_036394195.1 Alphaproteobacteria bacterium | reverse complement strand
CCTCGACGAGGCGAGCCTGCAGATCGAGATCAAGCTGACGGCGATGGCGGCCCGCGCCGCACGCCGCGCGCGCACGCGACCCAGGGGCATGTCATGACGCCCGCAGGGTAAAGCCGCCACCGCATCGCCGGTCGGTCGGCGCCGAAAGGATCACCCGATGCCGGATGCGTTCGGGGGGGACCGGACGCATCACATGGTCGACAGCGCGCAAACGCAAGACCTAGCAGACGCGCGGCCATCTATTATCTTCAGGCCATGACGCGCGTCGTCGGCGGCCTGCTGCTCCTTCTCCTGCTCGGCGCCTGTCAGCAGCGGATTACGGCCTCGGTCACGCGCTTCTACACGCTGCCGCCGCCGCCCTACAATCAGACCATCACGATCCTGCCGGAGCCGAATCAGGCCGGCGATCTTGAATTCCAGCACGTCGCCAGCCAGGTCGCCGCCGCCCTGTCGAGCTACGGGTTCAGGCCAGTGCCGCCCGACGGTCCACCCGCCGACTATGTCGTGTTAGTGCATTCCGGGCCGGCGGGGGCGCGACAGCAGATCGTCGACTTCGGACCGCCCTTCGCCGGGCCGTGGTGGCGCCATCCCTATTACTATCCCGAGTTCGAGACCTACACGCTGTACGCGCAATACCTCGAAGTCGAGATGCTGGACGGGCCGACCTGGCGGCGCAAGGAGCGGCGGATGGTGTTTCAGGGCCGCGCCGTCGCCGAGACCGGGGTGCGCGAGTTCAACGTCGTCCTGCCGTATCTGGTGCAGACGCTGTTCAAGGACTTCCCCGGCGCCAACGGCCAGACCGTGCGGGTCACGGTCCCGGTGAAGTAGCGCCCGCGCGCTAGAAGTCGCGCTTGCGCAACATCACCTCGCCAGTCCCCGCCAGCTTCCAGCGGTCGTATTTGCGCGAGGCCGCCTGTTCGATGACCGGCCGGCACCGGTCGAACGCGCGCAGCGCATTCATCTCATCCGGGGTCGTCAGGCCGAAATGCTCGGCCAGCGCCTCGGCGCTGACGATGCATCGCACCGGTTTGCCGCCGTCGCTGGCGGAAAAGACCACGCCTTTCGCGGCTGCGTCCCAGATCCGCGCCGCGTCTCCGAAAGCCAGTGGCATGTGAGCTCCCCTCCCTGATCCGCCGGCTAGTTTAGCGGAGGCCGGTCCACCGCGGCTAGCGGCGCCGCCTCTGGAACGGCGCCGCCGCGCATGCCTACACTGGCGCGATCACGGGGAGGAACGACATGACCAGGTGGCGATTCATGGCGTGGGCGATACTCGCCGCCGGATTGGCCGGCGCCGTCCATGCCGAGAGCTATCCGGCGCGGCCGGTCCGCATCGTCGTGCCGTTCCCGGCCGGCGGGCCGATCGATTTCCAGACGCGCCTCATCGGACAGAAGCTGTCGGAACGCTGGGGCCAGCAGGTGATCGTGGACAACCGCGCCGGCGGCAACACCATCATCGGCGCCGAAGCGGTCGCCAAAGCCGCGCCCGACGGCTACACGCTCCTGATGGCGATCGATTCCACCCTGGTGATGAACCAGGCGCTCTACAGCAAGCTGCCCTACGACCCGCTCAAGGACTTCGCCCCGGTCACCCGCGCGGTGCGCGGCACGACGATCGTCGCGGTCGACGCGGCGTCCGGGCCCAAATCCGTCCGCGAGCTGATCGAGCAGGCGCGCGCCAATCCAGGCAAGCTCACCTTCGGCGCCGGCACGATCACCACCCAGATGGCCGGCGAGATGTTCAAGAAGCAGCTCGGCCTCGACATCGTCTTCGTGCCGTACAAGGGCAGCGCGCCCACGGTGCAGGCGCTGTTGACGCACGAGGTCACGTTCATCGTCGACGGGCTGGCGCCGAGCGTGCCGCACATCGCCAGCGGCACGTTCCGCGTGCTCGCGGTCACCAGCGGCCGTCCCGCCGCCGCCCTTCCCGACGTGCCGACGGTTGCGGCAGCAGCGGGTTTGCCGGGCTTCGACATCGCGACCTGGCAGGGGCTGGTGGCGCCGGCCGGAACGCCCGACGCGGTCATCGACAGGCTGCACGCCGATGTCGGGCGCGCGCTGAACCTGCCCGACGTCACGGCCAAGCTGGCCTCGGCCGGGCTGGTGCCGGACACGAGCCCGACGCCGGCCGAATTCGCGGCGTTCATCCGCGCCGAAGCCAAGCGCTGGGCGGCGGCGATCCCCGACGCTGGGATCAGGCCGGAATGAGGGGCCGGCCATGAAAGCGTTCCGCTTCCATGAGCACGGCGGACCGGAAGTGCTGCGCTGGGAGGACGTGGAGCTGCCGCCGCCGCAAGCCGGCGAGGTGCGGCTGCGTCACACCGAGGTCGGCGTGAACTTCCGCGACATCTATATCCGCAACGGCCTGCACAAGGTGCCGTCGCTGCCGTCGGGGATCGGCATCGAGAGCGCCGGCGTGATCGAAGCGGTGGGGCCGGAGGTGAGCGGCCTGTCGGTGGGCCAGCGCATCACCTGCGTCGCCGGCCCGGACGGCGCGTACGCCGAGGCGCGGAACGTGCCCGCGGCGTGCGTGGTGCCGCTGCCCGACGGTCTCGACGAGAAGACCGCCGCGTCGATGATGATCCGCGGCATGACCGCGCGCTACCTGCTGCATGAGACCTACAAGGTCAAAGCCGGCGATACGATCCTCATCCACGCCGCGGCCGGCGGTGTCGGCCTGATCGTCTGCCAATGGGCCAAGCATCTCGGCGCCACGGTCATCGGCATCGTCGGGAGCCGCGACAAGGCGGAGATAGCGCGCGCCCACGGCTGCGACCACCCGATCGTCACCACCGAGGAGGACTTCGCCAAGCGGGTACGGGAGCTCACCGGCGGCGCCGGCGTGCCCGTGGTCTACGATTCGGTCGGCAAGGCGACCTTCGAGGGCTCGCTCCGCTGCGTCCGCCGGCGCGGCGTGCTCGCCTCGTTCGGCGAGGCGTCGGGCGATCCCGACCCGGTGCCGCCGCGGCGGCTGGGCCAGCTCGGCTCGATCTTCCTCACCCACCCGAGCCTGCCCGACCACATCGCGTGCCGCGCCGAGCTGCTGGCGACCGCGCACGACCTGTTCGAGATGGTGTTGAGCGGCAGGATCCGCATCGAGATCCACCGGACCTACGCCTTGAAAGACGCGGCGCAGGCGCACCGCGACCTGGAAGCGCGAAACACCGTCGGCTCGGTGGTCCTGCTGCCGTGAGCGTCCGGCGCTAGGTCGAGCGCAGCTGGCGCAGATCTTCGCGGCAGGCGTCGCTGAAATGCCGCAGAGGGTCCAAGTCATGGCTGCCTATGGCGCCGCGCAATTCACGCAGCGTCTTGTTCGGCCCGAAATACGTGTCGACGATCATGCTCACCACTTTTTCGGCGCTCTCGACGACCGGCGCCGTCGAATGCACACGCATCCGGCTGACCATGGCGTAAAGCCCGATGAGGGTGGCAACCTCCACTTTGTCGCTGACCAAGGCATCGCCGTAGAGCCGCGATGCTTCTTCGATGAAAGATTTATAGAGCTTCTGTCGCCGGGTCTTTTCCTCGACGATCTGCTGGGTGCGCGCCTGGACGTTCTGCGACATCCAGGAGGCCGCGAGCGACGTAAACCCGCCGATGACCGACCCCGAAAGCGCCGCCACGGCCGAAAGATACGCCGGATCCATCGCACGATCTCCCCCTGCTGCCCATTCGAACTCCGATCTTAGTCCCGCCCCCGACTAAAAGCTCGCGCGGGCGGTGCGGTCCTCGTGGGCAGAAATTTTCCGCGAGCGGCACTGCAACTGCGACGCAAATGCGCGCCGTTAAGGGCGGCATAATGAAACGACCGCGCGTCAGCCGTAAGGACGGTGTAAGAGATCGAGCGTGCATCGATCACGCTCGATTTTTTTCGTTTCGTTTTGCGTTTTGGGTTGACACGTCCGGATGAGGAGCATATTTGCGCGACATCCGCTCGGCGTTCGCCGCCCGGATCAAAAGCAACAGCGCGAGACTCTGATGGATTGCCACACTAGGTGTGGCGCCATGCGTGTCGCCCCCCGGGCGACGGCGGTGGCGTCGCTCCACAACAGAAAGACCGCTCCCGGCCCGCATCGCCGGGTGAGCGACGCCGGGCGCGCCTAGCGCCGGCGCCGGTTCACCTCCGGGCCCGCCAAGCGCGGTCGCCCGAGGTGAATCATGATCAATGCCCTCTCACTCCCCTGGTTCGGGGTCAAGGCGGCGAACGGCAACGATGCTTCGAAGAGCGCCCCGCTCCGGGTCGCCCGCGATGCCTATCTCGATCCCGCCGCGGCGCTGACCCTGTTCGAGACCAGCCGCGAGGGTTTGACACACGAGGAGGCCCAGAAGCGGCTCGACCGCGACGGCCGGAACGAGGTGGCCCATGAGAAGCCGCCGGCCTGGTACGTCCAGCTGCTCCTCACCCTCAAGAACCCGTTCACCTTGATCCTGGCCGGGCTGGCGCTGGTCTCCTATCTCACCGAGGACATCAAGGCGGTGATCGTGCTGGGCACGATGATCGTGCTGAGCGTCGTGCTGCGCTTTGCCCAGGAATACCGGTCGACCCGCGCCGCCGAGCGCCTGAAAGCCATGGTGCGCACCACGGCCACCGTGCTGCGCCGCGACTATTCGCGGGCCGACGGTATCAAGATCGAGATCCCCATCCGCGACCTGGTGGTGGGCGACATCGTGCATCTGTCGGCGGGGGACATGGTTCCCGCCGACGTCCGCCTGCTGTCCTCACGCGACCTCTTCGTCAGCCAGGCGATCCTGACCGGCGAGGCCCTGCCCGTCGAAAAATACGACACACTCGGCAGCGTCGTGGAAAAATCGGCCCAGGCCGAGGCCTCCGCGACCGACGGCCCGCTCGACCTGGCCAATGTCTGCTTCATGGGAACCAACGTCGTCAGCGGCACCGCGACGGCGGTCGTCGTGGCCACCGGGCGACACACCTATTTCGGCTCGCTGGCCAAGGCGATCGTCGGCCGGCGCGCCGAGACCAGCTTCGAGCGCGGCGTCGGCGCGGTCACCTGGATCCTCATCCGCTTCATGGCGGTGATGGCGCCGGTCGTGCTGCTGATCAACGGCTTCACCAAGGGCGACTGGTTCGAGGCATTCCTGTTCGCCGTGTCGGTCGCGGTGGGCTTGACGCCCGAGATGCTGCCGACCGTCGTATCGGCCAATCTCGGCAAGGGCGCGCTCGCCATGTCGCGGCGCAAATGCGTGGTCAAGCGTCTGAACGCGATTCAGAATTTCGGCGCCATCGACATCCTGTGCACCGACAAGACCGGCACCCTCACCCGGGACAAGATCATTCTGGTGCAGCACCTCGATGTCTCCGGCGCCGAGGACCCCGAAGTCCTGAAGCTCGGCTGGCTGAACAGCACCCATCAAAGCGGACTGAAGAACCTCCTCGACGTCGCGGTGCTGGGTTACGCGAAGGACCTGGGCTCGTTTCGCGTGCCGGCGCATTACGCCAAGGTCGACGAGATTCCCTTCGACTTCGTGCGCCGGCGCATGTCGGTGATCGTCCAGGGCATCCACGCCGAGCACCTGCTGGTGTGCAAGGGTGCCGTCGAGGAAATGCTGGCAATCTCGAGCCACGTCCTCGCCGACGGCCAGCCGGTGAAGCTCGAGCGCAACAAGCGGCGGCGCATCCGCGAAATGACCCACGCGCTGAACGAGGACGGCTTCCGGGTCATCGCGGTCGCGACCAGGGAGCTCGCCCACGAGGCGACCAAAAAACAATATTCGGCGGCCGACGAGAAAAACCTCGTTCTGCGCGGGTTCCTGGCCTTCCTCGATCCGCCGAAGGAGACCGCCGGGCCGGCGATCGCGGCCCTGCGCGAGAATGGAATCGCGGTCAAGGTCCTCACCGGCGACAATCCGGTCGTCACCCGCAAGATCTGCAAGGAGGTCGGCCTCGAGATCGGCACGCCCGCGCTCGGACGCGACATCGAGAAGCTCGATGACGAGGCGCTGCGCAAGCTGGTCGAAGACACGGTGGTCTTCGCCAAGATGTCGCCGTCGCAGAAGGCACGGGTCATCAAGGCGCTGCAGGCCAACGGCCACATCGTCGGGTTCCTCGGCGACGGCATCAACGATGCGCCCGCGCTGCGCGACGCCGATGTCGGGATCTCCGTCGATACGGCGGCGGACATCGCCAAGGAATCGGCCGACATCATCCTGCTCGAGAAGAGCCTGATGGTGCTCGAGGAAGGCGTGCTCGAAGGCCGCCGCACGTTCGCGAACATCCTGAAATACATCAAGATGACGGCGAGCTCGAACTTCGGAAACGTGTTCAGCGTGCTGGGCTCGAGTGCCCTCCTGCCGTTCCTGCCGATGATGCCGATCCAGCTCCTGGTCCAGAACCTGAGCTACGACATCTCGCAGGTGTCGGTGCCGTTCGACCGCGTCGACGCCGAGTACCTGGCGCGGCCGCGCAAATGGGTGGCCTCCGACATCGCCCGCTTCATGCTGTTCATCGGCCCGATCAGCTCGATCTTCGACTACACGACCTTCATGCTGTTGTGGTTCGTGTTCGGCGCCAGCAGCCCGGAGCATCAGGCGCTGTTCCAGTCCGGCTGGTTCGTGGAAGGGCTCTTGTCGCAGACGATGATCGTCCACATGCTGCGGACCGAGAAGATCCCGTTCCTGCAGAGCTGGCCGTCGCCGGCCGTCCTGCTGGCGACCGGTGCGGTGGTGGCGTTCGGGATCATCACACCGTTCACGTCGTTCGGCGCCAGCATCGGCATGACGCCGCTGCCGTGGAGCTATTTCCCGTGGCTGGTCGGCATCCTCCTGAGCTACTGCCTGCTCACCCAGCTCATCAAGACCTGGTACATCCGCCGCTTCGGCATGTGGCTGTAGCGGCGGCGCAGGCGGTCAGCTCGGCTGGAATGGGGCCGAATCGGGCAGCCGGCCGATGTCGGGCGCCTTGACCGATAGCGTCTCGAAACGCCACACCTGCAGCGACGACGACCAGTGCGTCTCGGGAAAGCCGGCCTTGCGCTTCAGCCACGCCATGAACTCCGCCGGGGCGGGCAGCTCGTGCCACATCTCGGGCAGGAACAGGCCGCGGCGCCCGGCGTCTTTGAGCATCACGCCGTCGCGGCCGGGCCGGAGCTTGGCCAGCAGCTCGGCCTCCGACGCCGCCGGCACCGGCGTCGGCGGCGTCAGCAGCGACAGCGACAGGCTGAGGCCGTCGAGCTCGCTCACGACCAGGCGCTGAAAGCGCGGCTCGGCGAACGCGGCGGCCGCGGCATTTTCGATGACATCGGTGACCAGCGGCCGCCACGGGTTGTGCGATCCGATGCAGCCGCGCAGCTCCTCCTCCCGGCGCAAGGTGACGAAGGCGGCGCCCGGCTGCATCAGCTCCGGTGCCACGTCTCCCGGCCGCACCGACAGCGTCCGCCCGCTCAGCGGAAAGCGGATGCTGGCCGCCGCCAGCGCCAGCAGCGCATCGCCGTGGCGGTCCAGCAGCGCCCTCAGGTGCAGGAGGGCGGGATCGTCGGTCATGGCCGGCGCGGCCAGGAAGCTTCAGCCCGCCTGCAGGCGCTTCAGCACCTCGTCGATATTCCCCTGGTCTATGATGACGTGCTTGATGAACACCTGCTGCTGGTATTTCTCGCCCTTCAGATAGCCCGCCATCACATCGACGCCGAGCCGGCCCCACAGCACCGGATTGAGCTCGACCGTCATCGACAGGCCGCCATCCTTGACCGCGCGCAAGGCCGGCGGCACGCCGTTCATGCCGGTGACGAGGATGGCGCCCTTCTTGCCCGCGGCGGTGACCGCCTGCTGGGCGCCGAGCGCCACGTCGTCGTTGGCGCAATAGATGGCCGCGATATCGGGGTTGGCGACCATCACGTCTTCGGCCTGCTTCACCCCGCGCTCGCGGGTGAGCGGCCCGTCGTTGCGGAACACGACCTGGATGCCCGGCTGCTTCGCGAGCGCCTCAGAATATCCCTCCCACAGATTGCGGAACGTCGGAGCGCCGGCCGGTCCGCCGAGGAACGCGACCTTGCCCTTGCCGCCGAGGGTCTTCGCCGTCCACTCGCCGATGTCGCGGCCGACACCCTTTTCATCCATCGCCACGTGCAGGGTCTGGTTCGGCGACGCCGAGCCGCGGGCGACCGAGATGATGGGGACATGCGCGGCGGCCGCCGCGTCATAGGCGGCGTTGACGCCCGTCGCGTCGATCGGCGAGATCAGGATGCCCTTGACGCCGCGCGCCACCAGGTCCTGCACGCCGTTGATCTGCTTCTGCTTGTCTTCATTGGCGCTGACGGTCAGCACCTTCCAGCCAAGCTCGTCGGCGCGGGCACGGATGCCCTTGAGCATGGCGATGTAGAGCGGGTTGTCGTCCTGGGCCAGCGACACGCCGATCGTGACGTCCTCGGCGGCCCCCGGCGCCGCGGTGCCGAACAACGCGATCGCCGCCAGTGCCGCGGCGGCCAACATCCGTTTCATGTCTCCCCTCCCTCGATGCTTTAGAACCGCTTGCGAAACCGGTCGGCCGCGGCGGCGGCGATGATGACGGCGCCGATGGCCACGCGCTGCCAGTAGGAATCGACGTTCATCAGGTTCAGCCCGTTGCCGAGCACCACCATGATAAAGACGCCGATGACGCTTTTATAGAGCCTGCCCTCGCCGCCTTGCAGCGCCGCCCCGCCGAGGACCACGGCCGCGATGGCGGTGAGCTCGTAGAACTCGCCGGCCGTCGGCTGCCCGGATTGCAGCCGCGCCGCGAGCATCATCCCGGCGAGACCGGCGAGGGCCCCGCACCAGACATAGGTCGACGCGATCACGCGCTCGACTTTGATCCCCGAGAGGAACGCCGCGTCGCGTCCCCCGCCGACCGCGAAGATATGCGTGCCGTAGGGGGTCGCATGGAGGATCCAGGACAGCGCCGCCAGCAGGACCGCCGGAACCCAGACCAGCAGGTGGATGCCGAAGAGCCGCGCGGCGCCGAACGCAATGAACGCGTCCGGCAGGCCGAAATCGCCCTCGATCGGCGCGCCGCCGGTCACGAGATAGACCACGCCGCGGACCAGCACCATCATGCCCAAGGTCGTGATGAACGGATTGACCCGCGCATAGGCGACGACCAGGCCGTTGACCAAGCCGACCAGCGCGCCGCCGGCAATTCCGGCCGCCACCCCCGCCGCGATCCCGGCCTTCAACATCGCCGCCGCCCCGATGCAGCCGGCGAGCGCCACCGTCGAGCGGACGGACAGATCGAACCCGCCGCCGACGATGACGAAGGTCATGCCCATGGCGACCACGGCGATGACGGCCCCCTGCACCAGCACGTTGGTGAGGTTGAGCACGCTGAGGAACCGCGGCGCGACGAGGGCCGCCAGCGCCACCAGCACCACCAGGGTGAGCAACGGGATCTGCCCGGCGATATCGAAACGACGCCGCCGACGCACAGCCTCCGGCCGCGCGCTGGTCGTCAATGTCCCGTCGGACACGCCCTAGCCTCCCAGAGCCGCGCGCAAGGTTCGCTCGGTGTAGTCCACGCCGCGCTTGAGGCGGGCCACGACGCGGCCGCGCCGCAGCGCCAACACGGCGTCGCTCAACGCCAACACCTCGTGCGCCTCGGCCGAGGCAAAGATGATCGCCCCGCCCTCGGCGGCAAACTCGCGCATCAGGCGGTGGATCGCGACCTTGGCGCCGACGTCGATGCCTTGCGTCGGCTCGTCGAGCAGCAGGAGGTCCGCCCGCGCGGCCAGCCATTTCGCGAAGATCACCTTCTGCTGATTGCCGCCGGAGAGCTCGCGCACCAGCCGCTCGGCATCGCGCGGCCGGATATCGAGCTCGTCCATCAGGCGCCCGACCAGGCCGTCGATCTCACGGCGGCCCAGACGCAAACGCCGGAAGCGCCGCAGGTTCGGCAGGACGATGTTGTCGCGGATGCTCAGGCCGAGCACGAGCGCGCTTGACCGCTCGCCAGGGACCAGTCCGACCCCGGCCGCAATCGCATCGGCGGGATGTGCGAACGTTGCGTCGCTGCCGCGGCGCCTGAGCCTGATCGCCCCCTCGGCGCCGAACAGGCGCCGCAGCAGCCCGGTCGCGCCGCAATCGAGCAGTCCGGCGAGGCCCAGCACCTGGCCGGCGCGCAGGCGAAGCTCGCGCGGCCCCGGCGGCTCGGCCGGAACATCGGCTTCGAGAACGGCGGCGCCGAACTCGAGAGCGTGCGGGCGGTGCAATTCCTCGAGATCGCGGCCCGTCATGCGCCGCACCAGCCAATCGGCATCGAAGACGCCGCGGGCCGCTTGGCCGACCACCCGTCCGTCGCGGAGCACCGTACAGTCGTCGGCAATCTCCACCACCTCATCGAGGCGATGCGAAATGAACAGTACGGCGACCCCTTGCTCCGCCAGCGCCCGCACGGTGTCGAACAGCCGCCCGACCTCCCGCCGCTCCAAGGCCGCCGTCGGCTCGTCGAGGATCAGGACCCGGGCCTGCTGCGACAGCGCACGCGCGATCGCCATCAGCTGACGCCCGGCATAGGTGAGCGCCCCGGCAGGTTGGTCGAGATCCGGATCGAAATTGAGCCGCGCCAACGCGGCGCGCGCCTCGTCCCGCATGCGGCGGCGATCCACGATCGGTAACAAGCCCAGCGCCCGACGCGCCGGCAGATGGCCGAGCATCACGTTCTCAGCCACAGTAAGCCCCGGAACGACGCGGACGTCCTGCGACACCGCCGCGATCCCGGCGGCGAGCGCATCGGCCGGGCTCTGGAAGTCCTGCGGCCGCCCGGCGACGAGGACGCGACCCTGGTCAGGCCGAACCACGCCGCCGAGGATCTTGATCAGCGTCGATTTGCCGGCGCCGTTCTCGCCGACCACGGCGTGGACGGCACCCGGTGAGAGCGCCAGGGACACATCGTCGAGCGCCTGCGTGCCACCGAACCGCTTCGAAACCGCCTCGATCGCGATGGCGGATGCGGCCATCGCTCAGCGCGCCACGCGCTCGACGACCATTTTCGGATCGACGAAGCGGCCGCGCTCGATGATCGCATCGTTGTCGAGATAGACGGAGCAATCGCGCATCGGCACGTCGTAATGTCCCTGCGTCGTGCGCTTGCCGCCGCCTTGCGAGTTGGGGCCGGTCGAGAACAGGAAATTGCCGGCAAAGCAGCGCGCACCGGCATGATGGCGGTCCGGGTCGTCCCCGTAGAGCGCGATCGCGTCCCACCGGCCTTGCGGATTGAGACCCCACCCGAGATGCGACACCGCATGGCCGTCCATGTCGCCGGCATGGGCGCGGTTGCCCTCGAGCCAGTCGCTCATCAGCTTGGCATCGAGCCCGCCCTCGATCTTGCGGATGAAGCCGTCCTTGATGTCGAGGCGGACCTCGTCCTGGACGTAGCGGCAATACGGCAGGATGACGATGTCGCCGCGCCGGAACACGACCGTACCGTTCGCCGAGCCCTCGTTCGGAAAGGTGTGCACGTGGCCCGCACCCCAATGATCGAAGCGGCCGCGGCTTTCGGCGAAACCGTACTGGATCATGGTCGGATATTCGCCAAGCTGCACCGCCAGGTCGGTACCGGCGTCGTTGGTGACTCGCATGCGCTTGGCGTTTTCGAGGCGCCGGCCAGCGTGGATCACCGCGTCCTTGAGGCCGGGCGGCGCCATCAGTTCGGCGAGCTCGTCCGGGCCGTCGATGATCATCAAGACGCGCGTGCCGGCGTCGCGCGCCTCCTTCAGCCATTTGGTGAACAGCGGGATGTGCAGGCAGACGAGGAGATCGGCCTGCTTGACCGCGTCCAACGTCCCCTTGCACTTGCCGATGGTGGCGACGCCGACCTTGGTCCAGGACGGCGTCGAGTTGACGCACATCTCATAGATGTCGGCGCCGAGATCTTCGGCGGCGGCGAACGCCGCCGCGACATAATCACGCCTTGACCCGAGATCGCTCAGCAGGGCAACCGTCTCGCCGCGCTTGAGGTTGCACAGCTCGAATTCCTGCCGGAATAGCGCCGGCAGCTTCGCTGGATTGAGAGCCTCTTGGCGCATGCCATCCTCCTCGATCAAAACTCTCTCACCGCGGTCGGAGCGGGTCAACGCCTGGTCGTCGCGGTTAGAGCCCCTCGGTGCTCACCAGCTGGCGCGCCATCTGGGCGATCAGGTTGCGCCAGTCGGCGCTGTCCGGCCCGCTGTCCCGGGCCGGCATCCAGCCATGCACCGCCGACACCAGCCGGCCGGCCTGGCAAAAGCCGACCCGCATCTCGAGCCGCCGGCCGCTCAACGGGGCTGTAGACGGCCGCCGCTCGCCGCAGACGGCGTTCATGTCGTAGCCGGGCGCCGGGCCGAGCGTCCACACCATGCGGTACTCGGGATGGGCGGCCGCCGCGCGATCGGTGGTGAATTTGATGAAGGGCTCGGTGAACGCCGTCTGCATGGAGGCGGCGATGCTTTCGGCCAGGACGTCCTCGTCGATCTGGAGCGGGTTGCCGTCGACAATCACTAGGACGGGACCGTCCTTCGCCGCGAACAGGAAGAAGTCCCAGACCTGCGGCCCGAGCTTGTAGCTGACATTGCTCGCCGGGCCGTCGCCGCAGCTGGCGAGAAACCCGGCGATGCCGGCGGCCAACACTCGTCCCCAGCGCGTCCAGCTCGATGTCATGGTCCCCTCACGCGCTTTTATATAGAGCATCTCTTGACTTAGCCCGGTACCTTTCCTTTATTTCCTAACGGGGCAGTCAAGGAGATCCATGCCAACCGTTCCTCCTTCTCTGGAGACGGCCTGGGAACAGGTCGTTCTGTTTCTCACCACCTACGGCCTCAGCGCCGTCGGCGGCATCATCATCCTGTGCCTCGGCTGGCTAATGGCCGGGTGGGCGGCGCGCGCCGTCGACCTGACGCTCGGCCGGGTCCAGACGGTCGACATCACCTTGCGGCGGTTCTTCGCCAGCCTGGTGCGCTACCTGATCCTGACCTTCACCGTGCTCGCCGTGATGTCACAGTTCGGCATCCAGACGGCCAGCCTGATCGCGGTCTTTGGCGCCGCCGGCCTGGCGATCGGCCTGGCGCTCCAGGGAACGCTGGCCAATCTCGCGGCGGGGGTGATGATCCTGATCTTCCGGCCGTTCAAGATCGGCCAGCAGATCGAGGCCGGGGGCGCCAGTGGCACGGTCGAAGCCATCGACCTGTTCATGACCGAGCTCCGCACCGGCGATAATCTCCAGCTCCTGGTCCCGAACGGAAAGATCTGGGGCGCGCCGGTGACGAACTTCAGCGTGCATACGTCGCGGCGGGTCGACCTGAAGCTCGTCATCGACCGCTCGCTCGACCTCGACGAAGCGATGAACGCCGTGCGCGACACGTTAACCAAGGACCCGCGCGCCCGGCGCGACCCGGCGCCCTCGGTCACGGTGACCGAGCTCGGCGAGACGACCGTGACATTGGCGGCGAGCGTCTGGTGCGCAGCGACCGATCACGGTGATCTGAAGGTGACCCTGATCAAAGCCGTGAAGCAGCGGCTGCAGGATTCGCTGAAGACGCTAACCGGTTGAGCCAGCGGGCGGACCCGCGCGCCAGCGAACTTTGCTAGAATCATGTTGACCGTGACGAGTCGCTGCTGCCACTACTGGTTGCTCTATGGCTGTCGACGCCTCGCCCGCCGCTGGGGGCACGCCGGGAAAGGATGATCCGCCGTCACCTGATGGGGCGACGCTGGCGGGGAACTACGTTTTCTCGACCAAAAAGCCGGTTGCCGCTTTTGCCGGCAAGTCGCACACCGCCATCGAAGTCACCGATCGCCGTCTGCCATCCGATCAGATCGTGGCACTGGTCTGCTCGCCCGACGTCGTTCCCCGGGTCGAGGCGATGGCCGCCTTGCGCGGCATGTCCAAGCCCGGCGCGCTCGCGCTCAAGGATTTCGGCCCGGTCGACTGGCCTGACGGCAAGCAGCGGCTGGCCGCGATCTATACCGCGGCCGCGGGCGGGCGCTTCACCCCGACCGGCCCGATGCCGCCGTGGCAGATCATCGAGGCCTTTCTCAAGCCGGTGGCCCAGACGCTGGTCGAAATTCACGGCCGCGCGGTCGTTCACCGCGCCATCCGGGCCGACAATCTGTACATGGTCGAATCCGGCGCCGCCGGCCTAGCGCTGGGCCCGTGCGTGACGGTCCCACCCGGCTATGAGCAGCCCGACATCTACGAGCCGCTCGAGAGCGCGACCGCGGATCCGAGCGGGCGCGGCGACGGGAGCCCGCGTCACGACATGTTCGCGCTCGGCATGACGGTGATGGGGCTGCTGCTCGGCCGCGAGCCCGGCGCCGGCCTCGACAAGGACGAGCTGATGATCCGGCGCTTCGAGCTGGGCTCGCTGGCCGCCGTGATAGACCTCACCATGGTCCCGCCTGAGATCGCCGACCCGCTGCGCGGCTTGCTGACCGACGTCGCCGGCGAGCGGTGGACCTTGAAGGACCTTAATTTCTGGCTGAAGGGCGGCAAGGTCGATCCGCCCCGGGCAGCGCCGATCCTGCTTGCGGTCAAGCCCTTCACGATCGCCGGCAAGGCAGTGCGGTGCGCCCGCTCGCTGTCCTACATGATCGGCTGCGCCTGGGCCGAAGGGGCAAAGCTGCTGCGCGGCGAGGAGCTGCGCCGCTGGCTGCGGCATGACGCCGCTGACGCAACCGCAGCCAACCTCATCGAGGAGGTCTTGCGCGAGCGCGATCCCGAGGACGGCGGGTTCGACAGCGACGTCCTCCTCGCCACGCGGGCCGTGATGGCGCTCGACCCGCAGGGCCCGATCCGCTACCACGGCCTGGCGACCGACCCATACGGGCTCGGTCCCTTCCTGTTCGAAGCCCAGCGCACCCCCGAACAGCTCGAGTCCGCGATCAGCCTCGTCGACCAGGGTCTGCTGCAGAAGCTGGTCGACGCCCGGCCGGCCGAGCGGCGCCGTGCGACCCGCCAGGCGATCAATTTCGAGCGGTTGCGGCGCTGGATCACATCGCCGCAGCCGTGGGAGGGCCTCGAGCGCTGCCTGTACGACCTCAATCCGCACCTGCCCTGCCGCAGCCCGATGGCGGAGGGCAAGTGGGTCACGCGCGGATCCGCCATGGTGGCGCAGCTGGACAAGCTGGCGCAGACCAAGGCGAACGCGGAGCTCAAGATCGACAATGCCACCGCGTCCTTCCTCGCCACGCGGCTGGAGGCCGACGGCTATACCCTGCTCGCCCTGATGACCCCCGAAGCGGTCGAGGAAGACGTGCTTCTGGATGCGATACGGCTGTTCGCGGACGAGCAGGTCAGCCTGGGGTCACGGCCGCTGCCCGGAATCGCGCGCTGGTGCGGCAAGCTGGCGCTGCGCATCGCCGAAAGCATCCATCATCGGCCGACGCGGAAGGAGCTCACCGCCAAAGTCGAGGCGGCGATTCCCGACGGCAACATCCCCGCCCTGTTCAAGGCGCTGGCCATCGACGGACTGAAGGACGCGGATAACCGCGGCTTCGATGCCGCCAAGTCGGGCTGGGAGCGGCTGGAATCCGAGGTGTGGGCGATCGAACGCGAGGCCGAGCGCCTGCGGTTGAACGCGTGGCGGCGCGGGCGCGATAACGTCCCGGTCGCCGCCGGCGCCGGCGCGATGTTGGCGTTCCTGCTGACGCTGTTCACGGATTCCTTGCGATGAGTGCCCGCCGCGCCTCCGCCGATTCCTCGGTTGGCCTGTTGGCCCTGCTGGCGCTCGGCTTTGCGTTCCTTCTCGGCATCTATTCGCTGCACAATCTTTATTTCGTGGTGCTCGCCCTGGTTCCGGCTGGGGCCGCGGCGGTGGTCGAGCCGCGCGGCCAACGCGCGGCGGCGATCGCCATCGCCGCCCTCACCACCGCGACGGTGGTACCCCTGGTGCTCGGCTCGATGACGTCCGGGACGCATCGCGATCTTCTGACCAGCAGCATGGCGTGGGCCTATGTCGGCGGCGCGGTGTTGTGCGGGCTGGCGATCTTTGTGCTCCTGCCGGCGGGTGCCGCCTGGCGGGCCGAGCGGCGCGCCAAGCAGCGGATCCACGCCCTGCGCGCGCGGCAGCGGAAGATCGAGGAAGACTGGGGTCCCGAGGTGCGCACCACGGTGGCGCATTAACCAAGCCGGCGCGGCACCGCGTCTTAGGTCCTAGCGGTCTGGACCTCCACAAACCTCAAGTCGCGAAAATTTGGCGCAAGTTGAAGGATTTGGCATCCGGCGCCATCGACCCTAAATATGTATGAGCCGTCGCACAGCTCTGGGGCTAAGCTGTGTTAACTTAGGTTAAGGTCGACTCGTCGGCCGGAGACCATAGAACATGGCCCTCGCTGCGCAAATCGCCGAGCCTCGCCCCACACCGGCCCCGCCGCCCGCCGCGACAGCGGCGACCGCATCGACACCGGCCGGCGATGTGCCGCTCGGCGCGTTCTACACCATCTCCACTCGCGACACGGTCCCGGGGCTGAGCAGCCCGGCGGCAGCAGCACATCGCGCTTTCGACCGCCGGTTCACCAGCGAGTCCTTCGTCGCCCTGGTCTGCTCGGGAAGCGTCATGCCGCGGCTCGAGGCGATGGCGGCGCTGCGCGGCTTCGGCCGGCCCGGCATGCTGACGCTCAAAGATTTCGGTCCGGTCGACTGGATCGACGGCAAGCAGCGTCTCGCCGCGGTCTACAACGCCCCGGGCGGCGGCCGGTTCGTCCTGTCGAGTCCGCACCGCGCCTGGCAGGTCGTCGACGCGCTGCTCCGGCCCGCCGCTGCGGCGCTGGCGGAAATTCACAGCCACGGCGTCGCGCACCGTGCCATCCGCCCCGACAACCTGTTCCTGCGCGAGGCTGGGGCCACGGTGACCTTGGGTCCGTGCGTCGCGACGCCGGCCGGCTTCGAGCAGCCGGAGATCTACGAGCCGGTGGAGACGGCGATGGCCGACCCCGCGGGCCGCGGGCCCGGCGGACCGAAGCACGACCTCTTCGCGCTCGGCATGACCGCAGTGGCATTCCTCCGGGGGCGCCAACCCGGCTCGGAATTCAATCGCGACGAGCTGATGATCCGCCGCCTCGAGATGGGGTCGCTGCCGGCCGTGATGCCGCTGCACGACATCCCACGCGAGATCGTCGACGCGCTGTCGGGCCTCCTGACCGACGACGAGAGCGAGCGCTGGACAGTAGGCGACCTTCAGAAATGGCTGAATGCCGGACGGCCCGACCAGCCGCGCCTGCCCGACCCGCTGCGCGTCACGACACCGTACGAGATCGGCGGCCGCCAGGTGCGCAGCGCCCGGTCGCTCGCCTACATGCTCGGACGAAACTGGACCGAGGCGGCGCGCCATCTGCGCGACGACGGCGTGGGTCGCTGGCTGCGCGACTATGCGCCCGAGCGCATGGCCGGGCCGCGGCTCGACCAGGCCCTGACCGAGCGCGAGCCGGACGCCGAAGCCGCCGACGGCGATGCGCTGCAGGTCTGCCGCGCCATCATGGCGCTCGACCCCGAGGGCCCGATCCGCTTCCGCGGCGTCGCCGTCGATCCACACGGCCTCGGGCCGTGGCTGTACGAGGCGATGACGGTGCCGGAGCGGCGCCCGTTCGGGTCGGGCATACTGCGCTACCTGCTCCCCCAGAAGGTGCTCGACCGGCGCGTCTCGAGCCGGCGGCCCGACCGCCGCCGGGCGACCCGCCAGGCGATCAACTACGAACGGCTGCGCCGCTGGGCGCTGTCGGAGCAGCCCGGCGAGGGCCTCGAACGCTGCCTGTACGACCTCAATCTCAACCTGCCATGTCTCAGCCCGATGACCGGCGGGCGCTGGGTGGCGAGCGTCCCGGAGCTGATCAAGAGCCTCGACGACGTGGCGGCCGCCGGCCAGATCAAGGAACCGACGCTCGACAGCCATGTCGCTGCCTATATCGCGGCGCGCTTCGATGCCAGCGGCGAGGCGCTGCTGACCCTGATGAAGCCGAAGGACGCGGATGACGATGCGCGGCTCGGCGCCATCCGCCTGTTCGCGGAATTGCAGCAGAGCTTTGGCGGCGTGCCGCTTCCGGGCATTGCGCAATGGTGCGCCACACTCGCCCGCCGCGTCGCCGAGAACTTCCGTTACCGGCCGATCCGCCAGCATATGAACGAGGCGATCGACCGCGCCGTGCCATTGGGCAATGTCGCGGCGATCCTCAAGGCGGTCGATATCCCAGGCCTCAGGTCCCGTGACCACCGCGGCTTTGCCGCCGCCAAGACGGGATGGGCGCGCCTGCAGTTCGAAGCCGTGGCGATCGAGCGCAACACCGACATCCGGCGCGAGCGGGCGCGGCTGCGCGGCCGGGAAAACGCGGCGTTCGCGGCCGGCGCCGGATCGCTGCTCGTCATGTTCGCCACCCTGTTCCTGGATTCGGCGAAATGAGCGCCCGCGCCTCCTCCGCCCGGGCCAGCGGCCGCATGGTCGCCGTCGGCGTTCTCCTGGTCCTGTTCGGCCTGATCGGCACCAAATCGGTGGGATATCTGGGCTTCGTGGGCCTGGCCCTGCTGCCGACGCTGGCCGCGGCGATCGTCGAGAAACCGGGCCGGCGCTCGGCCACGGTGTCGATTGGCTCGATGACCGTCGCGACCTTGTTTCCGCTCGTGCTGGGCGCCATCGCCAATGGCGGCTCGCGCAATCTGCTGACCAGCCTCGAGGCGTGGACCTTCGTCGGCTGTGCCGTGCTCGGCGGCGCGGCGATCTATATCGCGATGCCGGCGGCGGCCGTGTGGCTCGACGACATGCGTGCTACATCGCGCCTGCGCGATCTGCGCGCGCGCCAGGATAAGCTCGAGCACGACT
The DNA here is from genome assembly GCA_036394195.1 of Alphaproteobacteria bacterium. Taxonomy (GTDB): domain Bacteria; phylum Pseudomonadota; class Alphaproteobacteria; order CACIAM-22H2; family CACIAM-22H2; genus DATJPD01. The sequence continues at coordinate 12,764 of DASWFO010000136.1, read as the reverse complement.
GGGGTCCGAACATCCGCGCCGGAGCACCCGAGGCCGCGAACCCGACCACCCAGACCCGACCGGCGTAGTTGCGCCCGCCCGGTGCGCCGGATAGCTTCATCCCGCCAGCGCGCCCGCTTGGCGGAATGGTAGACGCAACGGACTTAAAATCCGTAGGCCCTTTACCGGGCTGTGCCGGTTCAAGTCCGGCAGCGGGCACCACAATCCGGCGCCGCTCTTTATCTTCGGTTTATCGCGTCGAGCACCCGATCCGGCGTCAGCGGCAGGTCGGTGACCCGGGCGCCGGTCGCATCCGCGATCGCATTGGCAATGGCCGCGGGGATGCACATGTTTCCTGATTCGCCGACGCCTTTGGCGCCGAACGGGCCCGGTCCGTGACCCTGTTCGAGGACCAGCGTTTCAAAGCGGAGCGGCACGTCGCTCAGCCGCGGCACGCGATACTTCAGAGGCTGGGCATTGAGCGGCATATCACCGTCGTAAGCCAACTGTTCAAAGAGGGCTTGGCCGAGACCTTGAACGGCACCTCCTTCAGTCTGACTGCGACAGCGCTCCGGATTGAGCGCTGTCCCCACCTCCACGGCGTTGACGAGACGCAGGACGTGAACATGGCCGGTTTCGCGATCCACCTCGACCTCGGCGGCCGTCCATGACGGCATCCAGAAGAAGGCTTTCGACGGCGGCGTCTGGACCGATGCCTTGCCGCTGAATTCGGCGTGGGCGGCGGCTTTTCCCAGGGCGAGCAACTTCGCCACGGCATAGAGTCGGCCACGGTGACGGACGGCGAGGGACTCGTATGTCAGCTCGTCCGGCCTGCACGCGAGTGCCCGGACAGCAAACGCGAGGACGCTGTCGCGGGCATTCTCCGCGGCTCGGCGGGCCGCGAGACCCGAAACCGTTGCTCCGGTGCTGGCGTGGGTTCCCGCGTCATACGGCGTTTCGGCGGTGTCGATGTCGACCACCGATACGATATCCGGAGCCACCCCGAGGACCTCGGCAACGACCTGGGTCATCACGGTGCGCGTCGACTGACCGATCTCACTGACGCCGCTGGCGACCAGGACCTCGCCCGAGGGCAGGATACGAACGCTGGCGTCGGCCCGATGGTTCGTACCGGCGCTCTTCAGCCCGACGGCGAACCCGATGCCGCACCCGGGCTTTCGCCGGCGTGACGAGTAGCCGATCCGATCCGCCACCGCGCGGAGCCCTGCGTCAAGATCGGTATCGAGCGCGCTCTCAGTCGGAAGGCATGTGCTGCCGAGCGCGACAAAATTGCGCAGACGCAGTTCAAGGGGATCGTCCTTGAGTCGCCGCGCGATCATATCAATCTGCGATTCCGACGCCCATGTCGCATGCACCGCGCCGAAGCCGCGGAATGAGCCGGCAGGAACCGTGTTGGTGCGGATCGCGGTGATTTCCGCCTTGAAAGCCTGCCAGCGGTAGCCCCCGCCCAGACGCGACGCGAGCCGCGCCGCGACGGATGGAGTCGAATCGGCATAAGCGCCGCCATCGAGCCTGACCCGCGCCTCGCGCGCCACGGTCTGTCCACGCGCATCGAGCCCGGTGCGCAGCGTGATCTCCGCACCGTGCTCGCACACGGTGAGCATGCTCTCATCCATCGTGAGAGCAAGGCGGACGGGGCGTCCCGACTTACGCGCCAGAAGCACCGCGATGGGCTCTATCTTGCAGTAGCTTTTGGCGCCAAAGCCGCCGCCGATGAAGCCGGCGTGGAAGCGAACCGCGTCCAGCGGGAGCTTGAAGATCCGCGCGATGTCCTGGCGCAGGAGAAACGGATCCTGATTATTGGACCAGACCTCGGCTCCCGTATCGGTGGCCTGCGCCAGAACGATATGCGGCTCCAGGCAATAATGGCTGATGCGCGCGAAGCTGAACCGGTCCTCAAAGACATGGGCGCAGATCCCGAAGCTTGCCTCGAGATCGCCCGTGGAAACCGTATGAACGTATAGGACATTGGGCGCCGGCTCTTGAACCCAGCTCACGCCAGGGCCGGGTGCCGCCAGCGCCGCGGCATGTCGGCTCTCGAACAGCGACGGCGCGTCCGGCGATAAGGCCGCGTCCATCGTCATGACCGACGGCAGCACGTCGTATTCGACGTCGAGGCTCGCCAGGGCTTGGTACGCTGTCGCCTCGTCCACCGCGCCCACGACCGCGATTGGATCCCCGACATAGCGGACCTTGTCGATCGCAAGGACCGGCTGGTCGCGGATGTACATGCCGTAAAACGGATCGAGCCCGGCGAGATCGGCGCCGGTGAGGACGCTGACGACGCCGGGAATGGCCAGCGCCCGCCGGGTGTCGACGGAGCGAACCCTGGCGTGGGCATGCGGGCTGCGCAGGATCTTGCCGTGCAACATGCCGGGAAGCAGGCGGTCTCCGGTGAAGCGCGCCGTCCCGGTCAGCTTGGCCACGCTGTCGACGCCCGGCAGGCTCCGCCCCACGACCGCCAGCTTGTTGGAATGACCGCTCACTCGTTCGCCTCGAGCGAACCCAGAGCGCGGCGGAAGACCTGATATCCGCTGCAGCGGCAGATATTGGCGCTCATCCACCGGTCAATGGCCGCGGCATCCGGGGCTGGATCGCGGGCCAGGAGAGCCTTCGCGAGCATGACCATGCCCGGCGTGCAGAATCCGCATTGGGGCACGCCGTGGTCGTGAAACGCCTGCTGAGTGACGTCGAGCGTCCCATTGGCCGGCGCCACCCCTTCAATGGTCGTCACCTCCCGGCCATCGACCATGAACGCAAAACTGAGGCAACTGGTCACCGGTGCGCCGTCGACCATGACCGTGCAGGCGCCACAGGCTCCCTGATCGCAGGCGATCTTGGTCCCCAGCAGCCGCAGCTGATCGCGCAGGAAATCCACCAAGGTCAGGTTCACGGGTACCGTCGCGTCCTGCGCGACGCCGTTCACGTTCGCACGGATGCGCACCGTAACGCTCACGGACGCTGGCCCGCTTCCGAGAGAACGCGGCGCAGAAGAACCGGCGCCACCTGCCGACAATAGGCCGTACCCGACCCGGCAGAGGCAGCGATGGCCGGCAGCCCGCTCGCCCAGTCACGCGCGAGTGTGGCGCTGCTCTCCATCAGGCGTTCGGCCGACAGTGGCGTGTCCCAGGGCAACTCCGACCACACGGGCTCGAAATTCGCCCCGGCAAGAGCGGCAGCACCGCCGACGATCCCGCGCTCGCGTTGTTCCCAGGCGGCCACGAGGCCGACCACTGGGCGCAGCTGTCGCGTCCAGCGGACGGTGAGCGGTCGCACAAGGAACGAAATCGTCACGAGAAGCTTGCCGCGCAGGCTCTCGCACATCGCGCGATCGAACCGGCGCGCCGGCACGAGCAACGGACCGAACGTGCCTGGATCGACAAAGTGTAGGGTCGCGTCGAGGACTTGAAGCAGCGGCAGGATCTCGTAGCCGGGCTCACCGGCCATCACGTTGCCACCGACCGTGCCCTGCACGCGGATCCGGATATTGCCGAGACCGCCGAGATACGCAGCGATGCTCGGATAACGGGCCCGCAGCGCCGGATCGCCTGCAAGCGCTTCATGCGTGGTGCCGGCGCCAATCTCCAGCCGATCGCCAATCTGGCGAACGCCGCGAAGCTCGCCGATCGAGCTCAACCATATAAGCCGCGTCACGCCCGCGGCCTGACCCGTCTTCAGCCGGTTGATGAGATCGATACCGCCGCCGCAAATCGCCGCTTGATCGCCGGACTCGGCCAGAATTCGGCACGCAGCATCAATCGTCGTCGGCCGCTCCAGAGAAAGCGCGGGAATACGGGTCCGCGATCGGTGCACCGCCAGGGTATCGAGCATGGCGTTCCGTCAGAACACGATCGTCGCGAAGCCGAGCGGATGCGCAGCGGTCAATCGAACTTGAGGCGACGATCGGCCGCGGGCGGCAGGTATTTATCGGTGAACATGTCGTCGACGGTCGGCACGGGCGACAGATTGAACGCGTCAGCGACGATTGCCATGGCGCGGTTCATCCGCACCGGATCGACGTAGCTCACCCCGTATTGATCGACGCTGGGAGTCTTCAACCCCATCTCGATCATGAGGTCGAGCCGGTCGATTTCGATATCCACATTCAGCATCGGGTCGCGCTTCTTCAGCGAGAGGACTGCCGCCTTCTTGTCGGCCAGCATATCCTTCATGCCGCGCATGGTGACGCGCAGAAACTTGCGCAGCGTCTCGGGATTGGCCTCGGCATAGTCACGGCGCACGATCAGAGCGCTGCCATAGAGATCGAGCCCGTAATTGAAGAAGTTGAACGTCGTCAGCGTATTGCGGTCGACTCCCAGCTGCTTGAGGTTGAGCAGCGAGGTGGTTGCAAACCCGGCAATCGCATCGAACTGACCCTGCGCGAATTGCTGGTCCTGGAGCTGCGGGCTGATCGTCTGCCAGCTCACCTTCTTTTCGTCGATCCCGTTCACCTTGGCGAATGCCGGAAAGAGGGTTCGCCCTCCCGTCCCCAGGGGCGCTCCGATGACTTTGCCTTCGAGATCCTTGGGCGTGTTGATGCCGTTGCCCTTGCGCGTGATCACGGTCGCCAGCAGACCGTCGTAAACGACAAACACGCTGATCAGCTTGGACGCGGGATTGCGCGTGTTGAACTCGGCCATGTAGTTGATGTCGCTGAACGTGATGTCGTACGTACCTGCCGCAACGACGGCCATGTTGTCAGGCGAGCCATAGCCACGGTCGATCGTGACATCGAGGCCTTCCTCTTTGAAATAGCCGCGCTCGTAAGCCAGCGTCCAGATCGACTGCGGCGACTGCCAAACCCAGTCCAGCCGGAACTTCACCGGCGTCAGCGTTTCGGCATGCAGTTCGGTGGCGCTCCCGATGCCCACCAGAAGAGCCGACACAAGCGCCAGGCCGCGTAAGATCGATCTCGACATGTCAACCATCCCTGTCCCCTCGCACGGGTAAGAACTGCCTACGAATTCGGCAGATAGGAGTGCAACCTCCGTGCCATCCCATGGCACGCGCGCGACGTCGCCCTCATTCACTGCAGGTGCGCGAAACGCTCGACGCCGATCTCCGTGTTCAGGGCCTTGAGCACCAGGGCCTGAAAGGTCGGCCGCTCCGCGCGGGTCGCCGCGAGGGCGGTGTCATCCGATACACGGGCCGCCTCGGCCAATGCGGCAGCCTCCGCGTAAAGATCCTCTTCGTTCACGGTCGTACAGCGCCCGTTCCGCACGACGACGTCGCCGCCAACGATCACCGTATCGACGCTGGAACCCGTCTCATACATCACCAGGTGATTCCAGATATCGCCGAGCGGCTGATAGGTTGGCGTGTCGAGATCGATGATCGCGAGATCGGCATGCGCGCCGACCTTGATCACCCCCAGCGTATCCTGCTCGCCGAGAACGCGGGCGCCGTTGGCCGTCGCCATTCGAAAAGCCTGCGGTGCGGTGATCCATTGCTCGCAGTCCGGCTCGCTGATCCGGCTGAGCAGCATCGAAAGCTTGGCCTGATCGAACAGACTCGCACGAGATCCGCTGGTGCCGTCCGATCCCAGGGCGACCGGCACGCCTGCTCTCAGCAGGCGTGCCGTCGGCTGCAATCCACTGCCGAGCAGCAGGTTGCTCACCGGGTTGTTCACGACATTCACCCCGCGATCGGCGGCGAGCTCGATGTCGCGGTTGGTACACCAGACAAAATGGGCCAGCGAGCTTTTCGGGCCGATGAGGCCAAAGCTGTCCAGATAAGCGACAAAGCTGCCGCCATGCTCGGGCGGCGCCATCAAGGCCTGCGTCTTCGCCTCGAGCAGATGGGTGTGGAGTCCGATTCCATGACGTCGGGCAAAGTCGCCGGCCATCTCGAGAAGGCGCGGCGTGCAGCGCTGTGGACCATCGACACCAAGAAGGAGCTGCAGGCGGTCTTGCTTCCGCCAACGAATCGCGACCTCTTCCATCATGGCGAAGTAGTCATCGGCGGCCGGCGGGTTCTTCCCCCGCCAGCGCTGGCGAATGTCGTCGGGGAGCTCGGCTTGGTCGATCGGCAACGAATCTATATAGCGCTTGTCCTCGAACATCGGCGCCACGGCCGCACGGATTCCAATCTCGCGATAAGCTTCGAGTACGGCGCCGACGGCCTCAACGCTCGGCACCGCACCGCACCGGAAGTGATCGACGACCCCGGTGATGCCGTGCTTCAGCATCTCGAGGGATTGGAGAAGCGCGTTGACTTTCACGTGCCGCAGCGTGTGTGGAGCGCGCTTGGCCATGGCTTCCATGACGAACAGATCCAGTGGCGCGCCCGGTATCGTGCCGCGCCCGAGCGCCGAAGAGGAATGGGAATGGGCATTGACGAGACCCGGCAAAACCAGAGCGTTCCGGAAGGATAGGGTTTCAACCTCGCCGGGGATCGGCGGGGGCGAGTCCGGCAGTGTGATTGCGGCGATCCGTCCGTCCCGGATCCAGATGTCGACATTTTCGTGCACCTCCGTGGTGTCGTGGAGGGATGCCACTTTGACGCGGGCGATTCGGAGGGCGGATGCCATTTAATTAGTCCTCAGTGATCAAAAGCGCGGCCGTTACCGCCGGCGCGCGGCCACGAACAGCGTCTACGCCGCAAGTAACGTGCCAAATCCGTGGGCAAAGCCCGGCCTGCTGGCACACCGATTGCTTAACGAATAACCGGAATAACAGGGGTGGCCTATGCTCGGGAGCGATCTGGAAATGCCCAACGTTGCTCCGACGACCGAGGCGGCCGCCGCGGCGCGAGCGATGGTCGATCTGCGGGGCGTCAGCGTGCGGTACGGCAATTTGCTCGCCCTGGCTGACGCGACGTTATCGATCGCCGCCGGCGAGTTTGCCGCCGTTGTCGGTCCGAGCGGCTGCGGCAAATCGACTCTGATGAAGCTGGTGACCGGCTTGATGCCGCCGACCAGCGGCGAAATTATTTACGATGGACAGCGTGTCCAGGGGCCGGTGCGCGGCGCCGGGATGGCGTTTCAAAATGCAACGCTGTTGCCCTGGCGCTCGACCATCGACAATGTGATTCTGCCGCTGGAGATCGTGGAGCCGTTCAAACGCAACCGGCGGCACGGACGAAAGCTGCTTCAGGATCGCGCGCAGAAGCTCCTGGAGACGGTCGGCCTGGCCGCGTTCGCCGATCATTTTCCCTGGCAGCTGTCCGGTGGGATGCAACAGCGGACGAATCTGTGCCGCGCCATCGTCCATGAACCGGCTTTGGTCATGCTGGATGAGCCATTCGCGGCGCTCGACGCTTTCACGAAGGAGGATTTGTGGAATGTCCTTCAGGATCTGTGGCTGCGCCGGCGGTTCACGGCCGTTCTGGTGACCCACGATCTGCGCGAAGCGGCCTTTCTTGCCGACACCGTCTACATCATGAGCGACCGGCCCGGCCGCATCGTGCATCGTTATAAGGTCGATCTGCCGCGCCCGCGCACGGCCGAGACTACGTTCTCGGCGTCATACACCGACATCGTCAACGAACTGCGTGCGCGGATATCGGAGGTCCGGTTGCGATGAACGCCGGATTTGTCCGTCATGCCCGGCCGTGGGTGGTCACGATCATCTTGTTGGCGGGGTGGGAGCTGGCCTGCAGGGCCTTCAAGGTGCCGTCTTTCGTTCTGCCGCCGCCGAGCGAGATTGCCGGCGTCTTCTTCGAATACAGCGACACGCTTCTGCTCCATTCCACGCAGACGCTCCTGACCACGCTCATCGGCTTTGCCATTGCCATCGTCGTCGGCTTGTTTCTCGGCGTCGCCATCGGCTCCTCCCGGGCGATCTATGATTCGCTCTACCCGATCCTGGTGGGCTTCAACGCGGTGCCGAAAGTGGCGCTGGTCCCGCTCGTCGTCATCTGGTGCGGCATCGGAACCGTGCCGGCCATCATCACGGCGTTCGTCATTTCGTTCTTTCCGATCGTGGTCAACGTCGCAACCGGCCTCGCCGGCGTGGAGCCGGAAATGCAGGATGTCCTCCGCGTCCTCGGTGCGTCGCGTTACGAGGTCCTCAGCAAGGTTGGACTGCCGCGTTCGTTGCCGTATCTGTTCGCCTCCCTGAAGGTGGCGATCACCCTGGCGTTCATCGGCTCCGTGGTCTCCGAGACGGTGGCGGCAAACCAAGGCATCGGCTACTTGATGCTGGCCGCTTCCTCGCGGTTCCAGGTCGCCGTCGTGTTCGCCGGCCTGTTCATCGTCGCGGCCATGAGTATCGTGCTTTACGCCATCTGTGTCGTGCTCGAGCGACGCATGGCGGGCTGGGCTTCGCGCGGCCAGCTGGCCTGATCAACACGCGCGGACAGCCCAGTGGGCAATGCTGAGCCGCGTGGCCGGGGCTGCGCTTCGCGCCAAGCTGTTTTCCGACACATATGCTATGCCTGGATTAAACTCGTAGGCCCGTGACCGGGCTATGCCGGTTCAAGTCCGGCAGCGGGTACAAATAAACAATCGCCGGTGGCGGCTCGCCGGCTCACGGGAGGGCGCCATGTCGCACCAACGCGTGCTGGCCTTCTTCATTGTCCTCTGCGCGGCGATGCCCGCGTGGGCCCAGGACTATCCGAGCCGCCCGGTGCAGGTGATCGTGCCGTATCCGGCAGGTGGCGGCGTCGATGTGATGGCGCGCGCCTTCGCCGACAGCCTGTCCGCGATCATGGGCCAGCAATACGTGGTGGTGAACAAGGACGGCGCGGCCGGCGTGCTCGGCTTCACCCAGCTGGCGCAGGCGCGGCCGGACGGCTACACGCTCGCCTTCAGCCCGACCACGCCGGTCACCGGCGCCGTCCAGCTGATGAAGAACGTGCCGTACGACCGCGGCGATTTCGAATATGTGTGCCAGGTGTTCGAAAACGTCTTTACCGTGACGGTGCCGAAGACCTCGCCCTACTCGTCGCTCGCAGCGCTGATCGCGGCGGCGCGCGCGGCGCCGGGCAAGCTGACCTACGGCCATGCCGGCATTGGCACCGTGCCGCATCTCTCGGTCGAGGCGCTGGTGTGGAAGGCCGACATCCGGGTCGTGCCGGTGGCGTTCCGCGGCGATGCGCAGATGGTGCCGCAGCTTCTGTCGGGCCAGATCGATTTCGGCGCGGCGGCCGTGAGCACCATCGCGCAGCAGGACCCGCGCGTATTGGCGGTGTTCGGCGACAAGCGGCATTCCGCCTATCCGGACGCCCCGGTGGTGACCGAGCTCGGTTATCCCTACATGCCGCCCGGTCTCAACGGACTGTTCGCGCCGAAGGCGACGCCGGAGCGGGTGCTGGCTCGCCTGGAACGCAGCTGCGCACAGGCGGCCGAGGCGGAAAAGTTCCGCAAGCTCGCCGCGACGCTCTATCAGCCGGTCGTGTACCTCGACCGGGCCCGGTTCACCGGGCGTGCACGCGTCGATTACGACTTCAAGGCCGAGGTCATCCGGGCGGCGAAGATCACCGTGGACTGACCGTATGGTCAGAAACGGGGCGTCGACACGCCGACGATTTCCGCTACTATCGCCGCAGCATAAACGGACCAGACGAGGCGGAAGGTGGCTGAACACGGCGGACTGCGGCACGTCGGGCGCTCGATCTTGCGGCGCGAGGATCCACGCCTGCTCATGGGGCAAGGCCAATATGTCGCCGACATGGTCGTGCCCGGCATGCTCCACGTGGTCATCGTCAGGAGCCCGGTAGCGCATGCGCGGATCCGGTCGGTCAACCTCACGCGCGCCGCGGCCGCACCAGGGGTGGTCTATGCGCTGAACGGCGCCGATCTGGAGCGCGCGCTTGGACCCGTCGCCGACGAGCAGCTACCCCTGCCCGGCAAATGGAAAGCCGGGGTCCGGCACAAGATCCTGAACCCGCGCCAGCCGCTGCTCTGCACCGACAAGGTGCGCCACGTCGGCGAAGCCGTCGCCGCGATCGTCGCCGAGAGCCGTTATGCGGCGGAAGACGCGGCCGAGCTGGTCGAGCTCGACCTCGAGGAGCTGCCGGCGATCGTCGACCCGGAAGCGGGGTTGCGCCCGGGAGCTCCGGTCCTGCACGAGAAATTCGGCACCAACCTGATCGGCGAATTCTCGATCGGCAAAGGCAATGCGGCCGCGGCGATCGCGGCAGCCCCGCACAAGCTGAAGCGACGCTTCCATCACCATCGCTACGCCGCCATCCCAATGGAATGCCGCGGCGTACTGGCGCAGTACGACGGGCGGACCGCGGCGATGACCTTGTGGTCGTCGACCCAGGTCGTGCATTGGGTGCGGCGCGAGGTCGCGGCCACGCTCGGGCTGCCCGAGGCCCGCGTCCGCGTCGTGGCGCCGGACGTCGGCGGCGGGTTCGGCGTCAAGGGACACGTCTATCCCGAGGACCTGCTGATCCCGTTCCTGGCGCGCACGATCGGACGGCCGGTCAAATGGATCGAGGACCGTCGCGAGCATCTCCTCTGCTCCTGCCATTCGCGCGACCAGATTCACGACGTCGAGGTGGGCTTCGACAACGAGGGGCGCATCCTCGGCTATATCGACAATTTTCTTGCCGACAGCGGGGCGTGGAATCCGATCGGCACCGGCCCGGTCTACAACACGGCCGTCCACCTGCTTGGTCCCTACAAGATGGACCACTTCACGGCCAACGCCAGGATCGCCACGACCAACAAGACTCCCAACGCGCCCTATCGCGGCGCCGGGCGTCCGGAAGCCGCCCTCGCCACCGAACGGACCATGGACCTGATCGCCGCCAAGCTCGGCCTGGAGCCGGCCGAAGTCCGGCGGCGCAACATGGTCCAGGCGCACGAGATGCCATATCCCGCCGGCCTGCTCTATCGCGACGGCGAGCCGATCGTCTATGACAGCGGCGATTATCCGACGGCCTTGGCGAAGGCGCTCGACGCCATCGGCGGCGTCGAGGCGTTCCGCCGCCGGCAGCGCGCGGCGCGCGAGCAGGGCCGTTATCTCGGTCTCGGCATTGGCGCTTATACGGAAGGGACCGGCGTCGGGCCGTTCGAGGGCGCCACCATACGGATCGATCCGTCAGGCCTGATCCACATCTCCTCCGGGGCCTGCCCGCACGGGCAGGGCATGGAGACGGTCTTTGCCCAGATCGCCGCCGACGCCTGGAAGGTGAAGCCGGAGGACATTATGGTGTCGCTCGGCGATACGTCCGTCATCCCGATGGGGTTCGGCACCGTCGCCAGCCGCAGCACGGTCACAGTGTCGGCGGCGGTGCATCATGCGACCGAACGTCTGCTGAAGAAGGTCTTCGCCATCGCGGCGCACCAGCTGGAATGCGCGGTCGACGACCTCGAATTGCGCGACGGCGGCGTCGGCATCGTCGGCGTGCCCGGCAAGACGGTGAGCCTCCAGAACATCGCCCGCGCCGCCCGCCCCGGCTGGGACCACGGCCGGCCGGACGGCGTCGACGCCGGGCTGGAGGAGACCTATTACTACGAACCGCCGACGGTCACGTGGTCGTATGCGATCCACGTCGCGATCGTGGACGTCGACATCCACACCGGGCGCGTGGCAATCGAGAAATTCGTCGTGGCCCACGACTGCGGGGTGGAAGTAAATCCGATGCTCGTGGAAGGTCAGGTTATCGGCGGGGCGGCGCAGGGCATCGGCGGCGGCCTGTACGAGGCGTTTCACTACAACGCCGAAGGGCAGCTCCTCACCACGACGTTTCTCGATTATCACCTGCCGACGGCCATCGATATTCCAAATATCGAGGTCGTCCACATGGAGACGCCCTCGCCGCTCAATCCGCTCGGGGTCAAGGGCCTGGGCGAAGGCGGCGCGATCGCCCCACCGGTGGCGCTCGCCAATGCCGTCTCGGACGCCCTGGCGCCGTTCGGCGTGGAATTCAATTCGACGCCGATCCGGCCCGAGCAGATCGCTTTGCTGAGGGCCCGGCACGGCTAGGATCATCACCAGCGGTGGAGTTGCGGCCTACGGATGCAGGTCCCATCGGCGCGTGATAACGTGAGAGATATCCAATCGTTAAGTGGGGGAGAGACCACATGCATCGATCGATAAGAGGTTTGGCCGGGCTCGCCGCGGTCGCCATGGCCGCCCTGGTGTTGGCCGGCCGGCCGGCGCTGGCGGCGGACGACGCGCACACATTGTCGCTTCGTCTGGATTGGCTGCCATCGGGATACCAGAGCCCGATCTTCCTGGCGGCCGAAAAGGGCTGGTTCAAGAAAGCCGGGATCGACATCACCATCGATCAGGGCAACGGATCGGCGACGACCGTGCAGCTTGTCGGCGCCGGGCAATATGACGTCGGCTTCGCCACGCTGTCGGCGATGGCATTCGCCCGCGGCAAGGGCATGCCCGTGATCTCGATCGCCGGGTTCTTCCGCAAGGGCGATCTCGGCCTGCTGGTGCCGGTGTCATCGCCGATCAAGGCGCCCGCCGACATCAAGGGCAAGCGCCTCGTCTACACCGCGGGCTCGATGGAAGCGCCGTTTCTCGACGCCTTCTTCACCAAGGCCGGCCTCACCCGGGACCAGGTCCAGCTGGTGCAGGTCGATGCCAGCGCCAAGGTGCCGACCTATCTGAACGAAGGCGTCGACGGCGTGTTCACCAGCACCGCCTTCACCCTCGCCCTCGTCGAGGCGAAAAAGCCCACCCGATCGGTCCTGTTTGCCGATTTCGATCTGAACCTGCCTGGCTTCGGCGTCCTGACCACCGAGGGCATGCTGAAGAAGAAGGGCGACGCGCTCCGTAAGTTCGCCAGCATCAGCTCGGGAGCCTGGGCCTACGTGCTGGCCGGCCACGAGGACGAGGCGGTGCAAGCCCTCCTTC
>DASWFO010000135.1:0-2501 GCA_036394195.1 Alphaproteobacteria bacterium | reverse complement strand
GTGCACGAGTGGGTCGGCGACTACAGCCTGATCCACTTGTATGCGTCGTACACCGGGCTCTTCAGCAAGAACCTCAAGTTGACGGCCGGCATTCGCAACTTGTTCGACCGCAGCCCGCCTTATTCGAACGCGGGCGGACAGAACTACTTCCAGGCGGGCTACGACCCGGGCTACGCCGATCCGCGCGGCAGGACGTTCCTCCTGCAAGGCACGTTCAGGTTCTAGAAGAGCGCGGCACGTAACGGACTAAGGGGCCGCTCGCCGGCCCCTTAGTTTTTCCGACGGTCGGCTGTACTCAATGCGCTGCTACAATCCGCGCCTGATCGAAAAGGGGGCTGGCCTGCCCCTTTGTCTTTAGCGCATTGCACGATGAGTTACGCCCATCCCCGTTCTTCCAGCCGGCGACTGACCGGCGTCGTCGTCACGATCGCGCTGCACATCGTGCTGATCTATGCCTTGATGCACGGCCTGGCGCGCAAGATCGTCGAGATCGTCGCGCCGCCCCTCGAGACCAAGATCATCGAGGAGGTCAAGCCGCGCGAACCGGAAAAGACTCCGCCGCCGCCGCCGCCCAAGCTCGCGACGCCGCCACCACCGTATATCCCGCCGCCTGAGGTGCAGATCCAGGTGCCGGTGCAGCCGCCGCCCACGATCAGCGTCGCGCCAAGCCCCACGCCGCCGCCGCCCGTGGCATTCGTGCCGACGCCGCCGGCGCCGAAGCCTGCCGCCACGGCTGCGACGCGCATCGCCAACTCCTGCGACCTCAAGCCGCCCTACACGTCAGCGATGCGGCGCGCCGGCGAAGAGGGCGAGGTCGTGATCAAAGCGCTGATCGACGTGACGGGCCGGGTTATCGAGAGCACCGTCGAGCGCTCCTCGGGCCATCGCCGTCTGGACGACGCTTCGCGCGAAGCGATTCTCGCTTGCCGATACCGGCCGGCGGTCGGCGCCGACGGCGCACCGACCCGTGCCACTGCGACGGTGGTGTACACCTGGCGCTTGACGGATTAATCACTCAAATGGGAAAGAGATGAAAAACATCTGGCCGAAACTAAAACGTTCAATGGGAACGTCGGCGCTCGCAATGGTGGTCGGCCTCGCGGCGCTCCTGCCGGCGCCGGCGAGCGCGCAGGCACCGAAGGATGCGGCGGCACCGCCCAGCAGCGCGGCGCCGGCTCCGGCGGCGCCCGCGCCGGCGGTGCCGCAGGCGATCGAAGAAGGCAGGCCGCGCACGGTCGTGGAGAATCCGTACGGCATAGAAGCCCTGTGGAAGCAAGGCGACTTCGTCTCGCGCGGCACGCTCATCATCCTCGTCATCATGTCGATCGGCTCCTGGTACATCGGCATCGTCAAGCTGATCGAGCAGGCGCGCCTGCTGAAGGATGCGCGCGAGGCCGATCAGAAGTTCTGGGCCGCCAAGGGCGTCCAGGCCGGAGTAGAGGCGCTGCGCAGCGATAGCGCGTTCCGCTTCATCTCCGAAGAAGGGCTGATCGCGGTCAAGGATCACTCGGCGATGCCCAAGCAGCAAATCGATCTGAATAGCTGGCTCGCCATGACGCTCGACCGCGCCATCGACGTGGTCAACAACCGGCTGCAAACCGGTCTCGCCTTCCTTGCCACGGTGGGCTCGACGGCGCCCTTCGTCGGCCTGTTCGGCACGGTGTGGGGTATCTATCACGCGCTCACGGCGATCGGCATCGCCGGGCAGGCGTCGATCGACAAGGTGGCCGGACCGGTGGGCGAGGCGCTGATCATGACCGCGCTCGGCCTCGCGGTCGCGGTGCCGGCGGTGCTCGGCTACAACTGGCTGGTGCGACGCAACCGCGTCGCGATGGAGCACGTGCGCCGCTTCGGCAGCAGCGTGCAGATGACGCTGCTCGGCGGCGGCCATACGCCGCACAAGGCGGCCTGACATGGCGATGACCGTAGGGCAGGACAGCGACGACGAGCTGAATTCGCAGATCAACACCACGCCGCTGGTCGACGTGATGCTGGTGCTGCTGATCATCTTCCTCATTACGATCCCGGTGGTCATCCAGAACATCCCCGTCGACCTGCCGCGCGAGCGCAACCTGCCGACGCAGACCAAGCCGGAGAACGTCGTCATTGCCATCGACCGCGATGGCAACGTGTTCTGGAACAAGCAGTTCGTCGAGGACCAGGAGCTGTTCGAGCGTCTGAAGGAAATCGCGGTCAAGCTGCCGCAACCTGAAGTGCACATTCGCGGCGATCGCGAGGGCCGCTACGAATTCGTCGGTCGCGTGGTCTTCAATTGCCAGCGCGCGGGGATCCTGAAGATCGGCTTCATCACCGAACCCCCGCCGCACGGCGGCTAGGAGAACGCCATGGCCATGACCGTCGGCAGCAGCCAACGCGACCCGGAAGTGATGATCGACATCAACACGACGCCGCTCATCGACGTGATGCTGGTATTGATCATCATGCTGATCATCACGATTCCGGTTCAGTTGCACAGCGTCAACCTGAACATGCCGGTCGGC
>DASWFO010000134.1:0-2337 GCA_036394195.1 Alphaproteobacteria bacterium | reverse complement strand
TCGGGAGACAGCGGACGCCGGTCGCGGCGGGTGAGCGCGCGGACGCGCGCCAGGAGCTCCCGGAAGTCGAACGGCTTCGTGAGGTAATCGTCGGCGCCGGCGTCGAGGCCCTGAACGCGCGCCTCCACCGCGTCGCGCGCGGTGAGCATGAGGACGGGCACATCGGAGCCGGCGGCCCGCAGCTCGCGGCAGACGGTTAGCCCGTCCTTGCCCGGAAGCATGACGTCGAGGATGACCGCGTCGTAATCGTTCTGCTGACACTGCTCCGCCGCCGCCGTCCCGTCGGAGGCCACGTCGACGGCGTGTCGGGCTTCGCGCAGCCCCTTCGCAATGAAGCGAGCTGCGCTTGGCTCATCTTCCACCAGCAGGATCCGCACGGGCGGATCTTACTTCTTGACCGGTGTCCCGTCCGCGTTGAGCTCGAGGGTGATTTTCTTGCCCGTCTTCGGTTGGACCTGCCC
The DNA here is from genome assembly GCA_036394195.1 of Alphaproteobacteria bacterium. GTDB lineage: Bacteria > Pseudomonadota > Alphaproteobacteria > CACIAM-22H2 > CACIAM-22H2 > DATJPD01. The sequence continues at coordinate 1,876 of DASWFO010000134.1, read as the reverse complement.
TTCGTAGGTGGTCTTGCCGGCCTCCACCACGGACTCGATCACCACAATTTTGCCCTTCTGCTCGAGGGCCTGCCGCACTGGTGCCGGCACCTTGTCGGCGTCAACCTTCTCTTCGACGACGTAGACCGTGCCGGCTGAGTCGATCATCAGATCGCGGATCCGGCCGTTGACGAGTGTCTCCAGCTCGTACACAGTCTTGCCCTTCTCCTTCTCGCTGGAGATGCCTTTGATCCTTGCGCCTTTGGACTCGGCCTCCACAGTGGCCTTCACCGCAGGCGGCAGGTTCTTCAGCGAGACCTTCTTATCCCTGGCCTTGGCGTCCGCCTTCTCGCCCTTCTCGCCCTTCTCGTCCTGCTCACCCGCTTCCTTCTTCTCTTTCTGAACGGCTTTCTTCTGGCCCGGTGCTGGTGTCTGAATGCCGGCGTGCGCGACGCCCGCGGCTGCGAGCATCGCGACGACCATAGCGAGTTCCCTACGCTTCATGTCTTCTCTCCTATTGCTAGAAATGGAATCCCGCCGAGAGCTGTATCCGCCGTGGCGGCCGGGCGGCGATCGCCTTGCCGAAAAACGGCGAGCTCAGAGTGCCGACGAACCCCGAGTTGTTCACCCGATTGATATGACGTTGAACGCGTCGACACCGACCGACCACGCCGCAGCGTCCTCTCCCTTCCCGATCCGATCGGAAATCCCTGCGACCAGCGCAGGTCGAGAAGGGGCGGAGCCCGGCCCCTGGAGCGTGTTCCGCGCGACTCCTGCCGGGCGGGCGTTCGTCTGGCCCGTGCGATAGTCGTCGCGGCCGGTCCCGCCCGACTCGTCGGCAAGCTCCACCTGCGCGCCCCGTAGCACCGCGCCGGTCTGATCCCGGACGACGCCGCGCTGGGTCTGAGAGTCGGCAGCGGCCCCTTGTTGGAGGCTCCCAAGCAGCAGGAGCAAGATCATCGTGACAGGCATGCGACCCTCATCATGCAGGTTGGTACATGAATCCGCTGTGAATCAGAGCCTGCAATTTAGTAACATCCGCCGCATGAGTTCACAGGCGGATAGACGTGACCTACCCGATCGCCGGCGCACGCCCAGAGGTGGACGCCGTCCGAGCGATCCTATGGGGTATTCCCCGCTGGTCCTGGTCGCCGACGATGACGCGGACAGCGGCGCGCGATGCGTCGCCATCCTCGCCCGGCTCAGGTTCGCGGTCGCGCCCGCCCACTCGGTGGAAGAGGCGATCAAAGTCATGGAGGCGCTGCGCCCGAATCTCATCGTGGCGCGGCTACGGGACGAGCCGACGCTCCGGGCGCACATGGCTGCCAACCCAGCCATTGGCGACATCCCGCTCGTAACGCTGACGGCCGAGAATGACGCGCCCCTGCTCCTGGTCGAGGCGATCCGCAAGGAGCTCAGCCGCTAAGTCATCGTACGTTCATCTATCTCCCCAATATAATCAGGACGGATGCTCGGACCGGCGACGTTTCGCACGACGACCGCCCTCGTGGCCGCCAGCTTGACATTGCACGCCGCCGCCCCATCCGGCCAGGGGCCATCGACACTCACCTTGAACGACGCGATGAGCCGGGCGGTTGAGGCCAACCGCACCCTCCTCGCCGCGCGAACGGCACGCGCCGTTGACGTGGCCGGGATCCAGGCCGCCGGACAGCGGCCGAATCCTGACGTCAGTTTCGAGTACCTTCGTGAAACGCCGCACTGGGCGTTCACCGGCACACTGCCCTTGGACCTTTCGGGCAAGCGCCAGCGGCGCGTCGAGGTCGCCAACGCGACCCTCGCCGTAACGGAGGCGGAGACCATCCGCATCGCCGCGGATGTCCGCGCCGACGTGCGCCGGGCGTATTACCAGGCGGTCGGCGCGACGCGGCGCGTGGCG
>DASWFO010000133.1:0-2150 GCA_036394195.1 Alphaproteobacteria bacterium | reverse complement strand
CCGACCGCCGCATCAAGCGCCTGGCGATCATGGACCAGGATGGCGCGAACCACCGGTTCTTGACCGACGGCCGCTCGCTGGTGCTGACGCCGCGCTTCTCGCCGACCGCGCAGGAGATCACCTATCTGTCCTACGCCCGGGGATTGCCGCGGGTCTATCTCTTCAACATCGACACCGGGCAGCAGGAGGTGCTGGGCGATTTTCCCGGGATGACCTTCGCGCCGCGCTTCTCACCCGACGGCAACAAGGTGATCATGAGCCTCGCCGTCGATGGCAACAGCGACATCTACACGCTCGACCTGCGCACGCGCCAGGCGACGCGGCTCACGGACAATCCCGCCATCGACACCTCGCCGTGCTATTCGCCGGACGGCACCCAGATCGTCTTCAACAGCGACCGCGGCGGTTCGCAGCAGCTCTACGTCATGCGGGCCGACGGCAGCGACGTGAAGCGCATCAGCTTCGACTCGGGCGCGCGCTACGGCACGCCGGTGTGGTCGCCGCGCGGCGACCTCATTGCCTTCACCAAGATCGAGGGCGGCCAGTTCTATATCGGCGTGATGCGACCGGACGGCTCGGGCGAGCGGCTGTTGACCCAGGCTTTCCTGGTCGAGGGGCCGACCTGGGCGCCCAATGGCCGCGTGCTGATGTATTTCCGCCAAACGCCCACCGATTCGAAGGGCAAGGGCGGCAGCCCCCGGCTCTATTCGATTGACTTGACGGGATATAACGAGCGTGAGGTGATCACACCACAGGATGCGTCCGATCCGGCGTGGTCCCCCTTGATTCCCTGATTAACTAAAAGTATAGTCGCGCCGCTTTCGCTGACCGCGGCTGGCGTACGCCTCCGAACGCCGGAAGGAGCGAGGGGGCCTGCGGGCACCGTCCGTCCAACCAAAATGCAAACCAATCCCAGGTATCTTCGAGGGAGTACAAAAATGAATCTTCGATTCTTGAGCCTGCTCGCGGGCGTTCTGCTCCTGGCCGCCTGCGCGGATACCACGCCGACGACCGGCGGCGCCGCCGGCGGTGCCAGTGCGGCTCCCCCGTCGACCTCGTCGTCGGGCAGCGTGCAGCCCGGCACCGAGCAGGACTTGGTGCAGAACGTGGGCGACCGCGTCTTCTTCGACTACGACAAGAGCGACATCAAGCCGGAGGGCCGTCAGGTTCTCCAGCGCCAAGCCGACTGGCTCAAGAAGTACTCGAAGGTCACCGTGACCGTCGAAGGTCATTGCGACGAGCGCGGCACACGCGAATACAACCTCGCGCTCGGCGAGCGGCGCGCCACGGCGGTGAAGAAGATGCTCGTGGCGCTCGGCATTCCCGCCAACCGCGTCTCGACGATCAGCTACGGCAAGGAGCGGCCGGCGGTGGTCGGATCGAACGAGGCGGCTTGGGCGCAGAACCGTCGCGGCGTGACGGTCGTCAACTGATCGGCGCTGACGATCCTGTTGGTTTAGGGCGCGCCTGCCTTCCTCCGACGCTCGTGTCGCGGGGAGGGCAGGCGCCCTTTTTTTGCCCAAAAGCCAGCCTAGGGTAACGCTGAGGCGGGCTGTCCGTGGCGGCCGTCGCCCAGCGCTTGTCAGGCCCACGCTCGGGGCCGGAGGATCTGACGACGATGCGACCAACGGCTTTTGCCGTCTTCCTGTGCGGGCTTAGCCTCTGTCTAGCTGCCGGCGCCCGCGCGCAGACCGGCAACGACCTTCGCCCGCTGCTCGACCGGCTCGACCGGCTCGAGCGCGATATGAACCTGCTGCAGCGCCAGGTCTATCGCGGCACCAGCCCCGGCGGCGCACCGGTGCCGATGAGCCCGGCCGACACGCAGGCAGCGGTCAATTCCGAGGTGCGCTTCGGCCAGATCGACGACCAGATGCGCAGCCTCACCGGCCAGATCGAGGAGATCACCTACAACCTCGCGCAGATGAAGCGCCGGCTCGACACGCTGGCGGGCGACATCGACCAGCGGCTCGGCGCGCTTGAGCACGGGCCGGCAGCAGCGGGCGGTGTTGCCGCCGCAGCGCCGGCACCGGGCGCGGCCGATCCGCGCACCCTGGCTGCGGCGCCGCCGAAGGGCGCGGGCGCCAACCCGGCGGAGCCGCCGAGCCAAGCGGGCGTGCTCGGCCAGATCGGCGGCGACCAAGCCGCCGCAG
>DASWFO010000132.1:0-2415 GCA_036394195.1 Alphaproteobacteria bacterium | reverse complement strand
TGTCCGCATTCCACCAGCAGCGCGTTTTTCGGGCTCGCGGGGTCGCCGAACCCGCCGTAGTCGCGCATGCGGCGCCCGGCGGCATGGCCCTCGTCGCTGACGATCAGCTCCGGCACGCCGATGTCGCGGGCGAACCGGCGGCCCTTCTCGAGCGGTCCACACATCATCAGCGGCGCGGTGGCTTGCTGCATGGAGTGGATGTCGAGCAGGTAGTCGGCGCTGTCGACCAGCGGGCGGAGCTCGCGGGCGCGCAACAGCTCGGCGCTGTGCTGGCTGCCGCCCAGCCGCTCCAGCGACCACACCCGGTTGAAATCCTCGTCGACGAACCGGGACGCGCTGGGGTTGTCCGGGTTGAAGCGCATAAAGGCCGCGATGTTGCAGAACGCCAGCGTCATTCGGCCGCGCTTCGGCCGGATCTTCTCGCGGAACAGGAAATCGAGCGTGATCGCGCCGCACAGCTCGTTGCCGTGCACGATCGCGGTCAGGAACACGTGCGGCCCCGGCTTTCCGCTGTCGAAGCTGGTGGCATACGGGATCCCGGTATTGCCGGTGCGATAGGCGCCGATATCGGGCGGCGCGATCTCGATCGGGTCGGCGAGCATGCTCACGGCTGGCTCCGGGAGAGGTTACTCATTTTTAGCTCGCCGACGCACGAAACCCAAGACCCGCGCTGAAATATTGTTGCCATGGATTTAGGCAGGATTTTACGGAGGAGAAGGCCCAAATCTCACCCGGCGCGTTCCCGCGGGCGGAACCGCACGGCCGACGGCGCCGTTGAGGCCACGGGCGGGGAACGACGGAGGAACTCGTGCCGGCCAAGGTCATGATCATCCGCCATGGCGAGAAGCCGCTAGGGGGCAACCCGCCGCACGGCGTCACATGGGACGGCGCGCCGGATGCGAAATCGCTGACAGTCCAGGGCTGGGCGAGGGCCGGCGCCCTGGTCGCCCTGTTCGCCGCACCCGGCGGGTCCCCGCCGGACCTGGGCCTCCCCGACGTCATCTATGCGTCGTCGCCGTCCGGCCCCAGCAAGCGGCCGCTGCAGACGGTGGCCCCGCTGGCCGAGAAGCTGGGCCTCAAGCCGAAAACGTCCTTTACCAAAGGCGACGAGAAAGCCCTCGCCGCGGCCGTGCTGAAGGCGAGCGGAACCGTCCTGATCAGCTGGCAGTACGAGAAGATCCCGAAGATCGTCCAGCATCTGACCGGCGATGCCGGCACCACACAGAAGGTCCCCCAGGAATGGCCGGACGACCGCTTCGACGTCGTCTGGCTCCTGACCCGGACCGGCGGGTCAGGGGAGCCGTGGCGCTTCGCGCAGATCCCACAGCGCCTCCTGGCCGGCGACAAACCCGAGCCGATCGAGTAGCCGCCGGGTTTGCGCAGGCCTCGGTGTGAGTCACTCGCGCGCCTGGATAGGCGCGCGGCGCCCGAGCATCTGGGGTTGGTCAGGTGCTTGCGCGGAGCGCAACTCCGAGGCGCCCAGATGCGAGGGCGCCCAGAATTATAAAGGCTTGATCTCCACCTTGCGGAACTTGACCACGCCGGCGCCGTACTGCAGCGCGATCCGGCCGTCCGGATGCTTGCTGTCGCTGGCGCCGTCGACGGTCTTCTGGCCGTTGAGGACGACGGTGAACACCGGGCCCTTGGCGGTGATCTCGTAGACGTTCCATTTCCCGGCGGCCTTCGGCATGGGGACCACCTTGGCCACGCCGACGATCGCCCCGGTGCCGTAGACCGGGTCGGGCCGGGTGTCGAAGATGTTCACCTCGTAAGCGTTCTCGGAATTGATCTTCTGCGGGTCGGAGCAGCGGATGAAAATGCCGCTATTGGCCGGCTCATCCACCCAGAATTCGGCGCGGATCTGAAAGTCCTTGTACGCGTTCTTCGACACCAGGAAGCCGTTGCCCTTGTCGGCCTGGACGACGCCGTCCGCGAGCTTCCAGTTGGCGTCGCCGATCTGGTTCCACTGGTCGAGGCTCTTGCCGTCGAACAGGACGACCCAGCCCGCCTGGCCGGACGATTGGCTCGACTGTCCGAGAACCGCGACGCCGAGCAACAGCAGCCCCAGGATGGGGACGGACCAGCGCTTCATGTTGATTTCCTCCCATTACGGTGATTTGCCAGGGTTTTCCCTGGACTGTCTGAACCATAGCAAACCGCGATGCCGCCCGAAAGCCGCGGGCGGGATGGGGAGCCGGCCGGAATAATCCGCTCACGGGTGCCGTTGTCGGGGTGGAGTTCGCAAGGGGATGAGATGCGCAACGTAAAGAAGTTCTCAGTTCTGGGTCTTGCCGTCGCGGCGGCGCTGTTCGGATCGGCACTCCTGTCGCCGGCCGACGCGCGCTCGCATTTCAGCATCGGTGTCGGGGTTGGGCTCGGCGGGCCCTATTACGCTCCCGCACCGGTCTATTACGC
>DASWFO010000131.1:0-2673 GCA_036394195.1 Alphaproteobacteria bacterium | reverse complement strand
GGCTGCACGTCGGCAACCACCCCTCCGCGCGATATGTCGTCGGCGGCGGTAGTCAGCGTGTAACAGGGCAGCGCCGCTTTCGACGCCACCGGGATATCGATCTTGTACAGCCCGCGGCCGAACGTCGCGGCGTGCAGCGTGCTGCCGATCCAGAACAGCTCTTTGACTGAGACATTCGCCGGCCCATCCTGCGGCACGTTCCAGGTCGCACCGCCGTCTTCGCTGGCGAAAATGCCCACTTCGGTACCGGCATAGAGCCATTGCGAATTGTTCGGATGGATGGCAATCGTCTCCACTGGAGCCTGCGGAAGCGAGCGGGCGCCCGAGCCGGTCAAGGGTGTCCAGCTCGTCCCGCCGTCGGTGGTCTTCCAGAGATTGTTGGCACTGAAGCCACCGAAGGAGACGTAGACGACGTTGTTGTCGCGCGGGTCGACCGCGATGCGCGTGACGAAACGGTTCGGCAAAGCGGTCGAGCCGTCATCGACCTTCGTCCACACCGGCGATGCGGCGGTGCCGCTGGTGGTGACGAAGACGTCGCCGTTGCCGTGACCGACCCAGATGCGGTCGGAGTTGACCGGTGCCACGGCGATGGCGCTGATGTTGTTCGCCGTGGCGTTACCTGCAAGCGGCTTGATGGCGCGCCAGTCCGGCCATCCCTCTGTTTTCGCGATGCGCGCGTTGTCCGTGACCCATAACGAGCGCGCTCCCGCCAGCAGCCGATTCGGGTTGTTCGGATCAAGGATGAACGGCGCGATGAAGTTTGCGGTCCCGGCCTTCGCTTCGGTGATGGGATTCGGGCGCGCCTTCTTCTCCCACGACGATCCGTTCCAGTAATCATAAAAGCCATAGATGTCGTCGGGCGTGGCGAAGCCGCCGTCGTTGCTGCGATAGATCGTCAGATAGACGTATTCGCCGTAAAAGATCTTCGGATCGGTCGGGTCGGCGGCGATGAAGCCGCCGTCGCCGCCCTGCCACTTCGTCCACCCCTGCGTGTCTCCCGCATAGCGGATCGAGCCGTTGTCCTGCGCGCCGGCCATGATCACGCCGCCGCTGTTGCCGGCGGCGCCGTACATCTGCGTCACGCCGAGGTTGTTGTTGAGCGCCTGCCAGCCGGCTTCCTCCTGCACGTCGAGGACGTCCGGCGCGCGGTAAAGCCCGCCGTCGTTGCCGAACAACACCGTCCGGTTGGTGGTGCCGTTGTAGCCGCCCGCCGCGGCGATCGAGCCGTGATCGGCATGTGCCGACTCCGGAGACTTCTGCCAGCGGCTGATCTTCGTGAAGTTGTTGCCGCCGTCGGTGCTGCGATAGATGTCCAGTCCAGCGATCACCACCACGGCCGGATTCGTCGGATCGACCCAGACAACGTTGCTGTACCACCCCTGATCGCCGAGGTACGTCGTGCCGGTGTTGACCAGCGAGTATGTGCGGCCGCCATCGGTCGATTTGTAGATCTCGCCGCCATTGCGATCGAGGCCGCCGTAGACGGTGTTCCCGTCGCTGCGGGCATAGGCGAGCGTCAAGAGGCCCTCCGATGGAATGCCGGTGGCGATACTCCAGCTCGCGCCGCCGTCCGTGGAGTAGAGCGCCTCACCCGACTTCATGCTGGCGATGGCCAGAGACGAGTTTGTGGGGTGAAACTCCACGTATGCCGCCTCGACGCCCCTGGCGCCCAGCGTCTCCTTCCATGTCGCACCGCCATCGGTGCTGCGCCACAGCGCCGAGGGCACATCCGAGTAGTACGACTTCGTTGCCGCCACCACGGTGACGCCGTCGGGGGAGATGGCCATCCTTTCCACGCCGCGCGACCAGTCGGACGCCGCCGTCGCCGCGAGTTGCGTCCACGTCGAGCCTCCGTCGGTGCTCTTGAAGATACCGGCGCCGCGTAACAGGCTCCCGCCCGCGCCGCCGCCGGTGCCGGCGTACATCAAATTTGTGTCGGTCGGGCTCATGGCCATCGCGCTGACGACCAGATTGGCCAGGAAATCATCGACCGGGGCCCACGACTCGCCGCCGTTGGTGGTCTTCCAGATGCCGCCGCCCGGATTGTTGATCCAGATGCGATTTGGATCGGCGGGATGGACGAGGATGGTGGTGATGCGGCCACCGATGTTTCCGGGGCCGAGCCAGGTCCAGGAGTTGCGGCCGATACCCGCCGCTTCGCCCACGGCATTGAGCGCGCGCATCCGCTTGACGTGGTCGAGAGCGCGCACGAGCGCGCCAGGTGGAATGCGTCCCTCTTCGTCAGCGAGGATCATCCGCTCGAATTCCTCGCGGCCGTTTGCGGTCGGACGGCGAGGAGAGCCGTGGTGGATGGTGGATGTGGATGTAGTGGTTGTAGTTGCACAGCCGGTTGCGAGGACGAGCAGCGCGCCGCCAAGAAGGGCCAAGCGGGACATGGGCAACCTCCGGAGGTTCAGGGCGGCCCACGGTAGCACGACGTGGTTTTTTTTCGATGAATCCTGGTGACGCGGCACCGCGACGCCACGCCTTATTGCGGCACCAGCGCTCAGGCCGAATTGGCGCGGCCGACGGGACTCGTATTCGTACAACCTTCGACGGCTCAGTAAGTTACAGAAAACACAACAGGCTGAAGCTGCGAGAATTCCTCGATTGCGTTGCTGAGGGTACGTATTGAGGACGCAGACGTCGACCCGTGAGTGAAAACGAAAACCG
>DASWFO010000130.1:0-9675 GCA_036394195.1 Alphaproteobacteria bacterium | reverse complement strand
CGCCTGATCGCCAAACCATAGCGGCCCTTACCCGTGAGACGCTGACCCTTTGACGCCCCCGCCGCTGCCCAGCCGCATCGCCAATCCCTTCTAGGCCTGCCAACCATATCGACATAGACTCACAAGCTCTCAGCATGAGGGCGTTTTCGTCTTGAAAGGAGCCTCGTCCTGAGGAGCCCCGCGTTGCGCGGGGCGTCTCGAAGGACTACTCCGCCGCCGTCGCGTCGATCTCGTCGATCGGCCCGGTGGCGATGCAGTCGGCCGGCAGCCGCACCGTGATCGTGGTGCCCTCGCCCGGCTGGCTGGTGATGGTGAGCTCGCCGCCGAGCAGGTCGACGAAGGCGCGGCACAGCGGCAGGCCGAGGCCGGTGCCGGCCTGCTTGCGGGCGATGAAATTCGACACGTTGCTGAACGGCTTCACGATCTTGTCGATCTCGCCCGCCTCGATGCCGATGCCGGTGTCGAGCACGATGATCGTGATCCCGCCCTCGGGACTGGGCGATGCCGCCACCGCGACGACGCCGCCGGTCGCGGTGAACTTGATGCCGTTGGCGACAAGGTTCAGCAGGATCTGCCGCATCACGCGCCGGTCGCTATAGAGCGCCGGCACGTCGGCGGGCACGTCGCGCTTGAGCTCGATGCCGCGCAGCTCCGCCTCGGGGGCGGCCAGGCGCCCGATATCGTCCAGCAACTCGTCGAGCGAGAAGCGTTCGCGCGCCAGATCCCACCGTCCCGCCGAGACCTTGGCCAGATCCAGAATGTTGTTGACCACCGACAGCAGGTGCTGGCCGCTGTGGTGGATGTCGTGGCTGTACTCCCGGTAACGCTTGTCGAGCGGACCGAAGACCTCGCGCGCCAGGATTTCGGAGAAGCCGATGATCGCGTTCAAGGGCGTGCGCAGCTCGTGGCTGGTGTGCGCGAGAAACACCGATTTGTTGCGCTCGGCCTCTTCGGCGCGCAGCCGCGCCTGCCGCGCTTCGTCGTACGCCGCCTGCAACGCGGCCGCCCGTGGGCCCTCCCGCGCCATGGCGGAGATGACCGCCCAGGCGAGCAGCACCACCAGCACCGTGAAGACGCCGCCGCCGATCAACCGGTATTGCGCCAAGCGGCGCCAGGGTGCCAGCTCGCGGGCGAGATCGACCCGGGCGAATACGGCGCCGGCTATCGACTTGAGCGGCACGTAGCTCCCGACCTGCCCCGCCGCGTCGGCGAATTTCACGTCCACCGGCTGGTCTGGCCGGGGAGCCGGATCGGCGACCGGCAAGTCAGCCTCGTCCCCGCCGATCGTCGTGTCGCGCCACTGCCGCACCATCTCGCGGTCGTGGTCGACGCGGCGGGCGGAATTGACCGCCGCCGACGGCTCGCTGACCAGGATCGAGCCGTCGCCAAGCGCGATCACGGCCGCGTCGACATTGAGGGAGCGCATGAAACCGCTGAAATAATCCGGCCGCAGGCTGCCGATCACGACACCCGCGAAGGCGCCGCCGGCGTCGTCGAGCCGCAGGCTGATCGGAATGGCCCAGGTGTCGTCGAGCCGCGTGACCAGCGGCGGCGACACCAGCAGCCCCGGCGACACGTGGTTTCGGTGCCAGGCGAAATAGCTGCGGTCCGCGACATTCGCCGGCGGGCCCGCCGGCTCGCGGGCGCTCGCGACCACGTCCCCCGCCTTGTCGACGATCGCAAGCCCGTTGAAGATCGGTATCATGGCGACGGTGCGGCGCAGGATGTCTTTCGCCGCAATGCGGTCCAGCACCGGGGCGACCCCGGACGTGCCGGCCGTGGAGTCGAACTGCCGCAGCGCTAAAGCCGCGGAGCCAAACGCCGAATCGACAAACGTGCCGAACACGACGGCGCGCGTGTGGACGCGCTCGGCCGCCGCCACGACGAGGCGTTCCCGCTCACCCTGAATCTCGGCGACGATCAGTGCCCACCCGGCGGCGACGAGCGCCAATGCGCCGCAGCCAACCAGCCAGACTCGGGACCGTGGGGACATCGCCCGGCATTATAAGGACTCTCAGCAGCGGCAACACCCGGCGTGATGCGGCTGCGGCTGACACGGCCAGCGGCGGCTGGTAGAACCACGGATCAACCGGACGCCGAGGAGACGCCCATGGCCGCCAAGCCGCAGATCGTGGCACTCGAAGAGCACTATCTCGACCCCGACATCAAGGCGCGCTTCACCGGCGCCGACGCCACCAAGGCGCCGCCGATCGCCCAGCGCCTGGACGACCTCGGCGAGCTGCGCCTGCGCGACATGGACGAGGCCGGGATCGACATCCAGGTGCTGTCGCACGGCGCTCCGTCGGTCCAGAAAGTGGATCCGGAAAGCGCCGTCCGGCTGGCCCGCCAGGCGAACGACCGGCTGCACGCGGCGGTGCGGGCCCACCCGAGCCGCTTTGCGGCCTTCGCCTGCCTGCCGACCCCCGACCCGAAGGCCGCCGCCGACGAGCTCGAGCGCTGCGTGTCGAAGCTCGGCTTCAAGGGCGCCATGATCCACGGCCTGACCAACGGCACGCTGTTCTTCGACGACAAGCGCTTCTGGCCGGTGTTCGAGCGCGCCCAGGCGCTCGACGTGCCGCTCTACATGCACCCCGCCGTCCCCCATCCGGCGGTGATCGACGCCTACTACAAGGACTACGCCCAGGACTGGCCGATGCTGCTCCGCGCCGCCTGGGGCTTCACGGTCGAGACCGCGACCCAGGGCATCCGGCTGGTGCTGAGCGGCGTGTTCGACGCCTATCCCAAGACCAAGATCATCCTCGGCCATCTCGGCGAATCACTGCCGTTCATGGTGTGGCGCATCGACCAGGCGCTGGGGCGCGAGAAGAAGGGCCGCAAGGGCTTCCGCGAGTATTTCTGCGAGCATTTCTGGATCACGACCAGCGGCTTCTTCTCCGATCCGGCACTGCTGTGCAGCGTGATGGAGATGGGCGCCGACCGCATCATGTTCTCGGTCGACTATCCGTTCGTCGAGAACCTGCCGGGTGTCAAATGGGTCGAGCGCATCCCGCTGTCGGCCGAGGACAAAGCGAAGATCATGAGCGGCAATGCGAAGCGTCTGCTGAAGCTCTAGCAGGCGCCTCCGCGAAGGAGGCTTACATGGGCCTGAGGCGTCTGTCGTTGTGGTCGTGCGCGGCCGTGGTGGCGGCGCAGCTGGGCTCGGTGTCCACGCCGTCCGCCGCGGCCGAGGACCTCTCGTTGTGGCAGGCCTACGATCAGACGCTGAAGCGCGCGAAATACGTCGACCTTACGCACACCATCGCGCCGGACATCCCGGTGTGGGCCGGGTTCGGCCCGTCGCGGTTCCTGCCGGCGGTCGATCCGAAGACCGGCAAGGCCTACAGCTACAAGGACGACGGCTTCGAAGCCACGCATTACGACCTGGCGACCGACCAGCTCGGCACGCAGCTCGATCCGCCGGCGCACTGGGCGCCGGAATATCCGTCGATCGACGAGCTGCCGGCGACCTACACGCTGCGGCCGCTGGTCGTCATCTCGATCGTCGAACAGGTCAAGAAAGATCCCGGCTACCATCTGAGCGTGGCCGACGTGCTGGCGTGGGAGAAGGCGCACGGCCGGGTCCCCGAGGGATCGGTCGTGTTCGTGCGCTCCGACTGGTCGAAGGACTGGCCCGATCAGACACTGTCGACGCGCACCCCGTTTCCCGGCGTCAGCCTGGACGCGCTGAAGTTCCTGCACCAGGAGCGCCACATCCTGTTCCACGGCCACGAGCCGCTCGACACGGACACGACGCCGACGCTCGAAGGCGAGGCCTGGCTGATGCACAACGGCTACACCCAGGCCGAGGGTGTGGCGCATCTCGACCAGGCGCCGGAGGCCGGGGCGCTGGTGGCGATCGGCTATCCAAAGCTCAAGGGCGGTACGGGCGGCTATGCCCGGTTCGTCGCGATCTGCCCGCCCGATTGGCCGTACGGGGTGCGCATCGGCGAGACGCCGGACGCGCCGCTGCCGAAATCCGACCGCCCGCTGCACTGGGACGACAAGACGGGCGCGCGCGTCAGGTGAACCAGTAACCTCCCCGGGGGGAGAGGTCGGCGCGAAGCGCCGGGTGAGGGGAAACGTCACCGTGCCGCGGTGATAGCAACCAGCGCGACGCTGAAACCGTGCCCCTCACCCGCTCGCTACCGCTCGCGACCTCTCCCGACGGGAGAGGTGAATTGCGCGTCACTTAAACTCCGCCACCTTGTTCAGGTAGAATTTCCGCATGTCCGGGCGGTAGCGCTCCATCATTTCCTTGTTGAGATCGAGCGGCGGCTTGGCGTCGGCGGGCAGCACCGCGAAATACTTGATCTGCTCCGTCTGCTGCTCGAACTCGGCGCGCGCCTTCTGACGCAGCTCCGGCGTGGTCAGCAGATCGATCAGCGACGCCGCCATCACCTTGGCGCCGGCGACCATGCCTTTGTGCGCGATGCTCATGGTCGGCGTCACCGCGGCCTGCCAGTTGTGATACTGGATGCCGGGCACGCTCGCCGGGAACGCGATGGCGCCGGTCGGAACGACCCAGGTGACGTCGCCGTTGTCGTTCGACGACGCCGATTGCGGACGGCCGCCGAGCGGCACCGGCTTCGGCGCCAGGCCGACCTGCGGCACGCCCACCGAGGCCTGGAACTTCTTGGCGAAGGCCTGCTCGTCGTCGCTCCATTTCGGGTTGCCGATCGCCTCGATATTGGCCTGGATCGCCTCGCCGATGGCGCGGTTGGCGAGCTGCGGCCACGCCGCGGCGTCGATCTTGTATTCGTAGGTGGTGCCGGTCATCAGCGAGGCGCCTTCGGCGATCTTCACCAGCTTGTCGAACGTCGACTTCGCATCGACCATGTTGGCGTCGCGCACGAACCACCAGATCTGGCCAAGGTCGGGGATGATGTTCGGCTGGATGCCGCCGGCGGTGATGGCGCGGTGCGCCCGATAGGTCGGCTTCAGGTGTTCGCGCAGCTTGTCGAAGCCGATATCCATCAGCTCGACGGCGTCGACCGCATCCTTGCCGTCCCACGGGTTGACGGCGCCGTGCGCGGTCTTGCCGTGGAAGGTGAACTTGGCGCTGATCGCGGCGTAGTTGTATAGGCCGTAGCCGCTCGCGAAGTTCTCGCCGATATGGAGGACGATGGCGGCGTCGGTGTCCTTGAACTGGCCGGCGCGCACCAGGTACGGACGGCTGATGATCTGCTCCTCCGCCGGGCCGAAGGAGATCGCGACGGTGCCCGGGATGTTGTAGCGCTGCATGACCTGCTTGACCGCGAACGCGGCGCCGATGGCGAGCCCGCCATGCGTGTTGTGCCCTTCCATATGGCCGGGAGCGCCGGCAATGACCGGCTTGCGGTCGATGTTCTCGGGCGTCTGCGAGCCGCCGGGCAGCGCGTCGATCTCGGTGACGATCGCGACCACCGGCTTGCCGGTTCCCCAATGCGCCCAGATATTGGTCGGCATGCCCGCCCCGCCGGTCTCGACGGTGAAGCCGGCGGCCTCCAGGGTCTGCTTCAGGAACCTGGCGCTCTCCATCTCCTGCATGCCGAGCTCGCCGAAGTAGTAGAGCGAATCGCCGACCAGCGCGATCTGGTCGGCATTGCGTTCGACCACCTCGTAGGCGAGCGCCTTGCGCGCATCGGATTCGGCGGCCGCCGGCGCGCTGACGCCGGCACAGAGGCCGACCGCGGCACAGGTCAGGATCAAGGTGCGCTTGAGCATGTCATCTCCCCCATGAGGCGGGCCCGACGGCGACGCCGAAAAAAGCAGCGTAGCGGCAATAGGCGAGAGGCGCCAGCCGTGCTACCAAGCGCGCCATGTCGTGGCTGGTCTTCGCGTTCTGCGGGCCCGTTCTGTGGGCCATTTCCGTGCACTTGGACAAATATCTGGTCGACCGCTACTTCAAACAGAGCAGTGCGGCGGTCCTGCTGGTGTTCACGGCGTGGGTGGGCGTCCTGCTGCTGCCATTCATCGCCATCTACCAGCCTGCGTCTCTCGAGCTGCCGCCGGCGAGCATCGCCGTCATGACCTTGTCGGGCGTGCTCTACATGGGCGCCATGTTGTTCTACCTGCAGGCGCTGCAGGAAGAGGAGGCGTCGGTGGTGGCGCCATTCTTTCAGACCTCGCCTGTCTTCGCTTACGCGCTGGCGTATATCGTGCTTGGCGAGACCCTGTCCGGCCGGCAGGTGCTGGGCGGCGCCATGATCCTGGTCGGCGCCGTCCTGCTGTCGCTTCGCGCGGGCAACGGGCGCAAAACCACGATCAAGACGAGCCTGGTCGTGAAGATGCTCGTCTGCGCCTTCTCCTTGGCCGTCAGCTCGCTGATCTTCAAGGCGTTCGCGGTGGAAGAGGCGTTCTGGCCGACCACATTCTGGATGCTCGTCGGCGAGGCGATCTTCGGCGCGGGTCTGCTCGCCGTGCCGGATTACCGGCGGCAGTTCTTCACGCTCGTGCGCACCCATACCGTGCCGGTGCTGACGGTCAACTTCGTCAATGAGCTGATCAACCTCGGCGGCGGCCTCGGTGCCCGCTACGCGCTGATGTTCGCGCCGCTCAGCATCGTTCAGGCCATCGGCAGCACCACGACGCTCTTTGTATTCATTTTCGGCAGCCTGCTGTCACTGGTCTCGCCCGGAATCGTCCGCGAGGACCTGTCGGCGCGCAACCTGGCGCAAAAAGGCATTTCCGCGGTCCTGATCGTCGCTGGCGTGACCCTGGCCACGCGCTAGGCCGACGGATTTCGATTGGCTCTAAACAGCGGAACCCTGGCGTAATCGCGGCGTTATTGGTGCGCAACCCGCTCCCCCGCGCGCCTGCGAGGAGGCGGCGACTTCGCGCGAGGAGAGGAATACCCCATGCAACCATTCGTGACCGACGTCCAGAGAATCCGCGAGCGCGCCCGCTCCGCCATCGACCAGGGCGCCATCACGCCCGCTTACAAGGGCGACCACGAGCAGGTGGTGAAAGTCCTGAACGAGGTGCTCGCCACCGAGATCGTGTGCATGCTGCGGTACAAGCGGCACTACTACGCGGCCGACGGCATCCATTCGGAGTCGGTGAAGTCCGAGTTCCTGGAGCACGCCAAGGAAGAAGAGGAACACGCCGACTGGGTGGCCGAGCGCATCACCCAGCTGAACGGCGAGCCCGATTTCAGCCCCGAGGGGCTGGCGACGCGCAGCCACGCGGATTACGTCGAAGGCGACGACCTCGTCTCGATGATCGAGGAGGACCTGGTGGCCGAGCGCATCGCGATCGAGACCTATTCGGAGATCATCCGCTGGCTCGGCGACAACGATCCGACGACGCGGCGGCTCATCGAGCGCATCCTCGAGAAGGAAGAAGAGCACGCCGAGGACCTGGTGACGCTGATCTCGCGCCTGAAGCCGCAGCAGCACCAGTAACGCGTTCCGCGTGGCTCGCGCCGGGGCTGTGGCCCCCGGTGGAACTAACCGGCGGCCCACGGGTTTCCCGGTACGGTCCCGCGCGAACCCGATGGAGGCTTGAGCGATGGCAGAAAACGCCAGCGACGTCTTGGTGGATGTGCTCCACGACTGGGGCGTGCAGGTGGTGTTCGGCCTGCCGGGCGACGGCATCAACGGCATCATGGAGGCGCTGCGGCGGCGCCAGCAGGACATCAAGTTCGTCCAGGTCCGGCATGAGGAAGCGGCGGCCTTCATGGCCTGCGGCTATGCCAAGTGGACGGGCAAGCTGGGCGTCTGCCTCGCCACGTCGGGGCCCGGCGGGATTCATCTGCTGAACGGGTTGTACGACGCGAAGATGGATGGCGCGCCGGTGCTCGCGATCACCGGCCTGCAATTCCACGACCTCATCGACACCTACACCCAGCAGGACGTCGAGCTCGACAAGCTGTTCATGGACGTCGCCTGCTACAACGCGCGCGTGATGGGCCCGGCGCATATGGAGAACGTGGCCAACCTGGCCTGCCGCACGGCACTCGGCCGCAGAGGTGTGGCGCATATCACTGTTCCGGTCGACGTCCAGGACCAGCCGCTCAAGCGGTCGGAGATGTCGAAGCGCAACGTTCCGCATCACACCTCGAGCGTCATGACCCGGTGGACGGTGACGCCCAACGGCGGCAGCCTCGCCCGGGCGGCCGACGTGCTGAACGCGTGCGAGAAGATCGTGATCATGGCGGGACGCGGGTCGATCGGCGCCGGCGACGAGCTCGAGGCGGTGGCCGAGAAGCTGGGTGCGGTGATCGTCAAGCCGCTGCTCGGCAAGATGACGGTGCCGGACGACAGCCCCTACACGACCGGGGGCGTCGGGTTGCTTGGGACGGCGCCGTCGCAGAACGCGCTCGAATCCTGCGACGCCCTGCTGATCGCCGGCAGCTCGTTTCCGTATATCGAATACTACCCGAAGCCCGGCCAGGCGCGCTGCGTCCAGATCGACATCGACCCGGCCCGCATCGGCCTGCGCTATCCGGCGGAAGTCGGCCTGGTCGGCGACACCAAGTCGACGTTGATGGCGCTGCTGCCGCAGCTGAAGCCGCACGCGAACCGCAAGTTCCTGGAGCGGGCGCAAAGCGAGATGAAGGAGTGGTGGAAGCTGATGCGCGAGCGCGGGTCCCGGCGGGATACGCCGATGAAGCCACAGGTCGTGGCCTGGGAGCTCGGCCAGCGGCTGCGCGACGATGCGATCTTCTGCGCCGATTCCGGCACGATCGCGACCTGGTACGCCCGCCAGATGCCGGTCCGCCGCGGCCAGATGTGCTCGCTGTCGGGCAACCTCGCGACCATGGCCAACGGCCTGCCCTACGCGGCGGCGGCGCAGATCGCCTATCCGGAGCGCCAGGTGGTCGCCATGGTCGGCGACGGCGGCTTCACCATGCTGATGGGCGAGTTCGCGACCTGCGTGAAATACAACCTGCCGGTCAAGATCGTGGTGATGAAGAACAACAGCCTCGGCCAGATCAAGTGGGAGCAGATGGTCTTTCTGGGCAATCCGGAATACGGCTGCGACCTGCACCCGATCGACTTCGCGGCCTTCGCCAAGGCCTGCGGCGGCCGCGGCTATTGCATCGAGGACCCCACGACCTGCGGCGACATTCTCGACCTGGCGCTGAACGATCCCGGACCGACTCTGATCGAGGCGATCATCGACCCGCACGAGCCGCCGCTGCCGCCGAAGATCTCGTTCCAGCAGGCGGAGAAGTTCGCCGAGGCGCTGGCGCGCGGCACGCCGCATCGCGGCCGGATCGCGCTCACCGTGCTGGCGGACCGGGTCCGCGAGCTGATCTGAGGCCCGATGGCGTCCGACCCGCTCATCCCGCCCTCGCCGCCGGAGGTGCCGCCGCCCAACCTGCCGCCGGAGATCGTCCCCGACGAGCCGCCCGGCGTGCCGCCGACGCCGACGCGCGAGCCGCCGGGGATCGAGCCGCCGTCGAAAAAGGAACCGCCCGGCATCGTGCCGCCGCGGCGCTGATCATGCTGCCTATTCCGTAGGCAGCGCCGGCCCGCGCCTGCTATGGTCGCGTAATGCCTGAGTTCAGCTCTGCCCGTTCGCAGCCGGGCCACGTCCCTTCGTCGACCATCGCGTCCTCCAGCCGTCCCTGGGTCTTCGCGGCCGCACTGGCGACGATCTTCATGGCCGCCGTCGAAGGGACGATCGTCGCCACCGCGACCCCAACCATCGTCGGCGAGCTCGGCGGGTTCGAGCTGCTGAGCTGGGTCT
>DASWFO010000129.1:0-1628 GCA_036394195.1 Alphaproteobacteria bacterium | reverse complement strand
TGTCCACGGCGATCGCACGCGCCGCCGCGCCGATCGCGACAAAGACGCTGCGCGCGCGGCTGCTCCCCAACCCCCGATCGCAATGCAGCTCCGCTGCGAAGAACATCGAACCGGCGGGCGTCGAGCTCGCTTATGAGACCGTCGACTGGAAACCGGCGGAAAACGGGCGCATCACGGATGCGCTTTATGAAGGATACGTACTTCAGTCGATCCGTATTCCTGGATCTCAGGATCACCCGACACCGCTCGTGCAGTCGGCCGCCATGGCCTCGGTCGCGCCACCCAAGCCGACCTATCGGCCGCATCTGTCTGCAAACCTCGTTTCCGGCGGCTTGCTGTCCGACGCCCAGCTCGAAAGCGTCATCTACGCGGGCGCAGCGCATTCCGGATATCTCGCCGGCTCGTGGACCGTCGATGACACGTTCGATGTCGTCGCGGCTGCCGCGGACGACGCCGAGGATGCCGTCCGCTTCCGCCGCGGCTGGTTTCTCGGCGACGGCACCGGCGCCGGCAAGGGCCGCCAAGTCGCCGGCATCCTGCTCGACAACTGGCTCAAGGGCCGCCGCCGCGCCTTGTGGGTGTCGAAATCCGACAAGCTGATCGAGGACGCCCAGCGCGACTGGTCAGCGCTTGGACAAGAGCGCCTGCTGACAACGCCGCTGTCGCGGTTCCGCCAGGGCACGCCGATCCGTCTGGATGAAGGCATCCTTTTCAACCACCTACGCCACGCTACGGTCCGACGCGCGCGAGGAAAGGGTTTCCCGCGTCCGCCAGATCGTCGATTGGTTAGGCCGCGACTTCGATGGAGTCATCGTCTTCGACGAGAGCCACGCCATGCAGAACGCAGTCGGCGCCAAAGGCGAGCGCGGCGAGCAGGCGCCCTCGCAACAGGGCCGGGCCGGCCTGCGCTTGCAGCACGCGCTGCCCGATGCCCGCGTGCTCTATGTGTCGGCGACCGGCGCCACCACGGTCCACAATCTCGCCTACGCGCAGCGGCTCGGTCTGTGGAGCGGTGCGGATTTTCCATTCGCCACCCGCGCCGAGTTCGTCGAGGCGATCGAGGCTGGCGGCGTCGCCGCCATGGAGGTGCTCGCCCGCGACCTCAAGGCGCTCGGCCTCTACGCAGCACGCTCATTGTCATACGAAGGAATCGAATACGAGCTCGTCGAACACCAGCTCACGCCTGAGCAGGTCCGCATCTACGACGCCTATGCGGGCGCTTTCCAGGTCATCCACAACAATCTCGATGCTGCGCTTAAGGCCGCCAACGTCACCGGAGAATCCGGGACCCTGAACGCCCAGGCCAAGTCGGCGGCGCGGTCAGCCTTCGAGAGCGCCAAGCAGCGCTTCTTCAATCATCTCATCACCGCCATGAAGACCCCGGCGCTGATCGCGGCGGTCGAACGCGATCTCAAGGCCGGCCATGCCGCCGTCATCCAGATCGTCTCCACCGGCGAAGCCCTGATGGAACGCCGCCTGGCGGAGATTCCGACGGAAGAATGGGGCGACGTCCAGGTCGACATCACGCCGCGCGAATACGTTCTCGACTACCTGGCGCACGGCTTTCCGACCCAGCTGTTCGAGCCGTTCACCGACGGCGACGGCAATCTCTCCTCCCGGCCGGTGTT
>DASWFO010000128.1:0-7483 GCA_036394195.1 Alphaproteobacteria bacterium | reverse complement strand
CGCCGCTGGGCGACACCCCGCCGCAGGAGGCCCTGAAGAAAGGGCGGCTCGATCTGGTGATGGAGGGCGAGCGCCTCCACGGAAGCTGGGTGCTGCTCCGCCTGCGCCGCGACCGCGAGAAGGGCAAGCGCACGAATTGGCTGCTCATCAAGCGCACCGATCCGGCGGCGCATTCCGGCGATGCGGACAAACTGCTGGCCGAAGATCGGTCGGTCGCCTCCGGCCGGACGATGGCGGACATCGCGGCGGGAAAAGGACCGGGACCAAAACCATTCATGCTCGCGGCGCGCCAGCCAGCACGTTCGGATGCGGTTTGGAAGTCGAACCGTCGCGAGCAGCCGCAGCCGAGACGTGCCGCCTCAGCGGCGAAGGCGAAGGGGACACGGCTGGCGTCGCGCCGCTCGGCCTGATCGCCATCGCGGAATTCACCCGGCCGCGCCTCGGGCGCGTGCCTTCCGGCCGAAATTTATGTTTTTGGGCCGGCCCTATATCTTGCCCCCCTTGGACGGCGCCGGCCGTCAAAAGTATCGCGATGTAACCGGCGTTGGGAGGTGACATCCACAAGGGAGCAACCAGGAATGGTGCAGGTGTTGTTCGTCGATGACGACCCGGACGTTCTGGCGCTAGTCACGCTGCGGCTCGAGCTCGATGGCCACAAGGTGATTCCCGCCATCTCCCGCGCCGCTGCAAACGAGCAGATTGCGAAGGGCGGCGTCGACATCGTTGTGACCGATTCTATGCTGCGGGGCGGCAATGGCGACGACGTCGCAAAGACGGCCCAGCGCGCCGGCCTGCCGGTGATCATTGTCAGTGGTGAGCCGGAACGCGTGAAGCGGCACGAGATCGGCGATATTCCCTTTCTATCGAAGCCATTCGAGCCGGGCTTGCTGATGGCGATGATCTCGATGCTCGCGAAACCCAAGACGGCGTAACGGCGGCATCCGGTCCGCCCGCCAGCCGCAGGACCGCCGGGGCGCAGCGGGGTGTCCCCCGCCAGGTCCGGCGCTCGGCAGTCTCCGCCGAGCCACGGGGCTCAGCGCACCCGCGCGCCGCGTTCAAGGCGTCCCGCCGCGAGCGGTGCGCCGCCGCCTTTCGACGGAGGTCCGCTCGCTACAACGCGTCGGCGACGGCGGCGGTCACGGGGATGGCGGCAAGAACAGGAAACTTGCGTGCACAGCGCACGCCCTCAATGCCTTCCGACCACGTGAACTCGACGCCGGCCGTCTGCAGCGCCGTGGTGATATCGGCGCGCGTTCGCAGATGCAGCCGTCGGACCCCGGCTTCGAAATCGGCGACCGTCTTGCGGGCCACACCGGCCTGTTCAGCAAGATGACGTTGCGTCCACTTGAGCAAGGCCCGCGCCGCCCGACACTGCGCCGGCGATGCCACTTGTTTGCGTTCCATTATTCGACCCTCCCGCTCCTAGCTCGAACGAACCGGGTTCTAGAGCTTGTGAATATGTGAATAACTTTAGCACTAAGTCCCGGTTTGTCCTTATGATATCGTCGCTTAGGTGTGCTCAAAACTGTACTGTTTGAGCGGTTTTGATCTTTCTCAGCGACAAATTTTCGCGATCACACGATAGCGCACGGCCGCCATTTCAACGCGCACGGAACTGCACATCGCATGCGCGTGGGCGCTGAGACGTCGGGGCACTCAAACATCCGAAGGTTGCACTTTGCGCAGGCCGGTCCGTGGGGAAAAAAGTCCCGTCGTTCGCGACGCAACGGGACCAGGCAGGCAACGCCACGTCTTTTCTTGGCCGCGTCAGGGCGCGCGCAATATCCGGAGTTCGGGACGAACCTACGAGTGATCATCCGGTGACGTGGCTCACATCAACGCCCCGCGCCGACGGCAATGCCTTGCAAATGCGGCTGTCCGATACATGCGTAGGGCGAATCTGACACCGAACAATTCACGGCAAATTGAAAAAGTACATAGATTCCCGGGCACGCCTAGGTAGTCTTCCACGCCGTGATCTCGTCGCGTCCCGGTAGAGTCCTCCAGTGGGAGGACATTCGGGATGAGCGACTTGCGTTACATCGCGGAGCGATGGATCTCGGAATACGGCGCGGACACGCCAAGTGTCATTCGCGAATGGGCGCTTCAGCTCGAGACCGCCCCGACGGCCAAAGAATTTCTCGAACAGATCGCAGAAGTGGCCCAAGCTCTGCTCGATGAGCAGGCGGCGCGCGGGACCGCCGAGTCTCCCGGCTCGACCTCGTTGCTCAGCTCGAGGTGATCGCGCTCGGCGGCTAGATCTTCGTCGCGGGGTGTGCCGGGCCCTAGACGGTCAGCCGATGTCGTTCGTCTGGAACAGCAGCGCGGACAGCGTGTCGATCGCGCGGACGACGAGCAACTCTCCGAGCGCGCCGATCAGCAGCACTCCGGTGAGGCAAAAAGAGAGAGCATAGAGCGGCCACGCGAGGGCGCCTCGCCGGCGTCGGGTTTGGCGCCTGCCCGGCTTCGCGTCCGACGGCGGCCGTGCAGCGAGGGACCCGGCCGTCACGTCGAGCTCGATGCCGGCGAGTCTTTCGCCGGTTGGCCGTCCTGGGGCATAAAGCGAAGCGGCGGGTCCGCGGGCTTCGGCGCCCACCAGCTCCATGACTCCTCGACGACACGGGCGACGGACCCGCGGGCGATGTTGCCAAACTCGAGGCAATACCACGCTGCAAGCGCGCTCAACGCGTCGATATTCGACTCGATGGTGGCCACGACGCGCGTCACGCCCTCGACCGGAACGAGAGCCAGATCCGCGATGTCCCTTTGCAGCCTTTTGATGTCGCCCATGGTCCCTCGCTTGTTCGGCGGCACGTATTTGCCCGCCGGCAGGCCGCGATGCGAGTGATCAACCCGTGATGAAGCAGCGGCCGGGCGACCATCGGTGTGAAATGACCGGTGCCGTGTGTTCTTAGCCGGTCTCGCCCGTCAGGCGGCTTCGTTTCAGGTGCGCGGCTAATAGATCTGGCTGTAACAATCCACCGCCGGACCGGTCCGCCGGCAGTTCGTGATCTGCGGCGGCGGCACGCCGACCGGTCCGACGAATGGATAGGGCGCCGCCTGATCCGGCAGATAGGCGCCGTGATTGGTGAGCGCGTTCATCGCGTTCTGCTGCTGTTGGGCGCGCTGCTGGGCGAACACCGCTCGGCAGGCCGGATAGGCCGGGTCGACGGGCGTGATGTTGTAGGAGGCACAGGAGACGCTGTCGCCGTAGTCGCGCCACGCCTCGATGCTGGGCGCACACGCGGCGAGCGGCAGGCATGCGAGGACGAGGGCAGAGACGAGACTCCGCATGCCCGATGAACGGCGGACGAGGTGCTTGGTTCCGGCGATTTGCCGTCCAGGACGGAGTCGGGCGTCAGCGCGTCCGCGACGGCCTCCTTCTTTGGCCGCGGCAGGAGCTTCATCGTCAGAATGAAGCCGGGAGAGGGTGAGGCAGATCGCGTTCGTAACGATCAGCGGCCACTGGCCGAGCAGCACGCCGTAGACGGTCCACAGCGCGAAGCCGCCGACGGTCAGCGTATACATGCCCGCCGATATGTCATGGGTCCGGCGCGACTTGATGATCTTCCAGGCCTGCGGCGTGAAGCTCACCGTCGAGGCCAGAGCCGCAGCCGAGCCGATGATCGTGACCATGTCCGCGCGATAACAACCGCAAGAGCAGGGTGGGGTTCCGCCGAACGCGGCACGCGCGCCCGCCGCCGCCGAACGACTAAGCCAGTCCCGATGCTCTGATCACCTCCGGAATCGCCGACGGGTTCTGCGGCGCCATGATGTGGGCGCCGGCGATGCCGGAGACTTCGGCGAGCTGCTGGACCAAGTCGACGCAGAGGGCCGTGCCTTCGCGCTTCGGATCGGCGGCCTTCTCGAGCCGCTCGATCATCCGGTCGGGGATGATGGTGCCGTAGAGCTTCTCGCGCATCCACCGCGCCGAGCGCGCCGAGGGGATCGGGGCCACGCCGACGAGGATGCGGATCTTCTGGGCAATGCCGAGCTCCATCAGCCGCGCGGCATAGCGGCGCACGATATCGATGTCCATGCAGAACTGCGTCTGCACGAAATCAGCGCCGGCGTTCAGCTTCTCGATGAGCCCCTTCGGTGTCCAGCCGGGCGGCGGGTCGACCGGCATGTCGGCGCCGCCAAGGACGAGCCCGATGCGCCCTTTGATCTCGGTCCCGGTCGGCAGCCGGTGGGCCATGCGGATGCGGTGCGCCGTCTCGAGCAGGCTCTGGCTCTTGAGGTCGAATACCGGCTTCGCATCCGGCTGATCGCCGGCTGTGGGATCGTCGCCGCTAAGCACGAGCAGGTTGCGGATCCCCAGCGACATGGCGCCGATGAGGTCCGCCTGCAGCGCAATCCGGTTGCGGTCGCGGCAGGTCATTTGCAGGATCGGCTCGATCCCGCTTTGCAGCAGATAGTGCGCGGCGACGACGCTCGACATGTGCGTCTTGGCGCCGGCGCCGTCCGTCACATTGACCGCCGTCGCGAGGTCCTTCAGCGGCAGGGCCTTGGCGATGAACTCGGTCGGATCGGTCGACACCGGCGGCGTCAGCTCCGCGGTGATCACGAACTTGTCGGCGGCGAGGCGGCGGCCGAGCAGGCTGTCGCGTGGCAGGCGCTGCGATTGATCGACGGGCAGATCGTCCATGCGGTCCAGCCGGGTTCATGCGTGGCGGCTCGCGTCGCGAGGCGCACCCCAAAATAGAGAGGTTTTTTACAATCGCCCAAGCGAATTTCGTCCGGCGGGACGCTGCCCACCGGTCCCGTCGGCCGTGGGGATTCAGGCCGGTGCCGCGCCCAAGCCTCGACCGCGTCTCGGCTACGTCGCAACGTGCCGCCGGTCTAGCTGAACCCCACATCCGAACGGCTGGCGAGAACCGCGACGATGTTGTCGATCTCGGCGCAGGCGGCGTCAAGGCTGGCGCGGGTATTTTCCGGCAGCGCATCGCCGTCCCGGCGCATATATCCGACGACGGCGCGGCGCAGAGCCGCCAGCGCGCAGGTCATTTCGGCGCTGGCTCGCGGGTCGGGTGTGATCGGAAGGCGCACCGCGCGATAAAGCACGTTGTGTTCGACCTGCGGCTGGTCCGCGAGGTCGAGCTGCGTTGGCCGCATTTGTGTATCCCCTCCAGAAATCGGTGGGCGGCGGCCCCTTTCCGCCGTTCAAAGCTGTAGCTCCGCCACTGAAAGCTGTAGCGAACTCGGCGCGGTCGCTGGAGCGTCAAGAAAGTGACAAATGGGGCAATTTGGTCCCGCGCCCGCGGCTCCCCGGGAGCCGCCACGGTAAGGTGGTAAAACACGCCGACCGGGCCGTGGCGGCGGCGAACTCGGATTGGGCCAGCCGAATGTCGCGACCTGCGCGGCTCAGGGATTGGTCAGCCGCAAATCTGCGCCAAAAAAGTTCGGGGTGTGATGCATGTCATTGGCGTGCGCATTCATTTTGATGACAACTGCGTCCGACGCTGGATCTCTTGGTTGGGCGAGGGCGCCAGCGCTGAGCAACCATGCGCCGGGCGATCGCTCGCAAAACGGCGCACCGATTTGGAGATCTCTACATGGTTCAGTGCATTCTCCGGGCCGCTGTCCTGGCTCCGCTCGTGCTCGGGTTTGGCCTTGCCGCTCACGCTGAAATGCCGGCGGATTGCGCCGCCGCGGATGCCGTGGTCTCGGGAAAGATCCGCGCCCTGATGCGACGTTCCGACGTCCGGGCGACCTGGCTCATCGGCAACAGCATTGCCGTGGTGAAGCAGGCGCGTGCGTATTGCGGCGGCGGCCAGCAAGAGGCGGCGCTGCGGCAGTACGGACGCCTTCTCCTCTACATGGAGACGCAGGAGGCTGCGCTGGCCCCGAGCGGCGATTCGGGCCGGAGCGCCGACGACGTGGTGGAGTTTGCCGATCCGGCAAGCCGAGAGTCGCAATACGACCCGTGGTGACGGAGTCCGGCGCCGCCGAAGTCGCCTCAGGCGCCTCGGTCTGGCACCGCGAGAACCCGGCGGGCTTCGAGCTTGACGGGGCGAGGGGTGAACTATCGGCGGAGCTTTGAGCTCGTCACTTCGGGCGAGCCGCGGATCCTCGACCAGTTGCGGCTTTATGCACAAAGCTTCACCGGATATCAGCTGGCGACGCTCTCGCTCGGGTGCGACTCCGCCTACATCCGCGAGAAGCTGCCGGTCGACGTGGACCGGCTGATGTTGGCGCCGCGTGCGCGCGAGGTGTGTCCTTCGGTGCAGGATATACGTTCCTGCGGAGCTACCTGCTGCGCGACCTGCCCGAAGTGTCGTTTCCGACCAAGTTCGGCGAGGCCGGATGGCGGGTCGGCTCCGCCATCGTCAACTACGACCTGACCTATTATTTGTCGCTCATCGCCGATCTGCGGCTCGCCGGTCTGTTCGACGCGCTGGTCGCGATCGCCGCCCGCCGGCCCGCGGTCGTGCTCGAGATCGGCGGCGGCTTCGGCGGACTGGCCTGTCTCATTCGGAAGCTTGTTCCGAACAGCCATTACATCGTCGTCGACTTGCCGGAGAGCCTCGTGTTCTCGGTGCCCTATCTCGGGACCCTGTTTCCGCAGGACAGCCTCGCGTTGGTGAACGGCGACGGCGGCGCGGAACGCCCGGCCGTCCCAGATTTCACGTTCGTGCCGAACCACCGGGTTGATGCGGTGCGGGGCGCCAACCTGCGAGTCGATCTGGCGGTCAACACCATGTCGCTGGACGAAATGGCCCCGCATCAGGTGGAAGGGTACGCGCGCCTCCTGTCCGAAGTGCTGGCGGACGGCGCGTTCTTCTTCGAAGTCAATGTCGACCATGTCGTGCCGCCGCTGTCTCGGCACCTGCGGCAGATCGCTCCACCGTCGCCGTGGGCGCGGTCCGAACGCGCGGTGCTGTGGCGGGATACAAAGAAGATCCGCTACTGGCAGGCTTGAGCCGGCCTCGTTCGGCCCGGCGCTGTGGCAGCCCTGACACGCGCCGCCCCGCCGATGTCGTGGAACGGGTTCGCAAAATGGGCGTTTCTTCCTCAGATGCCGCGCACGCTATCGTGATACCGCGTCTGCCGGCGCCGCTAACGGAGGGATTCATGTCGAAGACACGCTGGTTACTGTCCGGAGCGCTCGGAGCGCTGCTGCTGACGAGCCCGGCCTTCGCCCAGGGCACGATGGACAAGGCGAAGACGGAAATGAAGGACGACTACAACAAGGCGAAAGAGGCGGTCACCGGCCGCCGGGTCGAACTGTCGTCGGTGCCGGCTTCGGCCATGGCGACGGCCCACAAGGAAATCGGCCAGAACATCACCGAAGCCCGCCAGTCCCGGGAGAACGGCCAGGAGGTCTACGAACTCGAAGGCCGCGATGCTGCCAACAAGGAGCATTCGGTCCACGTCACCGCGGACGGCAAGGTCCTGCGCAAGCGTTAGCGAAAGGTCGCCGCCGGCCCCCGCTCGGACATCCGGGCGGGTACGGCGGTGCGGGCGGACGTACCACCGCCCT
>DASWFO010000127.1:0-1779 GCA_036394195.1 Alphaproteobacteria bacterium | reverse complement strand
GGCGGCGAGGGTCTTCTCCAGGGCGTCGGCGACGCGCTCGATGATCGGCGCCGGCGTGCCCTTCGGCGCGAACACGCCGTGGAACGCCCCGATCGCCAGGTCGACGCCGTTCTCGCGAAAGGTCGGCAGGTCTGGATAGAGCGGCGAGCGCGCTTCGGCCGCGATCGCCAGGATGCGGACCTTCTTCGCCTCGACGAGGCTCTTGTAGGAGACCGGCACCGCCACGTGTGCTTCGATATGGCCGCCGGCGAGCGCCACGGCCCCGTCCACGTCGCCCTTGAACGGGACGTCGATCAGCTTCACGTCCGCCGCCTTTTCGAGGCCGCCGGCGAAGATCTGCGCCGACGCGCCCGGGATCATGCCGATCCGCAAGGTGTCCGGCTTCTGCCGGGCCGTGGCGACGAACTCGCGTAGCGTCTTCCACGGTGCCGTCTCCTGGACCGCGACGGCGGCCGGGTCGGCGTTGACGATGGCGATCAGCTGGAAGTCGCCGAGCGACAGCGGCGTCGGCACGGTGTATTGCGCGGTCACCGCCGAGGTCGAGAAGAACCCGAGGGTGGCACCGTCGGGCCGCGCCTGGGCGACTTCCTTCGAGCCCAGGACGCTGCTGGCGCCCGGCCGATTGACGATCACGATCTGCGCGCCGAGGCGCGCGGACAGATGCTGCGCGATCATGCGGCCGACGAGGTCGGTCCGGCCGCCGGCCGGAAACGGCACGATCATGGTCACCGACTTGCTCGGATAGTCGGACTGTGCCGCCGCCGAGCCGGCGATGCCCGCGACGAGCCCAAGGGCCAGGCCGGCCGCGACGACGGCGTGCCGGAGCTTCCGCATCGGGGCCTCAGGCGATCGCATTGGCGCGCCGCATGCTGGCGACCATCGACGACTTCATGACGATCTCCTTGGCGAGTGCCGGGTTTTCGGCGGCGCGCCGCATCTCCTCGAGCCGCTTCCGGCGGATCTCGGGATCGGTCTCTTCGAGGACGCGCTTGTTGCGGATCGACGCCTCCTGGACGTATTCGACGTTCGCCGTCTTGCGTTGGCGGGTGTAGCGGTCGAGCACGCTCTCGTCGGCCTCGCCGCGACACACCGCGACGAGCTTGTCGGTGAGGTTCATCACGTCCTGCAGGCCGCTGTTGAGCCCGAACCCGCCGAGCGGGTTGTTGAGATGCGCGGCATCGCCGGCGAGCAGCATGCGGCCCGCGCGGAACGTCTCGGCCACCCGCTGGTGCACCCGATAGATCGTCTTGTGCCGGGTCTCGTAGCGGCCGGGTTTCGGCACTTCCGCCTGCAGCCGCGCCTCGACGGTCGCATCGGAGATCGCTTCCTCCTCCAACTCCTCCGGCCGGCAGCCATAGAGGAAGCGCCACAGGCCCGGCGGGCCGGTATCGGGCAGCCGGAACACCGCGCACCATTCGACCGGGTGCGAGATATAGGCGGTGTCGGTGAAGCCGCGCGCCCCCAGATCGTACGGCGTGCTGATCAACGCGAAGCGCTCCGGATAGGTGAAGCCCTCGAA
Organism: Alphaproteobacteria bacterium; assembly: GCA_036394195.1. GTDB lineage: Bacteria > Pseudomonadota > Alphaproteobacteria > CACIAM-22H2 > CACIAM-22H2 > DATJPD01. The sequence continues at coordinate 260 of DASWFO010000127.1, read as the reverse complement.
GCCGATCCCGGCGGCTTTGCGCACGATGCTGCCGCCGCCGTCGGCGCCAATCACCCAGAGTCCCTCGAACACCTCCCGGCCGCCGGGCGATTCGGCGGTGACCGTGACGCCGTCGTTGGTTTGCGCGACAGCGGTGACCCGGGTCGAGAAGCGGACCTCGGCGTGGGGGATCGGCTTCAGCAGCTCGTGGACGAGCGGCGTCAGCCTGTGCTGCTCCAGGTGCAGGCGATAGGGATACGGCGTCTCGTCGCGGAGCAGTC
>DASWFO010000126.1:0-2181 GCA_036394195.1 Alphaproteobacteria bacterium | reverse complement strand
GCCGTGGTCGCTCTCGTCGTCGCGGCGCCGGCGGCCTGAATAGCGTGCCAATTCTAGAATCTGCCGGCCGCGGAAGGCCACCCGATCGGGTTCAAATTGGGCAGTGGCACGGCCGTCTCGATGTCGTGGATGGCGGTGGAGATGAAAGTCCATTGCCGCGCCTCGGCTTCCCTGCCGGCTGCCCGGAAATCCCCGGCGACCTTCTCGGCGAAATTGACAGCCCGGGACCCATGATAGGCAATGATCGAAGAAGCGAAGCGGAGGATTTCTGCTGAATAGTTTTCGGCCATGACGCTCCTCTCTAAGGTGCGGGCGGGCGGTCGCCGGTCCCCGACGTGCGGGCCAGCCAGCGCTCTATTTCCGCGACATTCGCTTCGTGACGGGCGACGAGGCGCGCCCGCTCGTCCGGCGGCATGGCCGGGAACCCGGCGCGCGCCCGCGCGAGTTCCTGCCGCGCCTCCTGGAGACGGTGAAATGCCAAGGAATGGTCTGGTGCAGGCTGTGTCATGGCTTGGAGGTGGTTTCAACCGAAGGCCGCAGGCCCGAGGTGAGCGAGGCGATAGAGCGCGTAGGCGACGACCGAGCCGGCGAGGAAAATCGGGACGAGGAGCGGCGGAACGAACCAGGAGGCCGTTGCGCGCGCGGTGGCCGCGTCGGGCGAGCCGTGGCGTCGCGTGATGGGTTCCTGCCGAGACGGATCACCGGGCATGACGGGGCCCCGCTGCTTGAAGCAGGCGGGAGTACATGTCCCTCCCTGTCGCCGACGCCCGGAAAGTCGTTGTCGGCGATGGTCATTATGTGCGTACGCGGCGCGCCCGTTGCAAGCACGATCATTCTGCTGCCCGGGAGGGTCGACGATCCTGGCATTGTCGGAAGATCACGCTCCGTTCAATGCGGATCCCGCCCGGGCCTTCGACCCAGATGTCGACGGGGTGTTGCTTGAAGACGGTGCAGGCAAAATCGATCGCGTTGGAGGGAACCGCATAGGTTGCGGGGGACTCGAACGTCTGGGCTTTCCCGCTGAGCCGCCATTTGACCACATAGGACATCGCTGCCACCTCGAAGCGTCGCTCGCTCCGGCCATCCTGCGCCTTCATAGCCCGTATCTCGCCGCCGATACGCTCGAGCGACGCTGATCGACGGCAGAGAGCGTTTTCTTTTCGTCAGGTGAGATCCGCTGCGCGAACGGGTCTCTCAGTCGCCGGCGCCTGATCCGGGGTAGACCAGCGATGACGGTAAGATGGGGACGGCGTGCGCGCTTTGCGAGCGCATTCGTCGCGGCCGGCGCCGCGCGGCTCGTCTTGCCGCGGCGCCGGCTCGCCGACACATCGAGTGCCCGCGCGTTAACCGATGGAGACGACGCGCAGCACGCGGCCGCGTAGAGTGCCATTTCTGACGAATTCTTGGGAGGCCGAGCCATGGACAGAATGCAATTCGTCGATCAGATCGCGGCCATCGACCTGCAGATCTCGCAATTGAGGGCGCAGATGACGCCGATTCGCAAGAGCGAGGTCGAAGGCGATCGCCTACAACAGGATCACCTTCGGCAAAAAGTGCAGCAGTTGGTGGACCGCAAGGCCGAGTTGCGGGTCGCATTCGCCGCCTCCTAGCCGGCGAGGCGGGGGCAATCATGATGGCCGGCTTGCGCGGCTGGCGGCGGCCGGGATGCCCAGTGATCGCGCTTGCGCTGCTGCTTGCCGCCGCGCCGGCCCATGCCGGTTCCCCGCCCGGCGGCGACAGGGCGGCGCCTGGAACGGCGGCGCCGCAGGACCAGCCCGCAACCGCGCCGGCACCTGCTGCGCCGGAGCCGACGCCGGGTACGCCGCCGGCCACGGCAAAGCCGGCCGTCCCGCCTCTGCCAAAGAACCTCGAGACGCTCGAGCCGGGTGAGGCGACCGGCCTCCTGGGGAAAAAGGTTCGCGACGCGGCCGGCGAGGATATGGGCATGGTCGTCGACGTGCTCGTCGACAGCGCCGGTCGGCCGCGTGCGGCAATCATCGACTTCGGCGGCTTTCTCGGCGTCGGCAGCCGCAAGATCGCGGTGGACTGGCGGTTGCTGCAGTTCAAGCCTGTCGACACCGGCCTGTCGGTGCTGCTCAGCCTGACCCGTGCGGAGGTGCAGACGGCGCCCGAGTACAAGCCATCGAGCAGCCCCGGTCAGCCGGTGGTGGTCGTGGGACC
>DASWFO010000125.1:0-38946 GCA_036394195.1 Alphaproteobacteria bacterium | reverse complement strand
GCCGGCGCCGCCATCGACGTCTACGACGTCGAGCCGCTGCCGCCGGACCATCCCTACCGATCCTTGGACAACGCGCTCGCGACACCGCATATCGGCTATGTCTCGCGCGAGCTCTACCGGACGTTCTACGGCGACACGGTCAAGAATATCGCGGCGTGGCTGGACCGACCGGCCGGTCAGACCTGAGGGCGCGCCGTCATTCCGGCTCGATGCCGAGATCGCTGACCACGGTCCGCCAGCGCAGGATCTCGTCGCGCCAATAAGCGTTGAAGCCCGCGACGGTCTCGGTGCCATCGGCGTCGAAGGTCCCGAGCTCGGCCAGGCGCTGGGCGATGGCCGGCTCGGTCAGGGCCTTGCGCAGCTCGCGGTTCATCCGCTGCACGATGTCGGCCGGCGTGCCGGCGGGCGCGAACACCGCGTACCAGCCGCCGAATTCGAGGCCGGGCAACGTCTCGGCCAGCGTCGGGACGCCGGCGAAGCTCGGGAGCCGGTGCGGCGCCGAGATCGCGATCGCCTTCAAGGCACCGCTCTCGAGATAGGTCCGCGCCGCTCCGGCGGCGGTGATGATCAGCTGCGTGCGCCCGGCCAAGGTGTCCTGCACGCCTTTCGACTGCACGGCATAGGGCACCTGCACGAGGGTCAGCCCGGCGCGCTGGTTGATCCACTCGCCGAGCATGCCGGAAAAATTCCTGGGTCCGTCGCTGGCGAAGTTCAGCTGGCCCGGGCTGGCCTTGTCGAGGGCGATCAGCTCCGGGAGCGTCGCCGCCGGCAGGCCCGGAGTGGCACTCAGCAGGAAATAGGTGATGCCGACGAAGGCGACGCCGGTCAGATCGCGCACCGGATCGTAGGGCAGCGCCTTGTAGGTGTAGATGTTGGTCACGACCGAGGTCTGGGTCGCGAACAGATAGGTGTAGCCGTCCGGCGGCGCACTGGCGACCGTCTGGGCCGCGATGATCGCTCCGGCGCTCGCCCGGTTGTCGACGAGCGCCTGCTGCCCCAGCGCGCGGGACACGCGGTCCGAGAGCAGCCGGCACAGGATGTCCGTGGTGCTTCCCGCCCCCGCCCCGAGGACGAAGCGGATCGGCCGCACCGGCCAGGTCTCAGCCCGTCCCGCGCCGGCGCACGACAACGCCACCGCAAGCCCTATCAGCCCGATCAGAATCCGCATGAAGCCGGTCGTCCCCTGCTGCAACACCCGTCTGCGTCACGCGTGAGTGTGCAACACCCGTGCCGGCCGCGGCTAGGGCAAGGATCGACCGGCCGGGGCGAGGGCCGGCGGGAGCGCTATTGCAGGAACTGCTTCACCTTATCGAGCCCGGCGTTGACGCACTCCTCGTCCTTGCCGGGTGACCCGGACAGGCCGACGCCGCCGATCACGTCGTTGCCCACCTTGATCGGCACGCCGCCGTTGATCGCGATCACGCTGGGCAGGGTGGTCTGCTCGCGCCGCGCCGGGTTCGTCTTCATCTGCTGGATGAACTCCTCGGTGCTCATACCGAAGGTGCGCGCCGTGTAGGCCTTGCGGCGCGCGTTCTCGAAGGTGTGCGGCCCGGCATTGTCGTTGCGCAGGCCGACCATGATCTCGCCGCCGCGGTCCACCACGACGACCGACGCCGCATAGCCCCTGGCCTTGCACGCCTCGAGGGCGCCGGTGGCGAGGTTCAGGGCCATGGCGTAACTGAGATCCCGACGCGGGATGAGCTGGGCCGCCGCCGGCGCGGCGACCACGACGGCGAGGGCTGCGGCGGCCGCGAGAATGGCAAGACGATGCGACGCGTAGGGCATTGGTTCGGTCCTCCCCCAGTGACGGTCCCGCGATGGTGAACGACCACCCGCCGCCGTCAAGACAAACCGGCGTGAGGCGTGCCGGCTGACGCGAAGCTCCCCAGATTGCCTCGCCATCGCGGGCCATGGCATTGTCGCCGGGCCAGGCGAAAGGAGGCCCGCCATGAGCATCGAATTCCTGATCACCTCCCTGATCGTCGTCGTATCGCCGGGGACCGGCGTCCTCTACACCCTGGCGACCGGGCTCTCGCGCGGGTCGCGGGCCAGCGTCGTCGCGGCCTTCGGCTGCACGCTGGGCATCGTCCCGCATATGGCGGCCGCAATCATGGGTGTGGCGGCCCTCCTGCACACGAGCGCCGTCGCGTTCCAGACCTTCAAATATGTGGGCGTCGCTTATCTGCTCTACATGGCGTGGAATGCGCTGCGCGAACGGGGAGCCTTGCGCATCGACAAGGAGGTCGGCGCCCGCTCGGCGCTGCAGGTGACCGTGCACGCGATCCTGATCAACATCCTCAATCCGAAGCTGTCGATCTTCTTCTTCGCGTTCCTGCCGCAGTTCGTGAGCGCCGACGAGCCGGAGGCGCTGGCCCGCATGCTGGAGCTGAGCGGCGTGTTCATGCTCCTGACCTTCGTCGTGTTCGTGGTGTACGGGCTGTTTGCCGCCGCGATCCGCACCCATGTCATCTCGCGGCCGCCCGCCCTGACCTGGATGCGCCGCAGCTTCGCCGCCGCCTTCGCCGGCCTCGGGCTGAAACTCGCCTTCGCCGACCGCTGACGGCTGTGGGGTTCGTCATTGCGAGGAGCCCCCGGGTCCGGCCGAAGGCCGGCCCGAGGACAGGCTCCGCGACGAAGCAATCCATCTGGGGCCCTGGATTGCTTCGCTTCGCTAAGAAGAAACTACTGCATCAGGCGGCCTCAGCAAGCGGTTGGAGCCGCACGGTGTAGCCGAGCTTGGCGAGTTGGGTGACGAGGCGCCTGGCCTTTGCTTCAGCCGCGCGATGATCGAAGTGGTTGCTGCCGAGGTCACGGTGTTCGGTGCCGTCTTTGAGCATGTGGTAGATCGCGGTGAGGATGGAGGCGGCGACGGCACAGATCGCCTTCTGCGGTCCGCGGCGGCTGGCCAGGCGATAGAACTGCGCCCTGTAATAGCTGTCCTTCTTGCGTTTGGAATAGCTGTCCTTCTTGCGTTTGGCCGCCCAGGCGCATTGGACAAGCATGGTCTTGAGCCAGGGCGCGCCTTTGCGCAGACGCGAGCGTTTGCGCTTGCCGGCACTCTCATGCTGGCCGGGGCATAACCCGGCTCACGCGACGAGGTGCCCGGCGCTGGCGAAGCGGCCCATGTCGCGGCCGATCTCGGCCAGGATCGTTGTGGCGGCCAAGGTGCTGACACCGGGAATTGTGCACAGAAGAACGATCAGAGCACGAAAGGTGGCCTGACCATCGGCCCCCTCCTTGTCGAGCTTGGCGATCGCCGTATCGACCTGCTGATCAATCTGATCGATGGCGGCGACGATCGTGTCGTATTGCCCAATGTGAAGCCGCAGGAGGAAGCGGTGATGATCGGTCAGCCGCCCGTGCAAGGCGTCATAGAGCTCCTTCGACGTGGCCTTGATCTGCCGGTGGGCCAACGCCGCCAGCTTGCGCGGATCGCGCACGCCCGAGATCATCGCCTCGATCATCCGCCGGCCGCTGACGCCCATCACCTCACAGATCACCGAGCCCAGCTTGATATTGGCGCCTTCGAGCGTCTTCTCGATCCGTTGCACATGCCGCGTCTGCTCGCGCGTCAGCTGCTTGCGCGTGCGCATTAGCGAGCGAAGCTCCTGAAGGCTCTCCTCAGGCACGAAGCTCGGCTTCAGCAGACCACATGCCACCAGATCGGCGATCCACATCGCGTCGTTCATGTCCGTCTTGCGCCCAGGCACGTTCTTGATATGCGCCGCATTGGCCAGGATCAGCTCAAACGTGCCGTCGCTCAGGATGTTCCACACCGGCTTCCAGTACACTCCGGTCGCTTCCATCGCGACGTGGCTGCACCGGCCCTCCCTGAGCCACTCCAGCAGCACCATCAGCCCCGCCGTCGTCGTCTCGAAGCTGCGACACTCCCGTGCCACTTTGCCGCCGACCATGGTCCGCACGCAGGCCACGATCGACGCCTTGTGCACATCCAGCCCGGCTACCCGCTCATTCAATACATCCATCGCCTCCTCCACACCGTGGCGCCGCCGGCGTGGGGCCTCATCGATAGACGTCTAAGAAACGGTCTCCCGGGCGTTACCGCCCGTGGCTCCAGTGGGGGTCATCAAGGCATCCCGGGTCCAACTCGCAATCGGGCTCTCAGCACCAGACAGAAGCCGACCTCTGTGCCGGCGGCTCCTCACTCTCACGTCTCCCACGAGTTACATCAAGCGCGGGTCGGCCACAGGCCGGTGCTCAACTCGCAATGACAGTCAGGCGAGGGTTGGCTCAGACGCTCAAGTAGCTCCGCAGCACCTGTTCCTGGCCCTGAAGCTCGGCGCCGGTGCCGCTGAACAGGATCTCGCCCTTCGAGGCGACGTAATGGCGGTCACCGACCTGCAAGGCGACGCTCAGGTTCTGTTCGACCAGCAACACGGCGAGACCTTCGGCCTTGAGCGTCTTCAAGACGCCCACGATCTCGCGCACGATCAGCGGCGCCAGGCCCTCCGACGGCTCATCCAGCAACATGAGCGTCGGGTTCAGCATCAGCGCCCGGGCGATCGAGAGCATCTGCTGCTCGCCGCCCGAGAGCTGAAAGCCCCAATTGCCGCTGCGCTCGGCCAGCCGCGGAAACAGCCCGAATACCCGGTCGAGATCCCAGCGCACGGCGCCGTCGCGGGCGGCGCGCGCCGTGGTCGTCAGGTTCTCGCGCACGGTCAGGCTTGGAAAGACGCAGCGCTCCTGCGGCACGAACCCGACGCCGAGGCGGGCGATGCGATACGGCGGCGACCCTGAGACGTCGCGGCCGTCGATCTCGATGCGGCCCGGCCGCGGCTTCAGGTAGCCCATGACGGTGCGCACCGTCGTCGTCTTGCCGGCCCCGTTGCGGCCGAGCAGGCAGACGATCTCACCGCGATTCACCTCCAACGAAACATCGCGCAGCACGTGGCTGTCGCCGTAGAAGGCATGGATGCGCTCGACCCTCAGCATCGGTACGGGCGCATCAGAGCGGGCTCCCGAGATAGATCTCGTGCACGCGCGGATCGGCGCGAATTTCCTCGCCGGTGCCTGACGCGATGATCTCGCCGTAGTAGAGGACCGTGATCCGGTCGGCGAGCGAGAACACGACTTGCATATCGTGCTCGATCATCAGGATGCCCAAGCTGCGCGGCAGGCCGCGGATCAGCTCGATCATCCGCTCGGTCTCGGCCGGCGACATGCCGGCGGTCGGCTCGTCGAGCAGCAGCAGCGCCGGCTCGGAGGCCAGCGCCAGCGCGATCTCGAGCTGGCGCTGCTCGCCGTAGGACAGGCTCGCCGCCGTGCGGTCGAGCCCCTCGGCGAGGCCGACGCGCCGCAGCAGCGCCTCCGCCCGCTCCCGATGCTCGCGAAGCGCCGCGACCGGCGTCAGCGGATCGTAGAGTGGCCCCTGATGGGCCTGGATCGCCAGACGGACGTTCTCGCGGGCACTCAGGCCGCGGAACAGGCTGTTCTGCTGAAAGGTGCGGGCGATGCCCAGCCGGCAGACCACATCGGGCGACGCCCCGGTGATGTCGCGGCCGCGGAACAGGATGCGCCCGGCACTCGGGCGGAGCTGGCCGCCGATCTGGTGCAGGAGGCTGGTCTTGCCGGCCCCGTTGGGGCCGATCAGCGCGTGCCGCTCGCCCGCCGTGATGACGAGGTTGAGATCGCGCGTCACCACGAGGCTGCCGAACGCCTTCTGCAAGTTCTCGATGCGCAGCAGGGTCACGTCCGTTTCCATGCCGCGACCCTTTGCACGACCAGGCCCCAGACGCCCTGCGGCAGGAACATGACGCAGGCGATGAAGATGCCGCCGACCACCAGCAGCCAGTATTGGAAATGCGTGCTGACGAAATACTTGAGCAGCAGGAAGATCGCCGTACCAGCGACCGGGCCGATCATGGTTCCGGCGCCGCCGAGGATGACCATGATGATCGCATCGCCCGACAGCGCCCAGTGCAGGATCTCGCTGGACACATAGGCGTTGAAAAACGCGTACAAGGCCCCGCTGAACCCGGCGACGCCGCCGCCGATCACGAACGCGATCAGCTTGAAGCGCTGCACAGGGAAGCCGACGGCGCGCATGCGCGCCTCGTTCTCGCGAATCCCGATGAAGATGGCGCCCAGCGGCGACGCGATGACCCGGCGCAGGAACCAGTAGGCGAGCGCGAAGCCGGCCGCGATCACGTAATAGAGGGTCGTACGGTCGTCGAGGCTCAGCCCGAACAGCGCCGGCCGCTCGAAGCCGGTCAGCCCGTCGGTGCCGCCGGTCACGTCGCGCCAGCGCACCGAGACGGAATAGAAGAGCTGCGAGAACGCCATGGTCAGCATCAGGAACGGGATGCCGCTGACCCGGATGCAGAAATAACCGACCACGGCGGCGGCTGCGGCCGACAGGGCCACGCCGGCGGGCAGGCCCCACCACCCGCTCCAGCCGAGATGCACGCCAAGGATCGTGACGACGTACGCCGAGAGCCCGAAGAAGGCGGCATGGCCGAACGACATGAGGCCCGTGTAGCCGATCAGCAGATCGAGACTCATGGCGAAGATCGCGAACACCAGGACCTCGGCGATCAGCCCCGCCGTGTAGTCGCCGGCGAGCGGTACTGCGGCCAGCGCCAGCAGAGCCACGCCATGCAGGACTGCCCTGCGCAAGACCATCGACGGCCGCCGCGCGGTCCTCACGCGCGGGCGATCCCGAACAGCCCATGCGGGCGCGACAGCAGCATCACCACCATCAGCAGGTAGACCACGAACAGCGCGAAATCGGGGAAATACGCCTTGCCGAGCGTGTCGATGAGGCCGACGAACAGGCTGGCGATGAACGCGCCGCGCAGGCTGCCCGTGCCGCCGATCACCACGACGATGAACGACGGGATCAGGATGTCGATGTCGAGCCCGGAATAGACGCCCAGCACCGGCGCGGCGACGGCGCCGCCGAGGGCCGCCAGCCCGACGCCCAGCGCGAAGACGCCGGCGAACAGCAGCGACACGTTGATGCCGAGCCCCGCCGCCGTGGCGCTGTCGTCGACGGCGGCGCGCACCATGGCGCCGAGCCGGCTGCGGTCGAGGAAGAGCCACAGGCCGAGCGCCACCGCAGCGCCGAAGCCGACCAGGAACAGGCGGTAGATGGGGAAGAGGGCACCCGCGATCTCAACCGCCCCTTGCAGGGCCGCCGGCACGTCGAGGCTGCGGAAATCGGGGCCCCAGATCCAGCGCACCAGGTCGGTGAACACGAAGGTGAAGCCGAAGGTGAGCAGGACCTGGTCGAGATGGCCGCGCGCGTAGAGGGTGCGCAGGAACACGCGCTCGACCACGGCCCCCAGCGCCACCGCCGGAATCCACGCCACGGCGAGTGCGACCCAGAAGCTGCCCGTCGCCTGGGCGACCGCGACCGCGACGAACGCGCCCAGCATGAAGAACGAGCCGTGCGAGATGTTGACCACGTTCATCAGCCCGAAGATCAGCGACAGGCCCGCCGACATCAGGAACAGCAGCATGCCGTAGACCAGGCCGTTGAAGAGCTGAATGGCGACGATTTGCATGAACAGACGGGTCTCAGGCGGGTTTATCGCACCCCTCACCCGCTCGCTCGCGCTCGCGACCTCTCCCACAGGGGGAGAGGTTTACTTAGGAGCGCGCCATCCAACCCTCTCCCCTTGTGGGAGAGGGTGGTGCGAAGCGCCGGGTGAGGGGGCGGGTCTCACCCGCGTTAGAACGGCTTCTCCTTCGGCTCGCGGATTTGCGGCAGGGTCTTCAGGATCTTGCTGCCGATGCGGCCGTCGATCTCCACGGCTTCGCGGATATAGACGTCGAGGATCGGGTTCTGGGTGTCGGGGTTGAAGCTGAACGGCCCGCGCGGCGCCTCGAACTTCACCTTGAGCATGGCCTCGCGCAGCTTGTCGCGGTCCTGGGCGTTGCCGTCGACGGTCTTCAGCGCGTGGTCCAGCACCTGGGCCGCGACGTAGCCGTACTCGGCATATTGCGTCGCCGGCTCCTTATATTTCGCGGCATAGGCGGCGGTGAATTTCTTGTTGGTCGGGTTGTCCAGCGTGTCGGCATAGTGCGACGAGCTGAGGATGCCGATCGCGTCCTTGCCGGCCGCGGGTAGCGCGTCGTCGATCATGAATCCGGACGTGGCGAGCTTGATCTTCGCCCGAAGCCCGAGCTCGGTGTATTGGCGGATAAAGCGCGAGGCTTCCGGGCCGACATAGAAGTGATAGCTCGCCGGCGGCGCCAGCGAGCGGATGTCGGCGAGGTACGGGCTGTAATCGCCGGTGCCGACCGGGGTGAAGATCTCCTTGACGATCTTGCCGCCCTTCTTCACGAAGCCGAGCTTGAACTCGCCCACCGTGTCGCGGCCGCCGGCATAGTCCATCGCCGACAGCACGCACTCCTTGGCGATGTTGTCGCAGAACCACTCGCCGAAGGGCGTGTGCGACTGCCAGGTGGAGACGGAGCTGCGGAAGAAATACGGGATGTGCACGTAGGACAGCTGTGCCACACCCGCACCGGTGCACAGGAAGAACTGCTTGCTCTGCTTCAGATAATCGAGACAGGCGAGCATCACGTTGCTGGCCTGGATGCCGCAGACGAGGTCGCATTTGTCGCTTTCGACGAATTTCCGCAGCTTCTGCAGTCCGACCTGTGGGGTGAACTCGTCATCCTCGCGCAGGAGGTCGACCTTGCGCCCGCCGAGCGTGCCGCCGGTCTCGTCGAGGTAGAGGTTCATGCCGTTGAGCGTGCCGGTTCCCGCCAGCGCGATCGCTTTGCTGAAGCTGTTGATCAATCCCAGCTTCAGCGGGGCGCGCGACTGCGCCAGCACCGCCGGTGCCGCCAGGCCGAACGTAGCGGTCGCCGCGGCGGCGCCGGCACCCTGGATGAAAATCCGGCGGCCGCGATCGGCGCCGTTCGGCTTTGCGTGATCGGTCATCGGGTCCTCCCTGCTTTTTTTGTGTGTCGGGCGATGTCGGGTGTCAGGCGACGGCGGCTTTGGCGGCCGGTTTCGGATCGAGCTCGTAATCGGGCGCTTTCAGCGCTTGCAGGCGCGGCAGGACCTCTTTCGCGAACAGGGTCAGGTTGTCCACGGTGTCGGCATGATTCATGTCGCCGCCGTGGCCCATCATCAGGAGATTGCCGCAGCCGCCGACATCGTCGTGATACGCCTTGATCTGCTGGAACACCTGGTCGGGCGTGCCGGCGAACACCACCTGCGCGTCGATCAGCTGCTCCATGCTCGCGGTCTTCTGATAGACCCTGGAGCCGTCGCTCATCACCACGGTCGCGTAAGCCGGCACGTAGTCCTTGCGCGTGCTGTTGCGGAAGCCGGCCGCCACCGCCTGTGTCGGCAGATAGCCGGGCGGATTGAAGAACTGCCGAGCGATCTGGGCGCCGGTGCGGATATAGCCGCAGATCTGATGGGCGCGCCGCTTGCCCTCTTCTTCGGTGGCGCCGACGCCGACGATTCCCATGTAGCCGAAATTATCGATCGGCGGCATGCCCCAGCCGCGCTCGAGCCAGGTGCGCCGGTAATTGTCGAACAGGGTCTTCGATTCGCGGCCGGTGAGGAACGTGCCGAGCTTCACCCGCTGCTCGCCGATCCACGCCCCCGGCCCCGCGGTGATGGCGACGAACCAGATCGGCGGATAGGGCTGCTGATAGGGCCGCGGCCAGATGTTGATCGCCCGGTAGTGGAAGAACTCGCCTTCCCAGGAGAACGGCCCGTCATGCGTCGACAGCGTCTTCAGGATCAGCCGGTACGCCTCGTAGAAGCGCCGCGCCTGGCCGACCGGCTGCGCGTTTGCCGGCCACACCTCGAACGGACCCGCGCGCACGAAGCCCATCTCGTGCCGCCCGCGCGAGTAGCAGTCGATCATCGCGATCTCTTCGGCGAGGCGCACCGGGTCCGGCCGGTTGGCGATCGGCGAGCCGATCGACATCAGCCGCACCTTCTTGGTGTTGCGGGCGAGCATCGCCATCGGGATGTGGCAGATGGGCGTGATGCAGGTCGCCGTTGCGTGGTGCTCGTTGATGCTGATGTTGATGCCGAGCTCGTCGCACAGCTCCCATTCGTCCATGTAGCGTTCGTACAGATCGGCGGCGAATTTCGGGTCGAGATGCCGGTTCGGCAGGCTGTTGCGCAGCGATTCGTGCGTGTCGTCCCAGGCCGGATAGTAAGGCTGCTCGGTAAACTGCCAGGCTTTCATGGCGGCTCCTGGGATGCTGTCGTGGACGAACCTAGGTCAGGCCGGCGAAGCGGGCGACGGACGCGGCGAACTCATCGGGCCGTTCGACATGCGGGTAGTGCCCGGCGCCGGGGAGGGTCTCGAACCGAGCCCCCGGGATCGCGGCCGCGTAGGCGCGGCCGTAGTCGGGCGCCGTCAGGCCGTCGCGCTCGCCCCGCAGCACCAGGGTCGGGATGCGAATGCGATGCAGCCAGCGCCGCAATCCCGGATTATGCATGTACGGCGACCACGCGAACAGGCAATACGCCTCGCGGTTGCGCGCCACGACGAAGATCTCGTCGTCGCTCATCTGGTCGAAGCCGCGCACCCATTTCGCCGGCTCGGCGTACGCCCGGCGCTCGACCTCGGCCGGCGGCAAGGTGAACACGTCGGCGATCTCGACCACGGTTTCATCCTTGGCGGTGCGGATGCCCACTGGATTGGCGAGCACCAGCTGGCTGATCCGGGCGGTGCTGCGGACCGCGATCTCCGCCGCGATCCAGCCGCCGAGCGACACGCCGACCAGCACCGCGTCGGAGATGTCGAGCTGGTCGAACAGGTCGAGGTAGAAATAGGCGAGGTCGTCGACCGAGTTGTAGTCACCCGGCAGATCGGAATGGCCGAAGCCGGGATGATACGGCGCGATCAGCCGGCCGCGCGCCGCCAGGCGATCCAGCACCGGGGCCTGCGGATCGAGCCCGTCGCCGGGATGAAGAAAGACGATCGGCCGGCCGCGCCCGCGATCGATGAGCTCGATCGAAAGCGCCCCAACGGTAAGCTTCGCAGTGACCGGCTCGGTCAGCACGGCGTCCTCCCTTGCGTTTGCAAGTATCGTAAGGCCGACTCTCTGCCGACGTCAAACCGCCGCCGTCATCTCATCCAGGCTCGGCAACAGACTTGGGCCTGAGCTCCGACCGTGGGACCGGCGTCGGCGGCCTTGTGCGCTCGTTTGACGGGTACAACCGGGCGGCGCAGTATGAGCGAGTGCCGGCGACCGGACGCGGAAAGGGGCTGCCATGGCTGTTCCACCGAACACGATCAAAGCCCTCGACCACATTTGTAACTGCGGGATGGACCACAGCGGCGCTCGGCGCCATTTTCTCCGCACCGCGACAGCGGCTGCGGCCCTCGCGGGCATCGCCGCGTCAGCCGCCGCCGTCATCGCGCCGCGCCGCGCTCTGGCGCAAGCGCCGCTCACGCCGGACGCAGCACTCAAGGAGCTGATGGACGGCAACCAGCGCTACATCCAAGAGCGCATGACCGCACCCCAGCACGATCTCGAGATTCTGCACGCGAAAGCGGCCGAAAAGCAGGAGCCGTTCGCGGCGGTGCTGTCCTGCGCCGATTCACGTGTCCCGGTCGAGCTGTTGTTCGACCAGACCATCGGGCATCTGTTCGTCTGCCGTGTGGCCGGCAACGTGTCCACCCCGGAGATCATCGCGAGCCTGGAATATGGTGCGGCGGTGCTCGGCACGAAGGTGATCATGGTCCTGGGCCATGGCAGCTGCGGGGCCGTCAAGGCAACCATCGACGGCAAGCCGGTGCCGGGGCAGATCAGCGCGCTCTACGCCAGCATCCGCCCGGCGGTCAACCAGGCCGGACCAGACCTCGAGGCGGCGATCAAGGCGAACGCCAAATATCACGCCGGCCTGCTGCGCGAAGCTTCGCCGGTCATCGCCGGCCTTGCGAAGGAGAACAAGATCAAGGTCGTCGCCGGCTATTACGAGCTCGGCACCGGCAAGGTCTCGCTGCTGAGCTAGAACGGCGTTGCGCGTTACGGCCCTTCGAGCGCCTTCAGCGACCTGAGGTAGGTCCACATCGCGGCGAAGTCGTCGTCCGAGATGTTCTTGTAGTAGCCGAAGCCCATCGGCGGCTTGAGCCGCTCGCCGTTCGGCCGTACACCGGTCGACAGCGTCGTCTTGAAGTCGGCCACGGTCCACTTGCCGATGCCGTGCACCGGATCGGGCGTCAGGTTGCGCGACACGGACACGCCGAACGGCCCTTCGAACTTGTTGCCGCCCGCACCGGCGCGATGCGCGAGATCGGGCACACCTTTTTCCATCTTGGTATGGCATTCCATGCAGTGGCCCAGCGGCCCGGCGAGATATCCGCCGTAGGCAATCTTGTCGTTGCGGTTCACGTCGGGAACCGACGTGACGGGCGGGCCATACGAGGCCGGAAGCGGCATCCGATATTCGGATTTCGCCACGACATTCTTCACCGGTTTGACCTGGCGCAGATAGACGACGATCGCCTTCACGTCGCTGTCCGACATGTGGCGATACATGCCCATCGGCATCGGCGGCCCGATGATGGTGCCGTCCGGCCGCTTGCCATCCCGGATCGCGGTGATGATCTGCGCGTCGGTCCAGTTGCCGATGCCGGTTTCGGGATCGGGCGTGATGTTCGGGACGATGGCGGTGAATTCGTCACCGGTGACCTTGAAACCGCCGGCGAGCTCCATGCCTGGCACCTCGCCGCCCGGCCCCTTCGGCGTATGGCAGTTGCCGCAGGCGACGACGCTCTTCATCAGATAGGTGCCGCGCTCGAGCGCCGATTCCGCCCGCGCTCCGGCGGCGGCCAGAACGGCGACGCCGGCCATAAGCCCGGCGCACGCGCCGGCCCATACACTCCGCATGATTTCCCCTCCCCGAAACGTGACCCTGACACAGTTCGCGAAAGCTTTAACATAGGTCCAGCCCGCGTCAACGGTATCGGATGTCGCATTTTTGCGGGTGCCGGGGACCGGCGGGCTCCGGGCCGACGATGAGGAGGCAGGCATGCGCTGGCTGTTCCGATCGCTGAAGGTGGGCGGATTTCTCTCCGGCCTGGCCCTGGCCTGCGCCACCCTGGTTTGCCTGACGGGGAGTGCGGTGGCCGACCCGTCCACGGTCGATGACAAGCTTGCCGCCCTCAACACGCTCGCGCGCGCCCATTACGCCAAGGCGAAGACGGCCACGCTCGCCGGATTGGGCCCGATCATCGTCGTCGAGCCGGATGCGCTGGTCCTGGTCCGCGGCGACGAGCAACGCCGCGAGGTCTATCTCCCCGACCGCTACCGGCAGCTGAAATCGATCGCGCACGCGGCGATGGGCCTTTACTCCCTGGTCGAGCCGCACGCCGACAAAAACGACTTCGCCGCCTGGCACGCCGATCTCGCGGCGTATCGGGGACAGCTGGCCGAGTTGCTGCCGGAGATCGGCGAGATTGGCCTGCACTGGGATGATGCGAAGCGGCAGCGCCGGATGCTGTCGGCGTCGCTCGACTTCATGGACCGCATCCAAGCCGCGCGCCGCGTCAGCACCGCCGATCTCCGCGCCTACGCCGACGACGTCGGCCCGATCTTGAGCGGCGATCTCTACGACGCGGCCCAGGCGGAGCTGGCCAGTCTCGACAAGACGGTGAAGCTCTGGCGCTCGGAACTCGGCCCCGACGAATGGTCGCGGGTTTACGTCGTGGTGCTCGGACTGGGCCGGCCGCGCGAGCGCCATCCGCCCTACGATTATTTCGTCCGGCTGCTCGGGCCCGACGCGGTCGACACGCGGCTGATCCACGCCGACAACATCACCGACACCGCCGGCGCTCTCGACCTGCTGGCGACGACCGTCAACGACCGGCGGATGGCCGAGGCCTTCTTCAGCGACCCGGCGCGCATCGACCACGGCCTGATGCGCGACGCGACGAAGCGGCACCTCGACAAGATGTTTCCGTAACAAGCCTTATCGCCATGCCCCGCGGAGGCGGGGCATCCATCCGGATGGACCGCCCGCATGAAGCGGGCGATGACGGAATTAAGAGAGGCGGCTACTTAATGAAACCGCGAGGCGATCACCGGCCGGACGCGGCGCAGGCGGGCTTCGGCGCGTTTGAGGATCGCGTGCAGCCGGCGGTCGGGGATGCCGAGCTCGTCGAGATGGCGGACCGTGTTTTCGAGATAGGTGAGGCAGGCGCCGCGCATGCCTTTGCCCTGGCAGACGAGCTCGACCGTGCGCGCGACCGACAGGTCGGGGGCGTATTGGGGATGGTCGCGCCGGACCACGAAGGCGCGCGCCCGCACGGTGTGGCCGGCGAGATGGATCCTGACCTCGCGGCAGGTGTAGGTGCGGCCGGTCATTTCGCGCCGCCACAGATAGGCCATCACCCGCTTCACGTTGTGCGACGCGACGCGATAGGCGATGCCGCGGCAAGCACCGCCGGAATCGAGACCCAGCACGAGGCCCGGCCGGTCAGGCGTGCCGCGGTAGCGATGCGAGTACACGCAAAATGAGCGGTGATAGCCGCGCAGCAGCGCCGGCCGCGCCTCCTCGAAGGGGAAGCCGGGGTCCCACATCAGCGAGCCGTAGGCGAAGATCCAGAGATCCCGCCCGTTGGGCAGCGGCCGATCCCCGGTATCGCCATTGGCGCGGCGCACTCCTGGCATCGCGCGCGGCATCGTCACCCCCTCTGCACGAGCGCCACACCGACGGCCGCCACCGCCATGCCGGCGAGTGCCGTCGGGCCGAGATGCTCGCCGAACATCGCCCAGGCGATCAGCGCGGTGGTCGGCGGGATGAGGAAGAACAGGCTGGCGAGCTTGGAGACGGCGCCGCGGCGGATCAGCAGATACAACAGGCTCACCGTGCCGCCGGACAGGACCACGACCAGCCAGAGCATGGCCCAGACGAACGGCGGCGCCCAGGTGATGTGCATGGTCTCGAATGCGGCCGCGGCAATCGCGGTCGGCACCGCCGCGGCGGTATATTGAATGACCGCACCCGTCCACAGATTGGCGTGCTCGCAAAAGCGCTTCTGGTACAGCGTCCCGGCACTGATGCCGATCAGGCCCCACACCGCCAACGCCGGTGCGGCAAGCCCGGTCGTGCCGCCGGCAAAGCTGTAACGCTCGCCCAGCACCAGCGCCGCCCCACCGAACCCGAGGGCGAAGCCCAGCCACTGACGCAGGCTCACCCGCTCGCCGAGCAGCGGCCCGACCGCGACCGCGGTCAGAATCGGCTGCAGGCCGACAACCAAGGCGACGAGCCCGGCCGGCATGCCCAGATGCAGCGCCGTGAAGACGCCGCCGAGATAGGAGGCGTGCATCAAGAGCCCGACCACGGCGATGTGGGCGATCATGATGCCCTTCGGCCACGCGGCGCGGATCGCGAAGGCGGCGATCAGCATGGCAACCGCGACGATGCCGAAGCGGGCGGTGAGGAACGTCAGCGGCTCGGCGTAGGGCAGCCCCGCCTTGGCGGCGACGAACCCGGTCGACCACAGCACCACGAACACCGCCGGCGCCACGGCGGTCCAGGCGAAAGACGGCGCATAAGACGCGGGGATGACGGAATCGTCGCGCGGCATGGGAGGCGGGAACGGCTGAAAAAATCGAGCATAACGGCCCGAGTAGTGCCCGGATAGGCTCGTTTTTGTATGCGCTGGCTCAAATATTTTGCAGATCTCGTCGGCGCCGCTGTGATACCGGTCACGGCCGCCCGGACGACGGTGCTGTACTCTGTTGAGGGGGATTGCGGGCGCGGCCGGCTGCGGCGGCATCGCCTTCCGCCGCAGGATTCAACAGGTTTCACCGTTTAACTATAAGAGCCCATGCGCCGCCGCTATGCCCTTCCGCTCCTGATCGTCGTGGTGATCGTCGCCGCCGGCGGCTGGGTCCTTGCCTGGGAGCGGCTGGCCGATGGCTTGCGCGACCGCATCGCCGGTTGGGCGGAAGGCCGCCGCGCCGAGGGCCTGACCGTCGAGTACGACCAGATCCGCATCAACGGGTTCCCGCTGAAGTGGCACGTCACGATCGTGCACCCCCACCTGGCGGGCGCCGGGCCGACCGGCTGGAGTTGGGTCGGCGAGGCGGTCGAGGCGGACGTGATCCCGTGGTCTGGGCGCGACGTTCCCCTTCGCTTTCCGGGGGACCATCGGTTCGCAGCGGGACGCGGCGATGTGGCCGAGGCGTGGACAGTCAATGCGGACCGCCCGCTCGGCCGCGCCGGGCTCGACAATCGCGGACGCCTGGACCAGCTCAACCTCGATTTCACGGATGTCACCGTGGTCCGGGCAACGACCGGACAAACGGCGCGCGCCGGACACCTGAACGGCCACGCGGAGCTGCATCGCGGCGAGCCGGATCATGAGAAGGACACGTTCGACCTCGCCTTGGCCTTGGACAATGTCCAGCTGTCGCGGGCGCCGGCGGCGGTCCTCGGCCCGCAGATCGCCCATGCGGAGGTTGATCTCGCGTTCAAAGGGCGCCTGCCGGCCGGCAATCTCGCCAGCTCGGTGTCGGTCTGGCGCGACGACGGCGGCACCGTCGAGATCAATCGCCTCGCCCTCAAGTGGGGGCCGGTCGACGCCGACGGCAGCGGGACGCTGGCGCTCGACGCGGACAACCGGCTGCTCGGCGCGTTCACCGCGCGCTGGCGCGGCTATAACGAGACGATCGATCTCCTGGTCAATCTCGGCGAGGTAAAGCCGATGCAGGCCGCCGCCGCCAAGATCGCGCTGAACGCGCTGGCGCGGCAGAACCCGGGCGGCGTCAACGAGGTGCAGATCCCGCTCAGCGCCCAGGACGGCCGGGTGTTCGTCGCCGGCTTCCCGCTGTTGCCGATCCCGGCGTTGAATTTCGAGTAGAACCCCTCACCCGGACGCTTCGCGTCCACCCTCTCCCACAAGGGGAGAGGGTGAGATGACGCGCTCCCATGTTAACCTCTCCCCTTGCGGGAGAGGTCGCGAGCGCCCGGAATCTTTTTCCGGGGGCGAAGCCCCCGGCACCCCGGGAGGGGGTGAGGGGTGGAGGCTCGGCGTCAGTCCTGCTTCGCCTGGACGATCGAGCGGCGGATGCGGCGCGAGCGGGTGAAGACGCGGTGCAGGAGCTTGCCGTCGTCGTTGCGGATCGCCTTCTGCAGCAGGGCGATGTCCTCGTAGAGGCGGCCCATCATCTCGAGCACGGCCTCCTTGTTGGCTAGGAAGATGTCGCGCCACATCACGGGGTCCGAGGCGGCGACGCGGGTGAAGTCGCGAAACCCGCTGGCGGCGAACTTGATGACCTCCCCCTTCATCCGCGATTCCAGCGCGGCTACGGTGTCGACGATGGTGTAGGCGATCAGATGCGGCACGTGACTGGTGATCGCCAGCACGCGGTCGTGATGGGCGGCGTCCATCGTCTCGACATGCATGCCGCAGCGCCGCCACATCTCGCGCACCTTGGCCACCGCCGGCGCCGGCGTTCCGGACAGCGGAGTCAGGATGCACCAGCGGCCGGCGAACAGCTCGGCAAAGCCGGCGGCCGGGCCGGAATTCTCGGTGCCGGCAAGCGGATGGCCGGGGACGAAGGGTGTTTCCGGCGGCAGCCGGGGAGCGAGCGCCTGGATGGCCGCCTGCTTGACCGAGCCGACGTCAGTCACGATGGCGCCGCGCTTCAGCCGGTCGGCCATCGCGGCACCCACCGCCGCGTAAGCGGACTGCGGAACCGCCACCACCACGAGGTCGGCGCCGACGACGGCGGCACCCGCATCCGACACCAGCGTATCGGCGAGGTGCAGCTTCTTCGCCACGGCGCGCACGCCGGGGCTGGCGTCGCAGCCGACGATGCGGCGGGCCAGCTTCTCCCGCCGGAGTGCCCGCGCCAAGGATGAGCCGATCAGCCCCAGGCCGATGATGGCGACGCGGTCGAACGGAGCGCTGCCGGTGCGGCGGCTCTTGCCGCCCGTCATTTCACGAAGTCCGCAAGCGCTGCGATGACCGCGCGCAGCTCGGGCTCGGTTCCGATGGTGATCCTGAGGTGATGCGGCAGGCCGTAATTGCCGACCGCGCGCGGAATGATGCCCCGCGCATTCAGGAACGCGTTCGCCGCGGCCGCGGTCTTCGGGCCGGTCTTGGGGAACTTGATCAGCACGAAGTTGGCCACGCTCGGCACGATCTCGAGCCCGAGCGCCCGGAGCTCCTGCATGAACCACGGCAGCCACATGTCGTTATGCGCCCGGCTCCGATCCTGGTGCGCCAGGTCCTCGAGTGCGGCGATTCCGGCCGCCTGCGCCGGGCCGGCGATGTTGAACACGCCGCGGATGCGGTGCAGCACGTCGACGATCGCCGGCGGGCAGTAGGCCCAGCCGATCCGCATGCCGCCCATCGCGAACAGCTTCGAGAAGGTGCGCAGCATGACGACATCGTCGCGGCTCTCGGCCAGGTCGGTTCCGGCCGAATAGTCGTTGCGCGTCACGTACTCGGAATACGCGGCATCGATCACCAGCACGCAGCCCGCGGGCAGGCCGTCGCGCAGGCGCTTCATCTCGGCCACGGTGAGATAAGTGCCGGTCGGGTTGTTCGGATTGGCGATGAAGCACAGCTTCGTGCGCGGGTTCGCCTTGGCGAGCAGCGCATCCACATCGGCCCGGTAGTCCTTTTCCGGCGCGATGACCGGCGCAGCACCCACCGACAGGGCCGCGATCGGGTACATCACGAAGCCGTACTGGCTGTACAGCACTTCATCGCCGGGACCGGCATAGGCGCGGCACATCAACGCGATCAGCTCGTCCGACCCGGTGCCGCAGACGATGCGCTCGACGTTCAAGCCGAAGCGCTTGGCGATGGCGGCGCGCAGATCGATCGACCCGCCGTCCGGATAGCGGTGCATGTCGGCGGCGGCGGCGCTGAGCGCGGCGATCGCCTTCGGGCTCGGCCCCAGCGCGCTCTCGTTCGACGACAGCTTGATCGTCTTGGCATGCCCGGGCAGCGACGACTTCCCGCCGACATAGGGCTCGATCTTCAGGATGCCGGGACGCGGCTGCGGCGAAGTCATGGGCGGAGACTCACGGCACGTATGCTCACGGGAGGGGGTTCACGTTAGCGACGCAGACGGCAGCACGATCGGCCGGGCATAGCCGCCGAGAAGCCGGACCGTCCGGCCGGTGCCGAGCTTCGCCGCTTCTTCGAACGACATAGCGGTTTCGACGAGCTGAAGCCAGCGGCGGCCGCGCCGGACCGACGCCAGAACGGTCGACGACCGCAAGCCGAGCGGTGCCACCTCGCGGCGCTCGCTCTCGACCCGCAGGAAGAAAATGTCATCGCCCGACGGCTCGAAATTCCGGCGCCCGATGATCACCGCGCACTCACCCGGCTTGCGGCGCTCGGACGTCGTGAGGAACGGCAGGCCGCCGACGATCGTGAGGCCCTTGGCCAAACTCAGCCACCATCTGCCGTCCGCCGGCCGGCCGGGCATCGGCACCACGCCGACCGTCCCGCGCCCTTTGGCGACGGCGGACAGCACCGCGGCGACCGAGCCCACCGGGCGCAGCACGCGGTCCCCGAAATGCTCGCGCGCGAGATCCTGCCGCTTGGCCGCGACCGCAACGCTGAACGGCCCCTGCAAGCAGGTCGAGGCCACTATGATGTCGCGCCACACGCGATAGACCAGGGCGGCGGACAGCGGCGGCCGGCTGTGGCCGATCAGGCGGCGCATGATCTCGGCCTCGCGGCCGGGCCGGAACAGCGGCGCGCCGGAGCCGCCCTGGCGCGCCTTGGCTTTGGCGACCGCGAGCGCGATCTCGGCCCGCCGGGCGAGCAGATCGCGCATGGTGTCGTCGATCGAATCGATCTCGCGCCGCAGCGCATCGAGCGAAGGATCGAGCGGACGAACCGCAGGTTGAAGGGCAGCCATGGACGCCAAGCGTGGGACGGTGGGACAAGGGCCCGTATGGATAACCGGGAACCCCCGTAAAATCAAAGCTTCCGCAGTATCGGCTCGCTCATGCTAAAGGCCTGTGGCGGCGCCCGTTTTCGACGTCGAGTCGCCGCCCCGCTCACTATTGCAACCCGCGACCCGGTGATGCATGGTGCCGGCCGATCATGGCCAACCTGCAACAGCATCAGATGTCGGCGTCCGAGCCGCGCTCGGGCCTGCCACCGACGGCGCCGGTCGGCAATGGCATCGTGCTGCCCGGCCGGCGACTCGATTTCTCGGCCCTCGACCCGCTGCCACTCGACTGCGGCGCCTCGCTCGGCCCGTTCACCATCGCCTACCAGACCTACGGCGCGCTCAACGCCGACAAGTCGAACGCGATCCTGGTGTGCCACGCGCTGACCGGCGACCAGTTCGTCGCCGAGACTCATCCGGTGACCGGCAAGCCCGGATGGTGGGAACATTTCGTCGGCCCGGGCCTGACGCTCGACACCGACCGTTACTGCGTGATCTGCGTCAACGTGCTCGGCGGCTGCATGGGCACGACCGGCCCGGCCAACACCAATCCCGAGACCGGCCAGCCGTGGGGCCTCACCTTCCCGGTGATCACCGTCGGCGACATGGTGCGCGCCCAGCTGCGGGTGATCGACCATCTCGGCATCAAGAGCCTGTTTTGCGTCGTCGGCGGCTCGATGGGTGGCATGCAGGTGCTGCAATGGGCTTCCGCCTATCCGGAGCGGGTGTTCAGCGCGGTCCCGATCGCCTGTGCCGCCCGCCACTCGGCGCAGAACATCGCGTTCCACGAGGTCGGCCGGCAGGCCATCATCGCCGATCCCGACTGGTGCCAGGGCGAGTACCAGCGCGCCAGCAAGCGGCCGGAGCGCGGGCTCGCGGTCGCCCGCATGGCGGCGCACATCACTTATCTGTCGGAGCCGGCGCTGCATCGCAAATTCGGCCGCTCGCTGCAGGACCGCGACCGCGTCTCCTACGGCTTCGACGCCGATTTCCAGGTCGAGAGCTATCTGCGCCACCAAGGCTCGACCTTCGTCGAGCGCTTCGACGCCAACTCGTACCTCTACATCACCCGCGCGATGGACTATTTCGACCTCGCGGCCGAACATGACGGCGCACTCGTGAATGCGTTCCGCGGCACCAAGACGCGGTTCTGCGTCGTCTCCTTCACGAGCGACTGGCTGTTTCCGACCCCCGAGAGCCGGGCGCTGGTCCATGCGCTAAACGCGGCGGCCGCCAACGTGAGCTTCGTCGAGGTCAGCACCGACAAAGGCCACGACGCATTCCTGCTCGACGAGCCGGAATTCTTCGCCACCGTATCCGGGTTCCTGAACGGCTGCGCCGAACATCGCGGCCTGCCGGTCGCGTGATCCGCCCGTGAACATCGCCGCCGTCACCGCCGCCACGCGGCCGCGCGCCAATATCCGCGTCGATCTGCAATTCATCGCCGACATGGTCGACACCGGCAGCCGGGTGCTCGACGTCGGCTGCGGCGACGGCGCGCTGCTCGACTGGCTGGTCCACAACAAGGACGTCGACGGCCGCGGCATCGAATGGAGCCAGGCCGGCGTCAACGCCTGCGTCCGCCAGGGATTGTCGGTGATCCAGGGTGACGCCGAGACCGATCTGCGCGACTACCCGTCCGGCGCCTTCGACTACGTCATCCTGTCGCAGACCCTGCAGGCGACGTTCGACCCCAAGGTGGTGCTTGGCGAGGTGGTGCGGATCGGCCACCGCGCCATCGTGTCGTTCCCGAATTTTGGTGTCTGGCACATCCGGCTGGCGCTGCTCGCGCGCGGCCGGATGCCGGTCACCGATTCACTGGATTCGGCGTGGTACGAGACGCCGAACATCCATCTGTGCACGATCACCGACTTCGTCGAGCTGTGCGACGATCTCGGCATCCATATCGAGCAGGCCATGGTGCTCGACCGCCGCGGCCGGCCGCGCAACCTGCGCGCCCCCGGCTTCCT
This sequence comes from Alphaproteobacteria bacterium, assembly GCA_036394195.1. Taxonomy (GTDB): domain Bacteria; phylum Pseudomonadota; class Alphaproteobacteria; order CACIAM-22H2; family CACIAM-22H2; genus DATJPD01. Next base: position 17,092 of record DASWFO010000125.1, on the reverse strand, counting down.
CGCCAATCTGCTGGGCGAGCAGGGCCTCTTCGTCGTCAAGCGGCGGTAGCTGGAATCATTCAAAGCCAGCGGTGCTCGGTCCGGCGAGCCTTAACATACTTGACATGACATGTTAGACATGGCATGCTTAGCGCGTGATAAAGAGCTGGAAGGGCGCCGCCACGCGGCGCTTTGCCGAAGACGGCAAGGGTCGGTTTTCCGGACTCGACGTGGACAAGGCGATGGCCCGCCTGCAGCTCCTGGATGCGATGCATTCGCTGGACGAGATTCCACCTCTCGCGTCGATAGGCCTGCACAAACTCAAGGGAAGTCGCAGGGGCCAATGGGCGATGACGATAAATGGGCCCTGGCGTCTTGTGTTCGAGTTCAGGAAGGGCGACGCGTACAACGTCGAGATCGTCGATTATCATTGAGGCACGAGATGGGCGAGACCAAGAAATTCCATGAGGTTCACCCGGGTCTGATCCTCAAGGAAGAACTTGAGGCAAGAGGCCTGAGTGCCGCCGCCTTCGCATTGCGGCTCCGCGTGCCCCCGCAACGGATTCAGGAGATCGTCGCCGGCAAGCGCGCGATCACGCCGGAGACGGCGCTGCGGATCGGTACTGCGCTTGGGACCGGCGCGCGACTCTGGCTTGCGATGCAGCAGGCCTATGATCTGCGTAAAGTAGAGATCGAGCTCGGCGACAAAGTGCGCGCCGAGGTCCACCACGCGGCTTAGGTCGCCAGGCGAGCAGGGCCTCTTCGTCGCGTCGTGACGCATCACGAGCGTTTCAGATTTGCAGCACCACGTGGATCGCCGGGACGTGAAGCTTGTCCTCGGGCCGGCCTATGGCGGGACCCGGCGCCCGGCCATGACGAGAAAAAGAGCTGTCATCCCCCCGCCGGATGGCCGATGACGGTCTGCGGGCGGCGGCGCAGCTCGGCCTTGGCGGGTACCCGCAGCACGGTCGGCGCGTAGAGCTGCTTGCTGGCCTCGATCATCACCACGCCGGCGACCCGGTTCAGCCACCGCTCGCCGATGCGCTCCCACGCGCCGGCCGAGGACAGCCACAGCCTGGACGCGAACGGCGGCGTGAACAGCGCCCACCGCGTGGCTAGGGGCGTGAACAAATTGTCGCGCAGCAGGCGCGACATCTGGGTGGCCGTGTAGGGCTGCCCCAGGCCGAAGGGTGTCCGCTCGAAACGCGCCCATAAGCCGCGCCGGTTGGGGGCGACGACGATCAGACGCCCGCCGCCGGCCATCACCCGCCAGATCTCGCGCAGGAAGGGGCGCAGCGATTCGCTGTGCTCGAGCGCGTGGACCAGGAGCACGCGGTCGATCGAGACGTCGGGCAGCGGCAGCTCGTTCTCGGCGACCAGGCAGCTGACGTTCGGCCCTTCCGGCGGCCAGGGCAGCACCCCCTGTCCCTCCGGCATCATCGCCAGCACCCGCTCGGCGTCGGCCAGGAAGGGCCGCAGGAACGGTGTGGCGTAGCCCAGGCCCAGCAGCCGCTGCCCCTGGATGTCGGGCCACATCTCGCGCAAGCGCCGGCGAATGCCGCGCTGGGCCGTACGGCCCAAGGCGGTGGCGTAGAAATCGCGCAGATCGACAACGTCCGTCCACATCTCGCCGGCCACTCCTAGCGATCCGAAATCCCCTGGAATTCCGGGGCCTTGAGGCAATTTACCACAACCTGCCTTCTATCGCTGCCGGCCTGGCACTTGTATGGTGGGCGCGTCCAACGGAGTTGCGGCGTGCAGTTCGGCAACGAATTCATCCTGATCGGGGCGGGGCTGGTGGCGCTCAGCATCATCGCCGGGATGTTCTCGTCGCGGCTGGGGGCGCCGCTGCTGCTGGTGTTTCTCGCGCTCGGTATGCTGGCCGGCGAAAATGGGCCGGGCGGCATCCCGTTCAGCAATTTCCACGTGACCTATGTCGTCGGCAGCATCGCGCTGGCGATCGTCCTGTTCGACGGCGGCTTGCGCACGCCCCGGCAGGTGTTCCGGATCGCGCTGTGGCCGGCCCTCAGCCTGGCCACGATCGGCGTCATCGTGACCGCGGTCGTCGCCGCGGCGGTGGCGGTCTACGCGCTGAACATGCGGCCGCTCGAAGGCTTCCTGGTCGGCGCCACCGTGGCCCCCACCGACGCAGCCGCGGTGTTTCTGCTGCTGCATGCGCGCGGCACCGAGATCGGCCGCCGGGTGAGCGCCACGCTCGAAGTCGAATCCGGCGCCAACGATCCGATGGCGATCTTCCTCGCCGTCGCCGCCGTCGATCTGCTGCTGCATCCGAATGTCCCGCCGTCCTGGCAGCTCGCCGTCGATTTCGTCCGCGAAATGGGCGGCGGCGCCCTGATCGGGATCGCCGGAGGCTACGCGCTGGTGGCCCTGATCAACCGCGTGGAGATCGCCGGCGGGCTGTACCCGATCCTCGCCGCGTCCGGCGCCTTGATCATCTTCGCCGGCGCCCAATCGGTCGACGCGAGCGGCTTCCTCGCCGTCTATCTCGCCGGCCTCATCCTCGGCAATCACCGCCACCGCGCGCACGCGGTGATCAGCCGCTTCCACGACGGCCTCGCCTGGCTGGCCCAGATCGTGATGTTCCTGATGCTGGGACTCCTGGTGACGCCCAAAGACCTGCTGGAGGGGCTCAGCGGGACCGTCGTGCTCGGCCTCGCCCTCATCCTGGTGGCGCGCCCGCTGGCGGTGTGGCTGAGCCTGGTGCCGTTCCGCTTCACTTGGCGCGAAAAGGCGTTCATGGCCTGGGTCGGGTTGCGCGGCGCGGTGCCCATCTTCCTGGCGTCGATCCCCGTGATCGCCGGGCTTTCGAACGGCACGCAGTATTTCAACATCGCCTTCGTCGTCGTGCTGTCATCGCTGCTGATCCAGGGCTGGACCGTCGCGCCGGCGGCGCGCCTCCTGGGCCTGGTACTGCCGCCAGCCCCCGAAGCGCCGGCCCGCCACGAGATCGAGCTGCCGGCGTCCGTCGACCGCGACGCGGCCGGCTGGCGGGTCGCCCCCGCGAGCCCGGCGCTGCTGCACGCGTACGCGAAGCTGGCGCTGCCGCAGCGCAGCCGCATCATCGCCGTTATCCGCGACGGGGCCCTGATGGACCGGGAGACTCTCGAGCGCCTGCACGTCGACGACTACGTGATCGCCCTCGTCCCGCCCGAGCAGATGATCGTATTCGACACCCTGTTTTCGACGCCGGCACGCCGGCGGCCACGCATCACCGCACCCGAGCTCGGCGAATTCGTGCTCGACGCCACGGTGCGGCTCGGCCAGGTGTGCAACATGTACGGCGTGCCGTTCGAGCCCGTGTACTACGACCGCACGCTCGCCGATTTCATGAACATGCGGCTGGACGACAGCGTCGTGGTCGGCGACCGCGTCAAGATCGGCGACATCGAGCTCGTGGTGCGCGAGCTGCACAAGGACCGGATCACCAAGGTCGGCCTCGAGGTCGAGCCGGAGGCGGAGCGCCTGCCGATCCTGCGCCTCTGGCGGCGCCTCACCGGCCGTGCCGCGGATGCGTGACCGCGGCGTTGCGTCGCCGAGATCTGAAGAATTGGCCTGCGCTGGCCTTGACTCGCCTAGTCCGAAAACCCCAAGACGAATGCCAACGCCACATTGAGCCGCGCCATTTCCTCAATACCGAGGCGGCCGATTGGGCGGCCAATCCGCCCGCGCCGTGTCGTGACTGGCTTGTCGGCCATCACCTGCGATCTGGTTCGCAAGCCGTTCTCCGGCGTCGGATCGACCGTGACACGGAAATCGGGAGCGTCCACAACGTCAGACGTCATGGGACAAACCACCACCGATGCGTGGTTGCCCGGAAGCGCATCAGTCTGGACGATGACCGCCGGCAGCGGCTTGCCATAGTAACCGGCCGCCGCCACGACGACCACATCACCTCGTCTCATTGCTATCGAACTCGGAGACCGTTTCGATCCAGTCCAGCGTCACCCGCTCGCTATCCTGACGTAGCCGGGCGACCTGTCGTGCCAAGCGCCGCCGGACAGCGCTCGAGCGCGCATCGGGCACGAAGAGGCGCAACTCGCGCAGGCCCTGCCGGCGCCGGCGTTCGCGCATCGCCCTCATCCGTTCCGCCGCGGCCATCCCCTCCTCCATCGTACCGTGACGCGTGACAGCGTAACGCGTTACGAAGAAGCCGGCGACTGAGTTTGTCGAACGGCGCCGTGCGGCTTGCTCATTTCCCATCCTCGATCTTGCCGATGCCCTGAATTGTCGCAGTGAGGCGCTTCAGGTCCTCGCGCCACCAGGCGTTGAACTCGTCGCCGTCGCGGTAGACGACCGGCAGATTGATCTTCTCCATCGCGGTGGTGAACTCGGGATCCTTGATCGCCTCGCGCAGCGCCGCGTGAATCCGTTGCAGGATCGCGGGCGGCGTCTTGGCCGGCGCGAACATCCCGATCCAGAACCAGTACTCGACATTGACGCCGACCTCTCGGAACGACGGCACGTCGGGGAACTGCGCCATGCGCCCGGTCCCCCAATGTGCCAGCACCTTGATCTTGCCCGCCTGGATGTGCGGCGCCGCGACCCCGGGCGGGGCCGCATAGGCCTGCGCGTTGCCGCCGAGCAGCGCGATCAAGGCCGGCCCGCCGCCGGGCGTGGTCAGGTTGCGGAAGCGCAGGTTTTCGGCGAGTTCCAGCATCGCCATCGGGAGATGCGTGGCGCCGTAGGCGCCCGACGACGACACCACGATCTCGCCTTTATGGGCACGCGCGTAATCGACGAACTCGCGCGCGGTGGTCACCGGCAGCGAGGGATGGACGACCAGCACCGTTGGATCCTGGTTGAACATCGCGATGCCAATGAGCTGATCGGCCGTATAGGCCGGCTCGCGGCCGAGCAGCTTGTCAACCGAAGGAATGGTATCGATCGCCGGCGATGTCGCCAGCAGCGTATAGCCGTCCGGCGCGGCGTGTGCCACCTGCGCGATGCCGATGGCGCCAGCGGCACCCGGGCGATTGGCGAGCACGATCGGCTGCTTCAGCGCCCGTTCGAGCGGCGCCACCAGCGGCCGCATGGTGAGGTCGACCTGCCCGCCGGGCGCGTTCGGATTGACGATCGTCACCGGCCGCGACGGGTAGCGGTCCTGGGCGGGTGCCAGCGCGGGCGCCGTCGCCACCACCACCGCGGCGACGAACGCGAACCGGAACTTCATCGTCTCCTCCCTGCTCTCTTATTGTCGAATGTCAAACCCGGCGGCGGCGGACCTCCTCGATCACGGCGCAATTGTCCCGATCGCCTTCGCCCTGGCGGACACAGGCCTCCAGAATCTCCGCGTAAATTTGAGTCAACGGCAAGGCCTGACCGCGACGCGACGCCTGATCCTGCATCAGGTGGACGTCTTTCAGAGACTGGGCGATACGGCCCTGCGGCGCGTAATTGCCGGCCACCATCTTTTCGCCCTTCACGTCCATGACCTGCGAATACGCGGCCGACGCCTTCGCCACGTCCAGGAAGGCGCGTGTGTCGAGCCCAAGCCGTTCGGCGAGGACCAGACCCTCGGCGAGCGCAAGCCGGTTCAAGCCGAGAATCAGATTCACCGCGAGCTTGGCCCTGCCCGCATCGCCCGGCGCACCGATGTGCACGCGGCGGGGAAACAGCGCGTCCAGCACGTCGGCCGCCGCGTCCACCGCGGCGCGGTCACCGCCGGTGAGACCGAGCCCATCGCCCCTCGCCACCTGCTCGCTGGTGCCAGAGACCGGCGCATCGACAAACACGATGCCGCGTTCGGCGACGCGCGGCGCCAGAGCCGCGATGCGGTCGGGATCGCAGGTCGACGTGCAGAGAACCAAGAGCGGTCCGGCCGCGCAGCCCGCCGATGCCAGCTGGTCCGTCACCTCTTCGACCTGATCGGTGCTGAACACCGCCAGGATGATCCGGCGGCACCGCCGGGCGATATCGGCCACCGATCCGGCCGGCTCGAGGCCAAGCTCGCGCAATGCCGTCGCTTTCGCCGGCTCGATATCGAAGCCGAGGGTCTTGAACCCCGCCGCGGCAAGGCGCCTGGCCATCACGGCTCCCATGAGGCCGAGGCCGATGAAGCCGATCGGATCGGCTTTGTCCGAATGCTCGGTCATGGCACCACTAGCGTCTCGCGTCGCCTCCGGCGGCGCAAGCGCTTTTCAAATTTTGCGGCCCCACCCTATAGTGACCGCACACGTCATGGAGGGATCATGGACACGAAAGAGCTGTACGAGCGCGGCCTGAAGCTGCGCAAGGACCTGTTCGGCAGCGACACGGTGGAGAAGCGCATGCAGGCGCTTGGCGAGTTCGGAGCGCCGCTGACGAACATGATCAACAGCTACGCCTACGGCGATCTGTGGAGCCGGCCGGATCTGCCGCGCAAGATCCGCAGCCTGGTGACGGTGGCGATCAACGCGGCGATGACGCGGCCCGACGAGCTGCGCGTCCACGTGCGGGGCGCGCTGGCCAATGGCTGCACGCCCGAGGAGATCCGCGAGGTGCTGCTCCACGTTGCGATCTATTGCGGCATTCCCGCGTCGCTCGAGGCGCACCGCGTGACCATGGACGTGCTGAAGGACAAGGGAGCGGCGAAGGCCTGAACGCCGCGCCGCGCTTCAGTCGAGAGTGACCGGTGCTCCGGTGTCGATCGACTTGATCACCGCCTCGAAGGCGGTGACGGTGTTGAGCATCTCCGCCGTCGGGATGTAAAACGGCGCAACACCAGCCGCGGCGTCGGCGAACCGGTCGAGCTCGGCGCGCAGCGTATCCACCGGTTCGAAGCTCGACCGCTCGACCTTTCCGCCCGAGTGCCGGAGCACCAGATCAGTTTCGCCCACCGCCTCGACCGAGCCTTTGCGGCCGAACACGTGGACCCGCCAGTAGAAAGGCGATGCGCGCACCGTGCCGAACATGCCGGTGACGCGGCTCTTGAACTCGACCAAGCCGGACACCGTGTCGAGCGGATCGGGCGAGGGCTTGCGCAACATCAGCCGCACGTCGACCCTGCGGATCGGCCCGCCGACATTGACCAGCGCGTCCAAGACGTGCAGCCCCGAGCCGGTCATCCCGCCGCCCGGCGATTCGGCCGGCGAATCGCGCCACGACGAGAACAGAGTTCCCGAATTCTCGTTGCTGTAATGGCCCTCGACATGGAGGATCTCGCCGAGCACGCCGCTCGCCACGACCTTCCGCAACTCGCGCATCGACGACCATAGGCGCTTGTTGGCGCCGAGCCCCAGCGGGACACGCGCCTCGGCGCACGCCTCGATCGCGCGCACGGCACCGGCCCGGTTCAGGGCAAGCGGTTTCTCGCAGAACACCGGCTTGCCGGAGCGCGCCGCCGCGACGACCTGGTCGACATGCAGCGAATGCGGTGTCGCCAGCACCACGGCCTTCACCTTCGGATCGGCCAAGACTTCGCTGAGCTCCGTCGAGAGATCGAACCCGTGCCGCGACGCGAACTCGCGCACGCTGTCCGGCTCCTTGCTGACGCCGCGGATGAAGCGCAGGCGCTCGCTCTTGCCCTGCACCGCGTTGACGAGGTTCTTGCCCCACCAGCCGAGGCCGACAATCGCCGCATCGATCATGTGCATAGCCCTTCGATGGCCGGCCGGATGTTACCAAGCAACCGCGCGGGGGCCCCACGAATAATTTACAGGGGGAGGGCTTTCCCAGGGCGTCGCGGTGGTCTAAATCTGGAGCCATGCCCCTCCAAATCGATCACCTCATCTGTCTGCGCGACAATTTCGTGTGGCTCCTGCGCGAGCCGGCTTCCGGTGCCGTGGCCTGCGTCGACCCATCCGAGGCCGCCCCGGTCAAGGCCAAGCTCGACGCGCTCGGCTGGAAGCTGACGCACATCCTGAACACGCATCATCACAACGATCACACCGGCGGCAATCTCGAGCTGAAGCGGGCCACCGGTGCCACGATCGTCGGTCCGGCGGCGGACAAGGCGCGCATTCCCGGCATCGATATCGCCTTGGCCGAAGGCGAGACCTACGATTTCGGCCAGGAGACCGCGCGGGTCTACGACATCCCCGGCCACACGCGCGGTCATATCGCCTTCTGGTTCGAGCGCGCAAAGGCTGTGTTCACCGGCGACACGCTGTTCTCGCTAGGCTGCGGCCGCCTGTTCGAAGGCACGCCGCAGCAGATGTGGACCTCGCTGTCCAAGCTGCGGCGGCTGCCGGGCGACACGCATGTCTATTGCGGCCACGAATACACGCAGGCGAACGCGCGCTTCGCGCTGGCGATCGATCCCGACAACCCAGCGCTCAAGGCGCGGGCGGCGGAGGTCGATGCGTTGCGCGCCCAGGGCAAGGCGACCCTGCCCTCCACCCTGGCGTCGGAATGCGCGGCCAATCCGTTTCTGCGTGCGGCCGATCCGGCGCTGGCGCGCGCGGTCGGCCTGCCGCCGGCCGACCCGGTGGCGGTGTTCGCCGAAGTGCGGGCGCGCAAGGACAAGTTCTAAGCTCAGCTCCGGGGAGGAGATTCGATGAAGCTCTATTTCTCGTCCGCGTCGCCGTTCGTGCGCAAGGTCACCGTCACCGCCATCGAGACCGGCCTCGACAAGAAGATCCAGCAGGTGCCGACGACGGTGGTGCCGATCAAGCCCAACGCCGAGCTGGCGCACGACAATCCGCTGATGAAGGTGCCCACCTTGGTGACCGACGGCGGCGAGAGCCTCTTCGATTCCAGGGTGATCTGCGAATATCTCGACTCCCTGCATGACGGCCGCAAGCTCATTCCGCCGTCCGGCGGCGAGCGCTGGCGAGTCCTGGCGCTGCAGGCGCTCGGGGACGGGCTGCTCGATGCGGGCATCCTGACGCGCTACGAGCAGATGCTGCGGCCGGCCGAGAAGCAGTGGAGCGAATGGATCGCCGGCCAGGCGAAGAAGGTGACGGAGGGGCTGGACACGCTGGAGTCCGACAGCGATCTCCTGGCCGGGCCGATCAATCTCGGCCAGATCACCGTCGCCTGCGCGCTCGGGTGGTTCGAGTTCCGCAAGCCGATCGGCGACATCCGCGGCGGCCGCCCGAAGCTCTTCAAATGGTATGACGACTTCGCGAAGCGGCCCTCGATGCAGGCGACGGTGCCGAAGGCTTAACGCCACCGTCCCGTCGCGGCGCCCATGCGCTTCGAGACGAAGCGGATCAGCGCGGCCCCGGACGTGATCGCTCCGGATGGCTCCGAGGTCCGCATCCTATGCGCCCTGCCGCGCGGGAGCATGGCCACGTTTTCACTGCCGCCCGGGACGGTCTCGAAACCCGTCATTCATCGCTCGGTCGAGGAGCTCTGGTACGTCGTGTCGGGGTGTGGGCGGATGTGGCGGCGCTCGGGCGATCACGAGGAGATCGTCGATCTCGGGCCGGGCGTCTCGCTCACCATTCCGGTCGGAACGCGGTTCCAGTTCCGCTGCGACGGTCCGGAGGCGCTCGTTGCCTTAGGCGTCACCATGCCGCCGTGGCCGGGCGGCGACGAAGCCGAGACGGCCGCGGGGCCGTGGGAAGTCACCCCCTGACCCGCGGTCGGATAAATCTCGGGCTTTCGGCACAAATGCCTCAGGGAACGGGCCTCTTTCACCGCCTCGTGAGGCCTTCAGACGGCAATTATTAACCGCTTCTTTAACATCCCAGGGCACTCTCGCCGATCAATCGTGCTGGTGTGTCCAGGACTGCCGCCGTGCGTCAACCTCTCCAATTTCCAAGCTTTTTCCGTTCGAAGGCCGGTCGCGGCTTCCTGTTCTTCAGCCTGTTCGCCGCCCTCCTGTCGGCCGCGATCGGAATCGGGTTCTACTATTCCAGCCTGAGCTGGTTTGCGATCAACAAGACCGAAGAGAAGCTCACCGCCCTGCAGCTCGTGGACGCGTTCATCGCCGAGTACACGGATGCGCGCGCGATGTTCAACGCCGAGGGTGTCGCGGGCGCGCCGGTGCCGGCGAGCTTCCGCGCCCATGCCATCGACCGGTTCAACCGGTCGCGCAGCGGCGACGACACGCTCCACCTGGTGATGGTCGGCACACCCGGACGCGAGATCCTGACACAGCCCAGCGACGCCGACATGGCGGGCGCCATCGACGCCTTCCAGCGCGCCGCCAAGCCTTCGCCACTCACCAACTGGGTGACCATCGGCGGGCAGTCGGTCTTCCGCACCGCCTATCCGTCCATCGCCAGCCAGCAGAGCTGCGTCGACTGCCACAACCAGATTCAGGCCGGGGCGGCGCCATGGCACCTCAACGACGTGATGGGCGCGCTGGTCATCGACGTTCCCGTCGATTCCTTCCTCAGGCGGGTCGGGATCGAATCGGCCAGCGTGGCGGCCGCGGCGTTTATGGCGATGACCCTGCTCGGTCTCTACATCTTCGGCCTGCATTTTAAGCAGCTCGCCGAGCGTGAGAAGTCGGAGGCGGCGGTTCGCGTCAGCGAGGAACGGTTTCGCGACTTCACCGAGACGGCGTCGGACTGGTACTGGGAGACCGACGCGCAGCATCGGTTCTCGTATATCTCGCCGCATCGCGGGACCGATGCCACGCATTACATCGGGCGGACCCGCGAGGACGTGGCGTCGCCCACCGACCCCAATCCCGCGAAATGGGCCGCCTATCACAACACCTTGGACCGGCACGAGCCGTTCAAAGACTTCATCTATCGGATCAAGACCCAGGACGGGCTGATCCGCTTTCTGCTGGCGAACGGCAAGCCGATCTTCAATGCGCGCGGCAGCTTCGTCGGCTATCGCGGCACGTCGCGCGACGTTACCGAACAGATCGCCTCGGCGGAGCGCCTGCGCGAGGCCAAGGGTGCTGCCGAATCGGCGAACCGCAGCAAGTCCGAGTTCCTCGCCAACATGAGCCACGAGCTGCGCACACCGCTGAACGCGATCATCGGCTTCGCCGAGATCATCGCCAAGGAGATGTTCGGCCCGCTGAACATCCGGCAATACAAGGAATACGCCGGAGACATCACCGTCTCGGGCGGTAATCTCCTCGAGATCATCAACGACATCCTCGACATGTCGAAGATCGAGGCCGGACGGCTCGATCTGCGCGAAGAGGGTGTGGAGATCGCCGGCATCGTCACCGCGTGTCAGCGCCTGATCGCGGCCCGCGCCCGGGACGCCGACGTCGACGTCGTCTGTCAGATCCCGGCCAACCTGCCGCAGCTGCGCGCCGACGAGCTCCGCATCAAGCAGATCCTGCTCAATCTCCTCACCAATGCGGTGAAGTTCACCCCGCCCAGCGGCCGCGTCACGGTGTCGGCGTTCCTGCTGCCCGAAGGCCATTTCGAGCTCGCGGTGGCGGACACCGGGATCGGGATGTCGGGCGAGCAGATCGAGCTCGCCCTGCAGCCGTTCCGCCAGATCGACAACAGCCTCGCCCGCAAGAGCCAGGGCACCGGCCTCGGCCTGCCGCTGGTGAAGGCCTTCACCGAGCTGCACGGCGGCCGGCTGCGCATCCATAGCGTTCCGGGGGAAGGAACGACGGTCGCGGTCGTCCTCCCGGCGAGCCGGGTGCTGACCCCGAAGCCGGCCGACGCAACGGTCTGAGGCGGGGCGCCACCCGCCCTAGTGGTAGTGGAAGGCCCGCTTTACGGCCTCGTCGAGATGCGAGAAGCGCCACGGCTTGGGCAGCAGCTCGCCATGCATCTCCCTCCCGACCGCCGGCATTTCCTTGAAAAAGCCGCTCGTATAGAGCACGCGCAGCTTGGGCCGAACCTGTTTGGCCTGGCGCACCAGCTCGAAGCCGTCCATTCCGCCCGGCATGACGATGTCGGTGAACAGCAGGTCGATCTTCGTGTCGCCTTTCAGAAGCTCGAGGCCGGCGGCCCCGTTGGTCGCCTGCAACACCTCGTATCCTTGATCCTCGAGATATGTGCGGGCCGTGAACAAGACATCCTCGTCATCATCGACCACGAGGATCGTGCGCTGCCGTTCGGTCATACCTGACTCCCGTCGTGCTCGCGCCCCTGGCGACTATATTTGTTCCCCGACGGCTCTGCGCAACCCCCGCTGCGTCTCCCGCCGCAACTATGCAGGGGCGTTAGTTCAAGTTTTAACCGTATCCGGCTTGAATCTCTCGTCGACCTCGACCCTGTATCCGTCCGACAGGCGGTTGGTCTCGTTGGCCATGCCGACGACGGCCATCAGCTCGGCATGCATGGCATCGGTCATGCCGGCCTTGCGCGCCCCCGCCGTGTGCGAGTACGTGCAATATTCGCAGCCGTTGGTGACGCTGACGGCCAGGTAGATCATCTCCTTGGTGAGCGGGTCGAGGGCTCCGGGCGCCATCACCTGCTTGATGCTCTCCCAGGTGCGCTTCAGCGTCGGCGGATGCGTCGCCAGCACTTTCCAGAAGTTGTTGATCCAGTCGACCTTGCGCGTCGCCATGATGTCGTCAAACACCGCCCGCACTTCGGGCGTGGCGTCGCGATACTCGACCATCTTCACCGTAGGCATCCGGGAGCTCCGCTTCCTATGATCAATAAGGTCGCTCGCCGAGCACGGCGACGCGGCGGAGCAGCCGGCGCTCCGCGCCGTCGAAGTCGGTGCGCGCGTGCAGCGCCGAGCGATTGTCCCACAGGATCAGATCGCCCGGCGTCCAGACGTGCTCATAGACGAACTGTCTCTGTTCCTGGTGATCGAACAGGAACGACAGCAGATGGTCGCTCTCCTCACGCGGCAGGCCGACGATCGAAGCCGTCATCAGGCGGTTGACGTACAGCGCCTTGCCGCCGGTCGCCGGATGGGTGCGCACGACTGGATGCGCGAACGACGGCGCATCCGCGCGCACGGCCCCGCGTTTGGTCGGATTGCCCTCGTAATCGTAGACGTTCAGCGCCTTCAGCGTGGCGATCTGCCGTTTCACCGGCTCGGGCAGCGCCGCGTAGGCGGCGTACATGCTGGCGAACAGCGTATTGCCGCCCTGCCGCGGCACCTCGATCGCATGAAGCAGCGTCGCCATGCTCGGCCGCTCCATGTAGCACTGGTCGGAGTGGAAATACATCTCGCCGTCCGGCAGCGCGCCGATCAACTTGCCGTCCTGCCGGATGTTCGAGATCAGCATCACCGAGGGGTGCGCCGTGTGGCCGTCATGCCGGTGGAGGACCTTGCTGAGCTCGCCGAATCGCGCCGCGAAGCGCACCTGGTCCGCGTCGTCGAGATGCTGGCCGCGGAACAGCAGGATGCAGCGCCGGTGCCAGGCGTCCCGGACGCGCTGGAACGCCGCGTCGTCCAGCGGCCGGCGCAGGTCGACGCCCAGGATCTCGGCGCCGATCGCCGGCGACAGCGGAACGATCTCCGGCGCCGACATCGCCCGCGGTGTTGCCTGAACCGCCGGCATCAGTACATATGCTGGCCGCCGTTGATCGACAACGTCGAGCCGGTGATGAAGCCCGCGTCGTCGGCGACCAGGAACAGGACGCCGCGCGCGATTTCGTCCGAGCGGCCGAGCCGGCCGACCGGAATGCGGGCGACGATCTTCTTCAGCACCTCCTCGGGGACGGCGCGGACCATCTCGGTGTCGATGTAGCCCGGTGCGATCGCGTTCACCGTCACGTTCTTGCCGGCCCCTTCCTGGGCCAGCGCCTTGGTGAAGCCGTGGATGCCGGACTTGGCGGCGGCGTAGTTCACCTGGCCGTATTGCCCGGCCTGGCCATTGATCGAGCCGATGTTGACGATGCGTCCGAAACTCCGGTCGCGCATGCCGTCGATGACGCAGCGCGACATGTTGAAGCACGACCCGAGATTGGTCTGGATCACCGCGTTCCACTGCTCGAAGGTCATGCGGTGCATGGTGCCATCGCGGGTGATCCCGGCGTTGTTGACCAGGATCTCGACCGGCGCGATCTCGGCGGCGATCTTTTTCACCGCCGTCTCGCATTGCTTGAAGTCCGAGACGTCGAATTTGTAGGCGGGAATGCCGGCCTCGGCGGTGAACTTCTTGGCGATCTCGTCATTGCCGCCATAGGCCGCGGCGACCCGGTACCCGGCTTTCTTGAGTGCCGCCGAGATCGCCGCCCCGATGCCGCGGGTGCCGCCCGTCACCAATGCCACTCGTCCTGCCATGGTTTCCTCCGTATCAGGGGTTCGTCGGCGACGCGAGCGTCCCTCCGACAGGAGTCCGGCCGGAGGCTCACCCCATCCTCGCCTCGCTCTCCCGTCATGCCGCCGGTTGGTCCGGTCCGGCGCCGCTCAGCTCCGCTCCGCTCGACTCAGCTCCGCTCGACGCACATTGCAATGCCCATGCCGCCGCCGATGCACAGCGTGGCCAAGCCTTTCTTGGCTTTGCGGCGCTGCATCTCGTAGAGCAGCGTGGTCAACACGCGGGCACCGGAGGCGCCGATCGGATGGCCGAGCGCGATCGCACCGCCGTTGACGTTGACCTTCGACGGATCCCAGCCGAGGTCCTTGTTCACCGCACAGGCCTGCGCCGCGAACGCCTCGTTCGCCTCGACGAGGTCGAGGTCGCCGATCTGCCAGCCCGCCTTCTTGAGCGCCGCGCGCGATGCCGGGATCGGGCCCGAGCCCATCACCGCCGGATCGACGCCGGCCGTCGCCCAGGACACGATCCGCGCCAGCGGCTGCACGCCGCGCCGGGCGGCTTCCTTGGCGGTCATCAGCACCAGCGCCGCGGCACCGTCGTTGATGCCCGACGCGTTGCCGGCGGTGACCGTGCCGTTCTTGTCGAACGCCGGCCGCAGCTTCTTGAGTCCGTCAATGGTCGTGCCGTGCTTCGGATACTCGTCCTGGTCGACGACGACATCGCCCTTGCGCGTCGTGATCTTCACCGGGATGATCTCGTCCTTGAACTTGCCGGCCTTCTGGGCCGCTTCGGCCTTGTTCTGCGAGGCGAGCGCGAATTCGTCCTGCTGCTCGCGCGTGATCTGCCATTTCTGGGCGACGTTCTCGGCGGTGTTCCCCATGTGATAGCCGTTGAAGGCGTCCCACAGCCCGTCCTTGATCATCGTGTCGACGAGCTCGCCCGAGCCCATGCGGACACCGGTGCGCAGATAGGCGGCGTGCGGCGCCTGGGTCATGCTCTCCTGGCCGCCGGCAACGACGATGTCGCTGTCGCCGACCGTGATCGCCTGGAAGCCGAGCGCCACCGAGCGCAGTCCCGAACCGCAGAGCTGATTGATGCCGTAGGCGGTGCGCTCGACCGGAATGCCGGCGGCGATCGCGGCCTGACGCGCCGGATTCTGGCCCTGCGCCGCCGTCAAGATCTGCCCCATGATGACTTCGGAGACCTCGCGCGCCTCGACCTTGGCGCGCTTCATCGCCTCGACGATCGCAGCAGCCCCCAGCGCATGCGCCGACAGAGTCGCTAACGCGCCGTTGAAGCTGCCGACCGGCGTGCGTGCGGCGGCGGCGATGACGATGTCTTCGGTCATAGGAGCACTCCTTCGAGAAACGATGGCGGCGGTCGGGCTCCCCCCGTTCGGTTATAGACGCTGGCCGATGGCCGAGTCCAGCCAGCGGGCCAGCGGCTGCCAGACCGCGTCCGCCGCCTTGCCGCCGACCATCATCCCGATATGGCCGAGCGGCGGCGACAGCTTCGTGACCTTCGGCAACACCCGCGCCAGCGCCTCCGCCGACGCCGGCGGCACGATGCGATCCTGCTCGGGAATGACGACGAGGCTCGGCACGTCGATCTTTTCCGGCCGCACAGCACGGCCCCCCAGCCGCCACTCGCCGCGCGCCGGCTGGTTCTCGCCGTACCAGCCGAGCAGGCATTCGCGCGCGACGCGGGCGGCGAGCGGCACGCCGTCGTTCAGCCAGTCCTCCAGCGCCACGAACTCGCGCGCCTTCGGGCTGTCCGCGGCGGCGCCGGCGAAGGCGCGAAACTTGCGGGCACTGAGGAACGGGTCCAGCGCGAAGAACAGCATCTGCAGCACGTCGACCGGCATCGCCCCCAGCTGGTCGATGATCGGCATCCACGGCGTCATCGCGTGCGCCGTCGCGTGCGCGAGGTCGGCGCGCTCGGCGTGGAAATCCCAGGGCGTGGCGAGCAGCGCCAAGGCCGCGACGTCGCGCGGCCGCGCCGCGGCGAGGCCCAGCGCCAGGTTGCCGCCCATGCAATAGCCGATCAGCGCCGGCTTCTTTCCGGTGCGCTCGATGATCCGGTCCAGTGCGGTGCCGAGCCGGCCGAGGATATAATCGCTGAGCCCGAACTGCCGCTCGCGCAAGCCAGGCCGGCCCCAGTCGATCAGGAACGGCTGAAAGCCCTGAGCGCCGAGGAAGCGCATGAAGCTGCGCTCGGCGGTGAGATCCAGCACATAGGCGCGGTTGATCAGCGACGGCACGATCAGCAGCGGCGCGCCATCTTCGGGGGCGCCGGTGATCGCGGCGTAATTGCGCAAGGTCGTGGTGCCGTCGCGCCACAGCCGCGGCGCTTCCACGAGGGTGCGGCGATAGGGATGCCGGCGGTAGAGCGTCAGGCCGGTCGCGAGCTCGTCCAACCGCCGGCGAACCTCGCGGCCGACCGCGGCCGCGAAAGCGTCAGGATCGACGGCGGCGAGGTCGCGTTGGAGGGCGTCCGCCCGCTCCTGGACTGTCTTGTGCCACGGCACCTTCGCCAGCCACGCCCACATCGTGCTGCTGGCCAGAACCGACAGCTCCGGCGCCGTGGGCGTCGGGGCGGTCGAGTTCGGCGAGGCGCGCTTCAAGAGCGGCAAGGCGGCGGCGGAGCTCAGCCACGTCGTGGCCGCCGTCGTGATGTGCAGCGGCAGCGGCCGCGGGCCGGGGCGCGGCGGCCGGACCGGGCTTTGCACTCGTGCTTGAGGGGGAGCTTGGGGTGGGGCGTCCATCCTGCGGTTTCTGGGGCTTGAGGCCAGCAGCGGCGGCGGTCCATAGCGACATCCAGCCGGCCGGGCCGAGTGTGGCCGAGACTTGCAACAGGCGGCCTATCGTCTCGGTGAATTCCGGGTCTGCGGCCAGGGCGCTGACCTGGTCCTGCCAGAGGTCGAGGTAGCGGCGCGCCAGTGTCTCGAGATCGGGCGGCTCAGACATCCGCAGCCACTATAGCCGCGCCGGACCGGGCTTGCCAGGGGGCCTCTTGCGGTGCAACATGTGTAAATCCTGGCTGGAGCCCAATGAATGAACGACACGCCCGAGGATC
>DASWFO010000124.1:0-9624 GCA_036394195.1 Alphaproteobacteria bacterium | reverse complement strand
AGGCCGGCGAGCTCCGAGACGAGGACCGCCGCATCGTCCGCAAGATCGAAGCGCCGGCGGGTCCACGCCGCCACCCGGTCCAGGACCTGATGCTGTTCGGCGTTCTTCCTGACGGAACCAAGCATCGCCGAAGTCTAGCAGAAGCGCCGCATGCGGGGCGGTTCCATCCCGGGGCCCGGTGCACTAAATTGCTGGATACAACGTCATACGTGGAGGGCTCGCAGTGGCCGAAAAAGTGGTGGCGGCGGTGAGGACCGGTCCCAGCAAGACTGAGATCCGGGAATACCCCATGCCGGATATTCCGGAGGACAGCGCCTTGATGAAGATGGAGGTGGCCGGAATCTGCGGCACCGACGTCAAGCTGTACAAGAAGCCGCCAACGAACAGCCCGGTCATCATGGGCCACGAGAACATCGGCACCATCGCCAAGGCCGGCCGCGAATTCACCCGCCGCAAGGGGTTCAAGGAGGGCGACTTGGTGTTCGTCGAACACTATGTCAGCTGCGGCAAATGCGAATGGTGCCATCTCGGGCAGTACCGCCACTGTGAGAACACGGACTGGCGCTACAACCCCGATGCCATCCGCTACGGCTACACCTCGGCGGAGAAGGCGCCGCATCTGTGGGGCGGCTTCAGCCAGTACGTGTACCTGCCGTGGAACGCGGTGCTGCACCACGTGCCCAAAGGCGTGACGCCCGAGCTCGCCGGGATTGTGACGCCGATGGCCAATGGCGTCGAATGGTCGCTGTTCGACGGCGGCGTCGGCTATGACTCGACGGTCCTCATCCAGGGTCCCGGCCAGCAAGGCCTGTCGCAGACCGTGGTCTGCAAGCAGGCGGGGGCCTCGCTGATCATCGTCACCGGCACGTCCAAGGACGCGGCCCGGCTGGAGGTCGCCAAGAAGCTCGGCGCCGACTATACGATCGACGTCCAGAAGGAAGACCCGCTGGCGCGCGTGAAGGAGATCACCGGCGGGAAGGGCGTCGACGTCGTCCTCGACTGCACCGCCGGCGCCGGCACGCTGCCGGTGATGCTCGGCATCGAGGCGCTCAAGCGCAAGGCCGGGACCCTGGTGGTCCAGGGCGAGATGACCGATTTCCCGAATTTCCCGCTGGCCCGCGTCACGGTGAAATACATCACCATCAAATGCGCGCGCGGCCACAGCTTCCGCGCCTGCGAGCTGGCGCTGCAGCAGCTCGCCTCCAAGCGCTTCCCGCTCGACCTGATCACGACGCACACCTTCGGGCTCAAGGACGTCGACATCGCCATCAAGTCGGTCGGCGGCGAGGGCGCCAAGGACGTCATCCACGTATCCCTGCTGCCGTGGCAGTGACGGTTATCTGACCTCTGCCGGAAGAGGGTAAGTCGCGATGACCGCCCGCATTCCGGTGACCGTGCTCACCGGCTATCTCGGAGCCGGCAAGACGACGCTTCTGAATCGCATCCTCGGCGAGGACCATGGCCGGCATTACGCCGTGATCGTCAACGAGTTCGGCGAGATCGGCATCGACAACGACCTCATCCTGAAGGCGGACGAGGAGCTGTTCGAGATGAACAACGGCTGCATCTGCTGCACCGTGCGCGGCGATCTCATCCGCACCCTGCACGCGCTGCTGTCGAAGCGCGGCAACTTCGACGCGATCGTCGTCGAGACGACCGGGCTTGCCGATCCGGGTCCGGTGGCCCAGACCTTCTTCGTCGATCACGTCCTGCAGTCGAAGACGGTCCTTGATTCAGTCACCACCGTGGTCGACGCCAAGCACATCCTGCTGCGGCTGGGCGACAGCCGTGAGGCGGCGGAGCAGATCGCCTTCGCGGACCAGATCGTGCTGAACAAGACCGAGCTCGTCAGCGACGCCGAACTGCGCCACATAGAAATGCGGCTGCGCCAGCTGAATCTGCTGGCGCCAATCCATCGAGCACAGCGGGCGAATGTGACCCTCGACAAGGTGCTGGGACAGGGTGGCTTCGATCTCGACCGGATCACCGCCCTCGAACCCGCCTTCCTGAACCCGCCGCACGGGCACGCCGATCACGTGCACGACGAGCACTGCGGGCCCGGGCCGGAGCACGACCACGCGCACGACAGCGACATTCAGAGCGTGTCGCTCACGTCGCAGGTGCCGATGGACCGCGTGCGGGTGACTGCCTGGCTCACCGAACTCGTCGCCGGCGAGGGCCAGAACATCCTCCGCGCCAAAGGCATCATCGACGTCAAGGGCGAGAGGCGCCGGCTGGTGTTCCAGGCCGTGCACATGCTGCTCGACGGCGATCTGCAGCGGCCCTGGCCGCCGGACGAGACCCGCATCAGCCGGCTTGTTTTCATCGGCCGAAACCTGGACAAAGAGGCGCTGCAAGCGGGGTTTTCGGCGTGCGCCGCCCCGGCCGCCTAACCGAGAGAGCACCGATGGATCCGATTCAGAAGCTGATCGAGGCCTACACGCGCCAGCAGGCGGATTACCGCGTCGGCATGTATCGGCTCGATCTGGCGATCCTCAGCCTGCTGCTCGAAACCGGGCTCGTGGCGCCGGAAAAGGCGATCGAGCGCTTCGAGCTGTTCCTCAGCGACATGACGCCGGAGGAGCAGAATGGCCCCAAGGGTTCCGCGTTCAAGGGCGCCCTCGAATTTATCCGTGATAATTCCAAGCCCGTCGGGGATCCGAACCGGCCGAACTTCAACATCATCCCCGGCGGCAAACTCGACTAACCCCTACATTACCCCGCAAGGGAGGCAAAATCATCGCAACCCAGACGGACTTCTTTGTCAGAGTGGACGCTCCCATATAAGCGGAATCGGAACGGAGCGGCCGAAGGGCCGTTGATCCTCATGATGCGACAGCGAACGATTGCCTGGCTGGGGCTGATCATCGCGCTCGGCGGGTGCCAAAACCTCGAGTGGTCACATCCGCAATTCGGCACGTCGCGGCTGCAGGCCGACCTCACCGACTGCGATCACATCGCCGTGCAGGAATCATCCCGTTATGCCGGCGCCGAGCCGCTGCTGACGGCGCCGCATGTGTCGCGCCTGCCGAGCGGCCAGGTGGTCTCCGATCCGACGCCGCGCTTTCCGTCCGGCAGCTCCTATCCGAACCCCGGCGAGATGCGGAGCTTCTGCATGCGCTCGAAGGGCTACGAGCTCGTCCCCGTGCCCGAAGCGAAATAGCCCCCGCGGATCAGCGCGGACCCGGCGCCCCGCCGCCGTCGCCGACCAGGCTGAACGGGGCCCAGAAGATCGGGTGCGCGTAGGCGAACAGCGGCTTGCCGTCGGGCCCGACTGCCCCCGGACTGTCGATCAGCGCCAGCTCGGCCTGGCGGAGTGCCTCGGCCCGGCTGAGCCCCGGAGTATCCACCTGCCGGCGGAACAGATCCGTGGTGAGGGTGCGGGCCGAGCTCGTCTCGACCGGCCAGTTGCTGACCAGAAGCGCCCGCGTGCCGGCGTAGAAGAACGCGCGGCCCAGCCCGGACACCGCCTCGGCGCCGGCACCCTGCCCGGCCGCCGTATTGCAGGCCGACAGCACCACCCAGTCGGCATTGAGCTTGAGGGCCAGGATGTCCTCGACGGTGAGCAGCCCATCGGCGGGATTGCCGCTCACGTCCGGCGCCGTCAGGGCGAGCGCCGGCTGATTGAGCCCTGACAGGTCGCCGGGAACCAGGCCGTGGGTCGCGAACATCACGATCCGTGCATTCGATAGGTCGAGCGACTTGACCGTCGTCTTGCTGGCCTTGACGCCGATGAACACGTCGCGCGCCGCGTCCGCGTGCAGTGCCGCCGCGACGGCGCGAACCTCGTCGGCGGTGTCGGCCAGCCGCGGCAGCTGGCTGATCTCCGCCGTAAAATTCCCATCGCCCTTCGGCGCGCTGCGCAGACGGATGCCGCGGGTGACCAGGCTGGCAACCTGCGTCGCGGCGGCTTCTTGCGCCGCTTCGGCCGCCTGCTGCTTGCTGAACCATGGATCGCCGAACCCGACGAACGGCCGCCGCGTGCCGCCCGCCGGCGGCAGCGCCCGCAATGCGCCGAGCGAGGCCACCGACGGCAGCTGCGTGATGCCAGCCTTCCGCGCCAGCCAGGGCACGGCGCGGTAACGGCTGAACGGCACGCCGTCGGCATCCGCGCGCGGCAACGAAACCGGCGCGGTGACCAGGAGGGCCAAGGGCAGCTGACCCAAGGCGCCGTCAGGCACGACGAACAGGCTGGTGACGTTGGACCACGCGGCTTCCATCGGCTGCAGCAAGGCGGAATAGAGTTTATTCGCCTCGGCCACGTCGAACGCCGGGATGTCGTCGAGCGTGGCCGCATTGGGGTCGAGCGCCTTGCGGAGGCGACTGACGGCGGCGGCGAGGCCCTGATGGTCGAGCGCGGCGGCGACCATCGCCGCGGCACCGCTCTGCGGCACCACCCAGGCATAGATGTGCTTCTCGCCGCTGAAGAACGCCACCATCGCCTCGCCCGGTCGCAGCGTCTTCGCGACGTCTGCCACCGTCGCCGGCTGCGGATTGATCAGCCGCGCGTAGTCCGGGAATTTGCGCTCGATGTCGCGCATCAGGTCGGCGCGCTCGTCGCGCAGCCTATCAATGCGGCGCCGGAGGTCCTTGATGGCGCCTTCGTCGCGGTCGGCGGCGCGGGCGCTGATCGCGTTGGCCAGGAGCCCGTTGAGCGCCGAAATCTGCTTTTCTGCGTCCTGGACCCGCCGCGCCGTGTCCGCGAGCTGCGGATTGCTCGCCGCCGCGCGCGCTGCCGAGGCGGCCAGTGCGCGCAGTACGCCGCGACTGTGCGCCGCATCGGCGAGCCGGAAGCTCTCGGCGACCGGATCGACCTTGTGCTTGGCCGGCAGGTCGGTGCCCCGAACACTGGCCAGCACATCGATATAGGCTTCCAGCACCATGCGCGTCCGCTGATCCTGTGCGCTGGCCGATCCCGAATCATCGGTGTCGCTGCTGTCGCGCGAGCGCGACAGCAGCACCTGGGTGGCTTCGGCGAACTCGCCGAGCGCCCGATCCTGTTGGGCCCCGGCCGCGTGGGCCATGGCGAGGAAGCCGAGGATTTCCGCGGTCGTGGCGTGCTTGTCGCCGAGACCGGCCTTGCTGCCTTCGTACATCCGGGCGAGGCGCTGCTCGGCTTCCGCCGTCTTCCCGGTCTTGAGCAAGGCCAGAGGCAGCATCAGGTTGCGGCTCATCAGGCTTTCGAACTCGTCCGGCGCGCTCTGGAACGCCTGGCGCATGGTATCGAACGCAGCCATGGCCTCCGGCCATTTGCCTTGCGCAGCGAGGATATTGGCCAGAGCCTGCTGTGCGCCGCCGCGGGTCTGCATGCCGGTGGCCTGTAAAAGCTCCATCGACCGCCGGGCCAGGCCTTCCGCCTCAGGGGCCCGACCCTGGTCAGACAAGACCAGCGCGAGCGCAAACAAGGCGCGCGCCGTGGGCAGTGAATTGACGCCCGTCTCGCGCTGCGCCGCCGCCAGGGCCAGACGCGCATCGTTTTCAGCCTCGTTCAGCCGCCCTTGAAAACGGAGGTTGTTCGCAATCGCGACCCGCTGCAGGAGAATCCGCGGCTGATCCAGCGGCAGGTTGTTGGCCTCGAGCTCAGTAATGGCCTTGCGCCGGTTCGCCTCGGCCTCGGCGTATTGGCCGCGGAATTCCTGCACGCCGGCGGTCGCCGCGAGCGTCATTCCGACCGTCCGTCGGATGACCGGATTGCCGGCCCGGCGCGGGTTATTCTCGAATTCGCGGATAATGGCGCGCGCCTGAGTGAGGGCGGCGTCCGCACCATCGATGTTGCCGGATTGAATGTCGTAGCTGGCGAGGGCCGTGTAGAGCGCCACCACGCGGCCGCGCTGAGGCAGCGGAGCCGCATATTTGATCGCTTCCTCGATCAGCTTGGCGGCTACGGTCCGCCGATTGACAGCGGCCTCGGCATTGGCGAGCCACAGCAGCAACTGCGACTTGTCGATCGACTCCACCCCGCGACGCATATAGTCGACCGCCTTGCGGAAATCCTGTAACGCCTGCTGCTGATTGCCGGCCATACGCGCCGCCTCGCCGCGTTCGGCGTAAAACCGCGTCAGTACGTTGACGTCTTCGGTGGTCGGCGGCTGTTGCGCGGCCTTCGTCCTCGCCGCCTCGAGCCGCGCCGGATCGGTCACGAGCTCCTGGTCGAGCAACGCACCGGCATCGGATTCGGTTGCCTCGCGCTGCATCGGCGCGGGGCCGCCATCCTCCGATCCGCGCGCCGGCGAACCGCCCGGGCCCCCGCGTCCCTGTCCGCGCTGCTGGGCTAGCGCATCGCCGGCGAAAACGGTTGCCGCGATGGCCGCTGCGAGAACGATAGCCCTACGCATCGACCCCTCCCCCTGGTCGTCCAACGAACACCGAACTTTAGCATAGCCCTGTCAGCTTCGAGACGCTGTGAGCTGCCGCACAAGCGCTCGCCGTTTACCAAATCATTTACCGCGGCCGCGACGGCGGTACCCGGGACTGCTGCTGGCTTGTGGATTGGGGCGATCCGTCGCAGGGGTTGGTATTGTCGGAATTCGCCGCGGCAAGCGCGCGGCTGCCGCCGGTACTGCCGCCGAACAGCGCCTCCGGCAGGAGGGCACTTGGGCTCCCGGCGCTCGCAACCGCTCCGGCGGCGACGCCCGCCACGCCTGCGGCGGCACCGGAGCCGCCAGCCGGGCTTGCGGCGCTGAGGCTATTGAGCTGGAAGACGTTGCCGAGCGAGGCGGTTTGGACCCGGCCGGTCGCGCCGTCACGAAACGTGACGCGGGCGTCGGAAACAGACACTGAAGTCGGAGTATTGCCGAACAGCCCGACCGCCGACAAAGCGCCGGCCGCCACCGGCGATGCGGCCAGCGCCCCCACCTCCCAGTTGCCGACTCCTTGCGCGTTGGTCTCCAGCATGACATCGGCGCCATCAAGCCGCACCTGCGCCACCGGATCGCCGCCCGAGACGGCCGCCAACGGGTTGAGCTGGATCTCGACGCGCTTGATCCGCGCCATGTCCGCGCGCGTGCCCCAGCGCGCGTTCTTGAGATGGACATCGTTCAACACGATGCGCGGCGGGACCGAGAGCTGCAGCTCCGCCGCGCCGTTGACCTGCAGCACGCGGCCTGTGAGATCGACCACCCGCTGGCTGAGATGCTTCTTATATTGCTCGCCGTCGAACAGCGCGTAGGCGACCCCGGCGGCAACCGCGATCACAGCGGCGGCGAAGACCACCACTCTTGCGACAAAGCCAATAACCCGGCTGATCAGCCGGAAAACGAACCCGAATCCGAACATGTGTTGCCCCCAAACCGCACAGCCTCGCGCCGGGCCGCATCATAAACGGTGCACGGAGTCGCCCCAAATCGGCCGCCCTCCGATTAAAGACAGCATTTTCAAGTATTTGACGGCAATGGCGCCCGCCTTATGTTTGGCATGTGACGGGGCGCATAGCCGTTCTAATAATACCGGGCGATGCTAGACAGGGGTCCGGGGCGCCCCCGCCGACGCAGGACTTCGCCGGTCCAAACGTGAATTCGAGTATCAGCCGATGCGCGACGAATCCGATGATAGGCTGATGCGCCGCGCGGGGCGGGGAGAGAACGCCGCCTTTGCCGTGCTGGCCGCCCGGCATCTGCCGCGGGCAACGGCATTGGCCGCCCGCATCACCGGGAGCCGCAGCGACGCGGAGGAGATCGTGCAGGAAGCATTTCTAAGAACCTGGTTGAAGGCCCCGGATTGGGAAAGCCAGGCGAGCGTCCCCGGAGGCGCCAGATTCACGACATGGTTCACCCGCGTCCTGGTCAATCTGTGCATCGACCGGCGGCGCCGGCCACAGCCCGGGCCGCTGGAGGCCGCCGCCGAGGTGGCTTCGACCGCGCCGGAAGGTCTCGACGTAGTCGCGAGCAACGAAACGACCACCCGTGTGCTGGCCGCCCTCTCCACGCTGCCCGACCGTCAGCGGGCAGCCCTTACGCTGTGCCACTGGGATGAGCGCAGCAACATCGAAGCCGCCGAGATCCTGGAGATCAGCGTCGGCGCGCTGGAATCCCTCCTCGTCCGGGCGCGCCGGACGCTACGCGTCGCCCTGGCCGACTTAGCACCCGACGCGGCCTCACCGCCGCCGCTCAAGAGAAAGCTGTCATGATGAACCCGAATCGCCTGAAGACCTTATTGGACGCCTATGGTGCGGATCCGCGGCGATGGCCGGCCGCGGAGCGCGCCGCAGCACAGGCGCTTCTGGTCAGCTCGGTCGATGCACGTGCCGCCGTGCAGGATGCGCAAAGGCTCGATGCACTGCTCGACCGGGTACCGGTCAGCGCGGACGCAGTCGCCGATCCAGCCCTCCTGGCCGCGATCATTGCGACGACCGTGCCGCCCGCGGGCCGCAGACCGGCGCGCCCATGGACCGAGGCGTTCGCGGCACGGTTTGCCTTCGGCTGGCCGAATTTCGCGGCCCTCGCGGCCGCGGCCGTGGTCGGCTTCCTGATCGGATGGACGGATTTGAACCAGAGTGCCGCGGCCAGCCGCGACATGGTGGACATGATCACCCCGGTGACCGTGGAGGAGCCGCTGTGGTGAGCTTCAAGTCGCCCGCGGGGAGCTGGCTCGCCATCGCGTTCACCGCGTCGCTGGCGGTCAACGTCTTCCTGGCCGGACTTTTTATCGGCCAGCGGATGATGGCGCCGATGCCCCCGGCGGCGGCCGCCGCGTTCCGTGGCGGCGAGCGGGCGGGCGAGCGCACGATGCCGGCGATCATCGATCGGATCGCGGAAATCCTGCCGCCAGATCAGCGCACGGTGTTCCTCGCGACGATGGAGAAGCATCGCGCGGATATCATGGGCGCGGGTGCTGCGGTGCGCGAGGCCCGCGCCAAGGTGCGCGACCTCCTCTCCGCTGACAATTTCGACCGCCCCGCGACCGAGGCGGCGATGAGCGACCTTCGCGATCGCCACGCCGCGTTTCAGCGGGCCCTGCAGATGGCGATGCTCGATGCCGCGGAGGCCCTTCCGCCCGACGCCCGCCGGCAGGTGGTGAACATGGGCGGAAGACGGTCGGCCAACCGCGACTAGACCGCGAGGGCGCATGAGCAGCCGCGAGGCCTTCGTCGCCGTTCACCGCTTCGGGCTCGGCCCGCGTCCCGGCGAGCTGGACGAAGCCGCGAGCGACCCGCATGCCTGGCTGAAGCGCCAGATCAAGAAGACCGCCGACGCCAAGACGCCGGACGAGTTTGGCGGTCTGCCAAGCGGGGCCGAGCGGATGGGCGATCTCCTGCGCGCGCGCCGCGATCGCGGGGACGGCGGGGCGCAGAAGCTGGTCCAGGAGTCGTTCCGCGAGACATACATCAATGAGGCATCGGCCCGCCTGCGCGTCCAGGTCGGCACCTCGACCCCGTTCCGCGAGCGCCTGGTCGCGTTCTGGTCCAACCATTTCACCGTCTCGGTGCAGCGGCCGCCGCTGATGGGCACCGCCGGCGCGTTCGAGCGCGAGGCCATCCGGCCCCATGTCACCGGCCGGTTTTACGACATGCTTCTGGCCGTCGCCCGGCATCCGGCGATGATCGTCTATCTCGACAACGGCCAGTCCTTCGGTCCGAACTCGACCGTCGGCGCGCGCCAGCGGCGGGGGCTCAACGAGAACCTCGCG
>DASWFO010000123.1:0-2173 GCA_036394195.1 Alphaproteobacteria bacterium | reverse complement strand
CGCTCTCCCACAGCGGAACGGAGATCGGCACCGGCACATCCTCGGCGCAGGCCGTCGCCTGTGCGCGCTGGCTGGGGCGGCCGGCCGATGCTCTGGACATGGCCGTCACCG
The DNA here is from genome assembly GCA_036394195.1 of Alphaproteobacteria bacterium. GTDB lineage: Bacteria > Pseudomonadota > Alphaproteobacteria > CACIAM-22H2 > CACIAM-22H2 > DATJPD01. The sequence continues at coordinate 2,062 of DASWFO010000123.1, read as the reverse complement.
AGTGGCCCGACCTGCCGGTGGAAACGAGCGGTGATCGCAGTCCACGCCCGAGGAGATCCGCATCGGTCAAGCCGATCAAGACCGTCTGGCCAAGAACCCGCGCTGGACTCCCGCTTATGCATCGCCGTCGAGTGCCAGCAACTCGTCGTACTACTTCTCGCATACGACGCGGGAAGCAGCGCGCGTCGTTTATCTCCATGGGCTATGGCCGGCGGCGCTGGCAATCTGGGGCCGTGACGCAGGCGCGGCACTGCGCGCGGTGAAGCCCGAGGATGCGCCCTGGCGCGACGGAGCGCTCGCGGTCGAAGGCCTGCAACCGCTGCCGCTGGCGCGGCTGGCGCAGGAGGCGCATGCGCGCGGCCTCGTGGTCGGCGCCGCCGTGCACGCCTTCAACCGCTGGCAATGGGCCGAGGCCGATTTCGTCGTGGATGGAGCGTCGACGCGCGCAGCGGTGGACGCCCTGTCGGTGCGCTACGGCGACGGCGCGGGCGCGGCAAAGCAGGCGTTGGCGACGACGCCCAACCGCTATCACGTGCTCGACCGCCGCAGCGTGCTCTTTCCACCGACGCAGAACAACAACGCGATGGTCGGTTACAACACCGTCGCCGGCACCCTGGCCGAGCTCGTGGTCGACGCAGCCAGCGGAAAGGTCACGCTGCTGACGCACCACACCATTCTCGAATGCGGCAACATGCTCGTGCCGGAGCTGGTGTCAGGCCAGATCCAGGGCGCGACCGCCACCGGCATCGGCTTGGCGCTGCACGAATGGCTCCCGCTCTACGAGGACGGTCCGGGCGACGGCACCTGGAATTTCAATCGCTATCATCTGCCGCGCGGCGGCGACGTGGCGGTATGGACGCAGACCGCCGAAGTCTTGCCGCCGCTGTCGGACAGCGAGCCGCCGAAGGGCATGGCCGAAGTGGCGGGGATCCCGATCATGGCGGCGATCGTGAACGGCGTCGCGCACGCCATCGGCCATCGCTTCCGCACGCTGCCGATCACGCCGGAACGGATCCTGGAGGTCCTGGCATGACCCTCCCGACCCGCCCGCTGACGGTGACCATCAACGGCCGGCGCCACGGTCCCATAGACGTGCCCGAAGGCCTGATGATGATCGACGTGCTGCACGAGATGCTCGGCCTCACCGGTTCGCGGCTGGGCTGCGGCATCGGCATCTGTCATGCCTGCGTGGTGATTTGGGATCGCGATGATCAGACCAGCGAGGAGGTGCAGACCTGCATCACCGGCGCCGGCTTCTTCGACGGCAAACGCATCCGCACCATCGAGGGCATCGCCCGGATGAACGACAAGGGCGATCTCCTCGCGCTCTCTCCGGTGCAGCAGGTCTTCCTCGACCAGTTCAGCTTCCAATGCGGATACTGCACGCCGGGCTTCGTCAACGCCGCCACCGTGCTGATCGAGCGGCTCAAACGCGCGCCGGTGCCGCGCGGCGAGGTCGAGGCGACGGTGGCCGCGGCGCTGGAGAAACATATCTGCCGCTGCACCGGATACGTGCGCTACTACCAAGCGGTGCGCGACGTGATCCTCGCGACACCCGGCCTGACGCGGGACACCGCATGATGGTGCGCCGCATCGGTCGGCGGGTCGTCAGTATTGTCGCGATTGTCCTCATCGCAGGCATCGCCGCGGCCGCGGTGGCGACGCGAAACCTCCGCTCCGGCAAGACCGGCGGCCCGCTACAGGCAGTGAGCGCGCCGGCCGACGTCGTCGCGCGCGGAAAATACCTGGCCGCGGCGGCGGACTGCGCCGCCTGTCACACCGCCCCGGGCGGCGCGCCCTATGCCGGCGGCCTGGCGATGCCGAGCGGCTTCGGCACGATCTACGCGACCAATATCACGCCCGATCCCGACGACGGCATCGGCCGCTGGAGCGCGGAGGATTTCTGGCGCGCGCTGCACGGCGGGATCAGGCGCGACGGGCAGCAGCTCTATCCGGCAATGCCCTACACGTCCTATCGCGGCATGACGCGGGCGGACGCGGACGCGATTTACGCCTACGTGATGCAGCTCCTCCCGATGAAGGTGGCGAACCGAAGGACCGA
>DASWFO010000122.1:0-2868 GCA_036394195.1 Alphaproteobacteria bacterium | reverse complement strand
CTCGGCACCGACCTGATCAACCTGAAGGTCCGGCCCGAGGTGAGCTCGCTCGACTTCAGCAACGCGATCACGCTCAACGGCTTCCGCGTTCCCGCGTTGTCGTCGCGCCGCACCGAGACGGAAGTCGAGCTGCAGGACGGCCAGACGTTCGCGATCGCGGGCCTGATGAACAACACCCTGAACAGCACGATGGACAAGATTCCCGGGATTGGCGACATCCCGGTGCTCGGCTACCTGTTCCGGAGCCGCGCCTACCAGAAGAACCAGACCGAGCTCGTCGTGATGATCACGCCGCAGATCCTGCGCCGCGGATCCAACGGCGTGTCGTCGGGGCTGCCGGCCGCGGTCGAGCCGTTCCTTGGCGCGCCGAGGCGGACGGTTCCGCAGCCCGCGCCGTATGTGGGATCGCCGGTGTATCCGGCGCGCCCCGGTGGGGCCCCTTCCGGCAGGACTGAGTCTGAAGCGCCGGTGCCGGTGCCTGTGCCGGTGCCCGCGGTGGTGCCCACGCCCGCAGCGGCGGTGCCCGTGCCCGCGCCGGCACAGCCCGCGATGGAGGCCGCACCGGCCGCCGCACCCGCAGTCCCAGCGAGCACACCCGGTGTCCCCGCGACCACGCCCGAGGCTTCCGTGACGACACCGGCTCCGGCCGCAGACGTTCCGGCCGCAGAGGTCAAGACGCAGCCCGCGCCGAAGCCGGACCGGAAAGCTGCGGCCCGCGAGCGCGAGGCCCAGAAGCAGGCCGCCGCGGCACAGAAGGCCGCGGACAAGAAGGCCGCCCAGGAAAAGGCGGCGGCAGACAAGAAGACGGCCGAGGAGAAGGCTGCCGCGGACAAGCAGGCCGCCGCGGAGCAGGTTGTCGCCGACAAGAAGGCGGCAATTGCCCAGGCGCGCCAGCAGAAGCTCGACGAGGAGCGCGCGAAGCGCGACGCCGAAGTCGCGAAGAAGACCGCCGAAGAAGATCGCAAGAAGGCCGAAGAGCAGCAGAAGCACGACAAGCTGCTGCTCGATGCCGCGGCGCGGCTGAAGGCGGCCCAGGCCGCCTACCAGGCCGAGCTCGACAAGAAAAAGGGTCTCCAGTAAGCGCCCGCAAGGGGGACGTCATGATGCGGCACACGCGAATCCGGCAGCTTGCGGACGACGAACGGGGATTTTCGCTCGTGTTCGTCGCCGTAGGGCTCATGGGCTTTCTCGCCGCCAGCATGCTCGCGATCGACGTCGGCATGCTGATGACGGCACGCAACCAGGCGCAGAACTCCGCCGACGCCGGCGCCCTGGCCGGCGCGACCGCGCTGGCGTTCGACGACTGGAACGATCGTTCGGCCACGGGCCCCGCGGTGAGCAATGCGCTGGCCGCGGCGCGCGCCAACCAGGTGATGAGCGGCGTGGTGTCGGTCACCGTTCCCGACGTGGTCTTCCTCAACGACCCGAACGGCCTCAACGATCGGGTCCAGGTCACCGTGTATCGGAATGCCAATCGCAGTAATGCGCTGCCAACCCTGATTGCGCAGTACTTCGGGATTGCCACCGTTGATGTCAGCGCCGTGGCGACAGCCGAGGCATCGCCCGCCAACGCGGAAACCTGCGTCAAGCCATGGACGATTCCGGACAAATGGGTGGAGAACACGGCGCCGCCGTGGAGTCCGACCTCGACGTTCGATTTGTTCGACAGTCAAGGTAATCCTCTACCCAACCCCGACGTCTACATCCCGGTCGATCAGCCGAACTATTCGGGGTACAACGCCGTCACGGACGCCGGCACGCAGGTCGTCCTCAAGCCGAACAACGGCAGCAAGACCTTTCCGAGCTTTTACAACGCGTGGGCCATTCCGCCGAGCACCGGCTCGAATTGGTATTCGAACAACATCCAGTCTTGTAACACCTACATCCAGCCGATCGGCGATCTGCTGCTGATGGAGCCTGGTAACCAGGTGGGTCCCACCTCTCAGGGTACCCAGGCGCTGATCGATCGGGATCCGAGTGCCTACTGGGATACGAATTGCCGTTGCGTCAAGGGCAGCGCGTTCGGCAAGAGTCCTCGCATCGCAATCATTCCGGTCTACGACCCGTACTATTACGAGACGGGAAAGAAGAACGGCCGCACCGCAAGCCTCAAGGTCGCGAACTGGATCGGTATCTTCATCGAGTCGATCCAGGCGGGCAACGTCACCGGGCGTATCACGCAGCCGGGCGGACTTCGAGTCAACAATCTCGGTCCGGCGCCGGTCGGGGCGTTCCCGCGTGTGATCCGGCTCGTGCAATGACGGCTTCCGGTACCTAAACATGGCCCAACTCACGGCGCAAGTCGTCAGCTATGACGACGAATTCAAGCGGCAGGTGGCTCGCCTGCTGCGCGCCTGCGGCGTACCGGTCGGCATCGTCGAGGGACGGAACGCCGAGGGCACGGGTCCCGACCTGGTCGTCGTCGACATCCGCGCCGACGCGTCGTCCGGCATGGCGGCGATCGAGCGACTCCGCTCGGGCAGCCAGGGGCTGGCCATATTCGCGATAGCCGCGGCAGCGGAGCCCGACCTGATCCTGCAATCGATGCGTGCGGGCGCGAACGAGTTCTTCCCCTGGAACAACGTCGACGGCACGCAGGCGGCCCGGGCCATGGAAGAATCCTTCACGGGGGCGGTGCGGCGCACGGCGACACGCCGTGAAGCGGCATCGGCCAGCGCCAAGCCGCCGTGTGTCACGCACGCGTTTCTCGGCGCCAAGGGGGGCGCCGGCACGACGACGGTGGCGGTGAACTGCGGCGTCGAGCTCGCCCGCCTGACGAAGCGCCCGACGATCGTCGTCGATCTGAAAGCGTGTCTGGGAGAAGTCGCGCTCTTTCTCGGCGTGCGGCCGCGTTTCACGGTGCTCGAC
>DASWFO010000121.1:0-4856 GCA_036394195.1 Alphaproteobacteria bacterium | reverse complement strand
CGTCGTCGGCGCCCTCGCCCTGGTGGTGCTCGGCGGCTACGTCGTGTGGGAGGCGGCGCACCTTCACTTCGGGACGTTGCAGCGCCCGGACAGCGGCTTCTTCCCGCTGATCCTCGCCGTGCTGCTGACCGCCTCGGCCGGCCTCGTGGCGGCGGTCGCGTGGCAGGACGGTGCCGCCGCGGCGATGACGCGCCCACGGGGCACCGGCCGGCTGATCGCCGCGATCCTGGGCCTCATCGTCTATGTGTTCGTGCTCGATCCGGCGGGATACGTGCTCAGCACCTCGGCGGTGATGCTGCTCTTCACCCGCGGCCTGGAGCGGCTGTCGTGGCGGTCCTCGATATTGGTCACGCTGCCGGCCGTGCTCGCCAGCTACATCCTGTTCCGCTGGCTTGGCGTGCCGCTGCCGCAGGGTCCCCTGCCGTTCTGATGGAGACCCTGCACGACATCGCCGCCGGGCTTGCGATCGCGCTGTTGCCGATCAACCTGCTGTATTGCTTCGTCGGCGTGACGCTCGGCACGATCGTCGGCGTCCTGCCGGGCCTGGGCTCGGCGGCGACCATCGCCCTGCTGCTGCCGCTCACCTATCACATGCCGGCGACGTCGGCGATCATCATGTTGGCCGGCATCTGGTACGGGTCGATGTATGGCGGCTCGACGACGTCGATCCTGCTGCGCGTCCCCGGCGAGGCCGCGTCGGTGATGACGTCGATCGACGGCTTCGAGATGGCGCGCAAGGGGCGCGCCGGCGCCGCGCTGGGCATCTCGGCCATCGGCTCCTTCATCGCCGGCATCCTCGGGCTGATCGGCCTGATCTTCCTGGCGCCGCCGCTGGCGGAGTTCGCGCTCGATTTCGGACCGCCGGAATATTTCGCGCTGGCGACGCTCGGCCTCACCCTGGTCAGCTATCTCGCGACGGATTCCGTACCCAAGGCGCTGTGCATGGCGGCGGTGGGCCTCCTGCTCGGCACCGTCGGGCTGGATCCCGTGCGCAGCACCGCGCGCTTCACCTACGGCACACTGACGCTCCAGAGCGGCCTCGACCTGGTGCCGATGGTGATGGGCCTGTTCGGCGTGGCGCAGGTGTTCCTGATGATCGATGAGGATGGCAGCCTGGAGAAGGTCGCCGATCTGCCCAAGGGCCTGCGCGCCCTGCTGCCCAACGCGGAAGAGTGGCGCGCGTCGGTCCCGGCGATCATCCGCGGCTCGGTGATCGGGTTCTTCGTCGGCGCCTTACCGGGCGCCGGCGCCACGATCTCGTCCTACGTCGCCTATGCGGCCGAGAAGCGCGCGTCCAAGCACCGCGAGCGCTTCGGCAAGGGGGCCATCGAGGGCGTCGCCGCTCCGGAATCAGCGAACAACGCGGCGACCGCGAGCGGCTTCATCCCGCTCCTTACCCTCGGCATTCCCTCGAACGTCGTCACGGCGCTGATGCTCGGCGCCTTTCTGCTGCACGGCATCACCCCGGGCCCGACCCTGCTCGTCCAGAAGCCGGAGATGTTCTGGGGAATCATCACCAGCATGTTCATCGGCAACGTGATCCTCTTGGTGCTGAACCTGCCGTTGATCGGCTTGTTCGTGAAGATCACCTTGTTGCCGCCGAAGGTGCTGGCGCCGCTCATCTTGCTCGTGTGCCTGGTGGGCGCCTATGGCGTGAACAACAACCCCATCGACATCCTGGTGATGACGGTGTTCGGCGTCGTCGGCTACCTGATGGAGAAGTTCCGATATCCGCCGGCGCCGCTGATCCTGGCGTTCGTGCTGGAGCCGATGATGGAGGCGTCGCTCCGCCAGTCGCTGATCATGGCGCGCGGCGACTTCGCGACGTTCTTCACCCGCCCGATCTCGGCGGTGCTCCTGGTCGTGGCCTGCCTGGCCCTGGCAACGCCGCTGGCGCGCGCGGCGCTGAACTTCCGGCTCGCGGCCCCACGTTAAGGACTGGCCGTTAAGGACTGGACGCTTGCCAGCCCTTCCCGCGGCTCTTAATGTTTCATTTCAAGAATTCGGCAGGCGCGGGGGCGCACCGAAGGATGGCGGGGGTTAGGTGGTCGAACTCGAGTTCTACGATCCCTCCGGGCGCCTGGAGATCACCCAGACGCATGCCGCCCGCCTGCCGACGCTCAGCGGCAAGCGCATCGGGATCCTGAGCGGCGAGCAATGGCAGGCCCACCGCATCCTGCCGCTCCTGAAATCGATGATCGAAGCGGATTTCCCTGAAACCGAAGTGCTGCCCCTCGACACCTTTCCGCAGGGCGAGCATGCGGTGGGCGCCGAGGACACCATCCGCCAGGTCAAGGCGAGCGGCGTCGACGGCATGATCATCGGCAACGCCGCCTGCGGCTCGTGCTCGACCGCACTCGGCCGGGCGGCGGCCAAGCTCGAGAGCCTCGACATCCCGACCGTGCTCCTGGGGCGCACGGACTTCCTCGGGGTCATCAAGAACGCGGTGTCCGGCCTCGGCCTGCCGCCCGAAACGGCGGTCGTCGCGTTTCCGGTCGACCTCTTCCTGCCCGGCAGCGATCTCTCGGCGGTCCAGGCCCGCAAGCAGGAATTCTACGACGGCCTGACCACCTGGCGGTCGGCGTCCAATTTCGCGGCGTCCGGCGAGACACCGCTGCTCAAGGTCGCCGGCGACACCTACGAGGCGGCGCTGAAGAGCGCCAACGATCTGCTGCTGGCGAATCTGTGGGCCGACGGATTGCCGGTGTGGCCGGCCACCAAGACGCTGGTCGACTGGATCCTCCAGGGCACCGAGCTGCCGCGCGACCAGGTGCTCGGCAAGGTCCTGCCGCGCGGCGGGGTCGCCACGATCGAGTCCTGCGCCATCGCACTCGCGATGGCGGGCGGCCGGCCGGAATATCTGCCGGTGCTGATCGCCGCGGTCGAGGCCTTCCTGGATCCGCTGGCGGACAGCGAGCACATGCAGGCGGATTCGGCGGGTGCCTTTCCGGTGATCATCGTGAACGGCCCGATCGCGCGTCAGATCCGCCTCAACACGACGTTCGGCTGCCTCGGTCCGGATCCGCAACGGCCCGCCGGCGGCAGCATCGGCCGCGCCCTGCGCCTGATGCAGCAAAATCTCGGCGGCGCGCTGCCCGGGGTCGGCGCCATGGCGATGTGGGGCGCCATGCGCTACACGAACGCCGTCTTCGGCGAGGACGAAGAGAACATGCCGGAGGGCTGGATCCCGCACGGCACGGATCGGCATAGGTTCGAGCGCGGCGCCAACTCGGTGTCCCTGGTGTACGCGACCGGGGTCACCAACATCCGGCGGCGCAGCATCAAGGAGGCGCCCGACGAGGACGCGCGGCACGGGCTGCAGCGGATGGCGGACTATCTGAGCTCGCCCAATCTCGGCTGCCTCGCCGGCTACGCTCACGGCACGCCCGGAATCCTGATCCTCTCGCCGGTCGTCGCGAAGCAAATGACGGCGCTCGGATGGACCAAGCAATCCATGCGCGAGTTCCTGTGGGAGCACTCGAAGATCCCCGGCGAGCAATTGCGCCGCGGCGGCACCGACGTCTGGATCGAGATGGATCGCGACCCGGCGGTCCGCGAGAGCCTGACGCAGGACCCGTGGCCGCTGTCGGCGCGGCCGGAGAATCTGGTGCTGCTCGTCGCCGGCGGCGGGCACCCGACCAACAGCTATTGGCTCGAGGGGTATTCGCCGCACGTCGTCGGCCGGCGGATCGCCGTCCCGAAGCAGTTCGACCGACTGCTGGCAGAGGCGGACCGCGACATCGGCTGCGGTGCCGAAAGCTGCCGGATCTGATGCCGACATCCCGGATTTAAACGCGGGTCTTCGCTGCTGAGCCGGCGTCCGCGTACGAGCTTTCAGGAGAGTTTCGACAAAGACGTTCACGAACACCGAAAAAACGGATCTGCCACAGGAGGCACACATGTCGGATACGGCCGCGGTCATCGGTCTGCCCTGGTATCGCACGCTCAACCGGACACAGTGGAACACGCTGATCGCGTCGAATCTCGGCTGGGTGTTCGACGGGTTCGAGACCTACGCGCTGATCCTGACCGTCGGCCTCGCCATGCGCGAGCTGCTGGATCCCTCGCAATATGCGCAGATCCCCGCCTACGCCGGCGGCATCATCGCAACGACGCTGTGCGGCTGGGCGGTCGGCGGCATGATCGCCGGGGTGCTGGCCGACTATATCGGGCGCAAGCGCACGATGATCCTGGCCATCCTGGTCTATTCGTTGATGACCGGGCTCAGCGCGTTCGCCTGGGACTGGACCTCGTTCGCGGTGATGCGCTTCCTGGTCGGGCTCGCCATCGGCTCCGAATGGGTGACCGGCACGTCGATCACCTCCGAGTTCTGGCCCGACAACGCGCGCGGCCGCGGCGTCGGCCTGTTCCAGTGCGGCTTCGGCATCGGCTTCTTCATCGCCTCGTTCGTGTGGCTGTATGTCGGCGCCACCGGGCCCGGCGCCTGGCGGACCATGTACCTCATCGGCGTGGCGCCCGCGCTGCTGACCTTGTGGATCCGCCGCGCCATTCCGGAATCGCCGGTGTGGGAGCGCGTCAATGAGAAGCGCCGTCTCGCCACGGAGCGCAAGCGCAGCGGCGGCGTGTTGGGCGCCGAGGACACCTCCCTCACCCGGTTCACGTTGTTCGACCTGTTCGTCAATCCGGAGATCCGCCGGCGCACCATCATCGCCTTCCTGATGGCGACGACCTCGGCCGTGGCCTTCTGGGGGATCTCGACCTGGGTGCCGCCGTATGTCGGCTCGGTGGCGGCGAAGGCCGGCCTGCCGGCGGCGCAATGGGCGAGCTACACCGGCATGACCTACAATTTCGGCTCGATCATCGGCTATGTCGGCCTGGGCTTCCTTGCCGACGCG
>DASWFO010000120.1:0-17165 GCA_036394195.1 Alphaproteobacteria bacterium | reverse complement strand
GGCACGCCGCTGGACCGCCGGCTGACCGCCGCCCGCGTGCTCGATCGGCTGTCGCGCACCGCTGAAGGCCGCTTGCGGCCGGTTGGCGCGGTGGTCAAGGCATTCACCATGCTGCCCTGCGCTTGTCACGACGACGGTCCGATGGGCGAGATCCAGGCGCTGGCCCGCACCCTCGAAGCGGGACCGGTGCTCGACGTCTCGGTGCTCACCGGCTTCCCATATGCCGACATGCCCGATGCCGGTGCCGCCGCCATGGCCTTCGCCGAGGATGGCGACCACATGGCTGCCCGGCGCGCCGCGGTCGCCGTCGCGGGGGCGATTAACGAGCGCCGCGCGGCCCTATGGGCCGGCGCCGATCCGGCGCTGTACAGCCTCGATTACCGGAAAGTGCCGACCGACCTGCGGCCGGCCGTCTGACCCGTCAGTACAGCTCCTTCGGGACGCGCGTGGCGTACTCGGCGTCGTAGGCCGCCCCGTCGATCGCGGGGTCGCGGGCGGCCGCGAATGTGCCCAGCGTCGGCACGTCCTTCGGCCGCTGGCCGCTGCCGCGACTCCACAGGTCCGAGCGGACCAGCGCCTTCGGGCAATGCTGGAAGGCCTGCTCGACCGTCACCACGATCACGGTGGTTGGTTCCTTGCCGTCGACGGTGAACCGCCGCCGGAGGGCGGGGTCGATGCTGATCCGCGCCCGGCCGTTCACCCGGTACGTTTCGCCGGCGCCCGGGACGAGGAAGATCAGCCCGATCCGCGGGTCCTCGACCAGGTTTTTGAGGCCGTCGAGGCGGTTGTTGCCGCGGCGGTCGGGGATGAGGAGGGTGCGGCCGTCGTCCTCGACCTGGACGAAGCCGGGCTTGTCGCCTTTGGGCGAGCAATCCAGCCCCTGACGGCTGCCGGTGGCCAGGATCAGGAACGGCGAGGCCGCGATGAAGGCGCGTCCGGCCGCGTTGATGCGGTCGGTCTCCTTTTGCAGCGTGCGCTCGTGCGGCGCCGCGTACAGCGACACCAGCTCCTCGACCGTGGTGACGACCGTGTCGCGTTCCTTCACATCCATGGTTTGTTCTCCCGATCCGCCCAGAGGCCGGCCGGAGTGTATCAGGGACCGGTCCCGCGGGGCGATTCAGCTTCCCGGCTGGCCGTGGATCTCCGGGAAGAACAGGTCCTGCCACGATGCCGGTGCCTCCTTGATCGAGCCGACGCGGTGCATGAAGGCGGCGTATTTCATCGTGTTCTCCGGCACCAGGGTCCAGCGCACCTGTGGGCCGGCGAGCACGTCGTGGACGAAATCGAGCGGCTGGGTCGATTTGGTGTCGGCGATCCACAGCGCGGCGGCCGCCCGCTTGTCGGCGTTGATGATCTCCGTCGCCTCGGCCAGCGCCTGCATCAGCGCCTTATAGAGGGTCGGATTCTGGTCGCGGAAGCGGCTCGAGGTCCAGGCGACGGTGAACGTATGCGGACCCTCCATCACGTCGAAGGAGTTGAGCACGGTGCGGATGCCGGGGTGCTGAAGCTGCTGCTGCTGGAACGGCGGCACGCTGAACACGCTGTTGAAGCCGGCGTTGCCGTTGATCAGCCCGATCGTCGAATCCGGCGGCGAGAGGGACAGCGTCAGCGAATCCAGCCTGTCGTACTTGTCCGTGCCGAACGCCTTGGCCGCCGCCATCTGCAACGTCACCGCCTGGACCGAGACCTTGATGGTCGGCAGGGCGATGCGGTCGGCGGGCGTGAAATCGGCAACCCCCTGGATGCGCGGCTCGCGGGTGTTCAGCAGGAAGGGCTGCGAGCTGAGCGCCGAGATTCCCTTGATCTCGAGCGACGTGCCCTTGGTTTTCGCCCACAGCGTGATCAGGGCGGGGACGCCGCCGGCGGCGATATCGACCGAGTTTGACAGCAGCGCGTCGTTGACCGCGGCGGGGCCGTTGAAGACCGCCCAGGCGATCTTCACGTTGGGCAGGCCGAGGGCGGCGGCGTGCTTTTCGATGAGCCGGCGGTTCTCGATGACGTCGAACTGGACGTAGCCCATCGAGAACTGCTTGGCGAAGCGGATCTCGGCGGTTTCGGCGCCAGCGGCCTTCGGGCCCATACCCGTCAGGAAAAGGGTACCGGCGATGAGCGTCGTCGCGAGGCGGCTGGCGGCCATGGCGTTTCTCCCGTCTTTCTCGCGATAGCACTCGGGGGTACGCCGCAAGTCAAGGACCGCGCTCGGGGGCTTGGAAGTCTCCCCCCAAGTCGTTAACGTGAGGGCGGCGGGAGTCGCAACAAGGAGACGGGGTGGGGAGCAATGGCGAGAGTCGCCGCTGCCTTGCTTGCCGTGGGGGTGACCGCCGGGGGACTGGGCGTCGCCCAGGCACAGGATTACCCGAACCGGCCGATTCGCTACATCGTGACCACGGCACCGGGTGGCCTGATGGACGTGCCGGCGCGCCTGCTGTCCGATAGCCTCGACCGCATGCTGGGCCAGCGCGTCCTGGTCGAGAACCGCGGCGGCGCCGGCGGCAATGTCGGGATGGACATCATGGTGAAGTCGCCGCCCGACGGCTACACGCTGGCCCAGATCCAGGTCGGCAACGTCGCGATCAATCCGTTCATTTACAAAGACCTGTCTTACGACGTGTTCACCGACATCGTGCCGGTGGCGCCGCTCACCAGCTCGCCGATCCTGGTGGTCGTGAACGCCGGCCTGGCGGCCAAGGACCTCGGCCAGCTGATCGCGCTGGCCAAGGCCGAGCCCGGCAAACTCAACTACGGCTCGGCGGGAGTTGGCACCGCGCCGCACCTGGCGGGCGAGCTGTTCGCCCGCGCCGCCGACATCAAGATCGTGCACGTGCCGTATCGCGGCGCCGGCCCGGCGATCACCGACCTGGCGGCCGGACAGGTGCAGATCTCCTTCGTCGGGCTGGGGGCTGTGCGCAGTCACATCGAGGGGGGACGGGTTCGCGCGCTGGCGGTTGCCCAGCCGCACCGCCTCAAAGCGGCACCCGATGTTCCGACCACCGCCGAGGCCGGCCTGCCGTCCTATGAGTTCGTCACCTGGTTCGGCGTCGGAGCGCCCCGCGGCACGCCGCGCCCGGTGATCGATAAGCTGGTGGGCGCCATCCACGCGATGCAGGACGATCCGACCGTGCAGAAGCGGCTCGGCGAATCGGGCATGGAGCCGCTCCAGGAAAGCCCCGAGCAGTTCGCCGCCCGCATCCGTCAGGACCACGACCGGCTGCGCGACGTCGTGCTCGCCGCCGGCATCAAGCCGGAATAAACCCAAAACCGTCGACCCATCCGCAATCACCAGAAAGGAACGACCCTCATGCCGACCACGCTTTATTCCGCGACCGTCCCCGTGTTTCTTCAGCACCTTCCGGCGCTGTCCGGGATCCTGGATAAGGCGGCCGCGTTCGCCGCCGCGAAGAAGATCGACGAATCGGTCCTCCTGGGCCTGCGGCTCTATCCCGACATGTTCGAGCTCAGCCGCCAGGTGCGCCAGGTGACCAACCACGCCGTGGGCGCGATCCGGGTCGCCGGCGCCAGCGGGCCGAAATTCAACGACCAGGAAAAGACGATCGAGGAGCTCCAGGCGCGGATCCAGATCGTCACCGACGCCGTCACGGCGGTGATTCCGGCGGTGCTCGAGGGCAACGGCGACAAGGAGATCACGCTGACCTTCGGGCAGAATTCCCGGACGTTCAAAAGCGGCGCCGCCTATCTCCTGCACTTCGCGAAGCCGAATTTCTATTTCCACATGACGTCCGCCTACGCGATCCTGCGCAGTGTCGGCGTCGAAATCGGCAAGCGCGACTTCATGGGCACCCCGCCGCAATAACTCACTTTCCGGATGCCAGCCGTGAGTCACCCGGGCGCGCGCCCATTCGATTAACTCAGGGGCGCGCCCGGCGCCGGGCATTTAGGGCCGGGGTCCCAGGGGGCTTCGCCCCCTGGGAACATCCGGCCGGCGTGGCGGCTAAATGCGAGGCGCCCAAATAGAATCATGAGAGCCATTGTTCTCCGCGAGTTCGGTCCGCCGGACGTTCTCCGCTACGAATCCATTCCCGATCCGCTGCCGCGCGCGGGTGAAGTCCGCATCCGGGTCCACGCGGCGACGGTCAACCGCGTCCTCGACGTGGCGCTGCGCGCCGGCAAGCAGGCGCAGCGCGGGGCGGCGCTGCCGCTCATTCCCGGCGTGGACTGCGCCGGAATCATCGACGCGGTCGGCGCCGGCGTCAGCCGGTGGCGGCCGGGGGAGCGCGTGGCGGCCGCCGGGGTCATGCCACTCGACATCTGCGCCGAGGACGGGCGCGGCTACGCCGGCCCGCGCGGCATGATGGGCATCAAGCGTCCCGGCGGCTTTGCCGAGCTTGTCTGCGTGCCCGCCTCCGCCGTCGACCGCCTGCCCGACGGGCTCGGCTTCGCCCAGGCGGCGGTGGTGCTGCGTCACTGTCCGACGGCGTGGAATCTGTTGTGCAACGTGGCGCAGCTCAAGCCCGACGAGTGGGTATTGATCATGGGTGCGGGCGGCAATCTCGGCTCGGTCGGCATCCAGATCGCGAAGAATGTCATCGGCGCCAGGGTCATCGCGGCTGCGGGGTCCGAGGATCGCGCCCGGGCCGGGCTGGCGCTCGGCGCCGATCACGCCGTCAACTATCGCGCCCAGGACATTCGCGACGAGGTCCTGAAGATCACCGGCGGCAAGGGCGTCGACGTGCTGTACGACAACATCGCCAACCCGGAGGTGCTGCCGCAGGCGTTTCGGGCGCTGGGCCATTTCGGCCGGCTGGTCACCGCCGGCGCGCATGGCGGGCCGAACGTCAGCATCGACTTCTTCCACCTGTATGACCGCCGCATCACCATCCGCGGCTTTCCCGGCCATGACCGCGCGGACATCCCGAAATGCTTCGCGGCCGCGGTCGACGGCAAGATCAAGGTGCAGATCGCCAGGATCCTGCCGCTGTCCCAGGCCGCCGAGGCCCACCTGCTGATGGAGGCCGACCCCGGCATGGGCAAGATCGTGCTCGACCCGACGTTAAGTTAAGAGCGCCTCGCGACTGGCCGCCACACCAACCCCAAAGCTCTTGCAAGGGGCGAAGCCCCTTGCGAACCCGGGTCGCTCGGCGCCGCGCGGCCATCCGGCCGCGCGAGGATGCCCTCTCATTCCTGCCAATTTTTACACCCCGTTCACAGCCGGTTCATCGCGCGTTTGCCGGCCCCCGCTTCAATGGTGACGTTGGACTGTTGGGGGTGAGCGATGCGTTTTGGATTTGCGATGTTGGGACTGCTGGCGATGGTGGCGTTCGCCGGGCCGGTCCGTGCCGAGACGGAAGAGGGGGCGCCCGAGCCCTCGTCCGATTGCGCGGCCGCCGATGCGGTGGTGGTCGGCATGCTGGGCCCGATCCGCACCCACCAGGGAATCGGCGCCGCTCTTCCGCTCGGCGACGTGCTGGCGGCGCTGTCGCGCGCCCGCGCCTTGTGCCGCGATGGCGAGCCGGAGCGCGCCATGCTCGTCTACATCCGGATATCCGACGCGCTGACGAATGCGCTCGCGGCGGATGCGCGCGGCCCGCACCGTTAACGAAAAACATGTTGTACGGTCGCGATCATCGGGCACAGTGATTCGCGAGTAGCGAACGTCGCTGATCACCAGGGGGCGCCTGGGGGCGTGGTGAGCATCGTGCGTAATGATCTCGTGCCAGGGCGCGATACCGCTGGCGGGGCGCGGTAACCGCCGTGGTCTTTAACGCGTTCAGCGGCGCGGACGCGGCGTGTGCGGCCGAGCCGGCCCCCGGGACGGTCAGCCAGCGCTGACCGCTACTTCATCGGGCAGTCCTGGTGGTAGTCGTCCTGCCAGTCGGTGGCGGCGGTGCCGCGCAGCGCCATCCGCATGCCCTGGTCGTCCTTCACCACTTCGGTGACGTAGACGGTCTGGATCGGGAAGTGGTTGTGGTTGAACCTGAACGGCCCGCGCACCGACGGGAAGGCGGCCTTGCGGAGTGCGGCGCGGAACGCGTCCTTGTCCTCTATCTTCCCGTTGACCGCGGCGACCGCGCTGTTCAGCAGCATGATCGCGTCGTACTGCATGGCGGCGAACATCGCCGGCCGGCGGTTGTACTTCTTCTGGAACGCGGCCACGAATTTCCTGTTTGCCGGATTGTCGAGCTCGGCGTTCCAGCTGGTGCTCTGGATGACGCCCAGCGCCGAATCGCCCTCGGCCGGGAAGCTCAGCTCGCTCGCCATCGTGTCTTCTGAATAGATCTTCTGCTTGAGGCCGGACTGCGCGAACTGCTTGAGGAAGGCGATGCCGAGCCCGCCCGGATAGAAGACGAAGACCGTTTCGGGATTGGCGGCGCGCAGCTGCGCCAGCTCGGCCGAGAAGTCGAGCTGGTTCAGCGGCGTGAACACCGGCCCGAACACCTTGCCCTTATAGGTGCGCTGGAAGCCGGCGAGCTTCTCCCAGCCGGCCTGGTAGTCGGCGCCCATGAGATAGGCGCTTTTGACACCCTGGTCGGCCATGTGCTTGCCGAGTGCCGTGTCCCATTCGTCGTTGGCGAACGCGACGAAGAATGCGTTCTGGTGGCACTCCTTGCCGGCATATTGCAGCGGCCCGGCGAGCCCGCTGATCACCGTCACGCCGGCATTGAGATACTGGTTCATCGTGGCGATGAGGGTCGCCGAATTCACCAGGCCGGTGACGATGTCGACCTTGTTCTGATCGATCAGCTTCGAGGTGACCTGTACGGCCTCGGTGGGCACGCCTTTGTCGTCGACCGTATAAAGGCTGATCGGCACGCCGCCCAGCTTGTTGTCGAGCTCCTCGAGCGCCACGGTCAGGCCGCGTTGCGATTCGCCGCCGACGATCCCGAACACACCCGACAGGGTGGCCATGTAGCCGAGCTTGATACGGTCCGCCGCACCGGCGTCGCTGCCGCCGAGCAGGACCGCCGCGAGCGCAATCGCCGCCATGAGTCGCGTCATTTTCGGCCTCCCTCCCGCAGGCGATCTCTTCAGCGCCCGCTTGACTGTGTTTTTTTTGATTCGTACTCAGCTTTCCGGGCGTTGTCCATCGGCGGCCCCGGTGTTATCCAGGTTGGCACGGGAGGACGCTTCATGCAGGAGGGCGACGACGTCGACGTCGTGATCGCGGGCGGTGGGCCGGCGGGGCTGGTGCTCGCGATGGAGCTCGGCCAGCGCGGCGTGTCCACGCTGCTCTTCGACGACAAGCCGGGGACGACGACCCAGCCGCGCGCCAACGCCACCCAGGCGCGGACCATGGAGCATTACCGCCGCCTCGGCTTCGCGCACGAGATCCGGCCGCTCGGCCTGCCGGTGGACTATCCGACGGACATGGTGTGCTGCACGCGCCTGGCCAGCTACGAGCTGGCGCGCTATCGGCGGCCGAGCTCGAAAGAGGCGGCCGAAGCCGTGCGCCAGCTGGGCGGCTCGTGGAGCACGCCCGAGCTGCCGCATCGCTGCGCCCTCGTCTACATCGAGCCGGTGCTGCTGAAGCACGCGCTAAAGCACGCCTCGGTCGAGATCCGGCACAACTGGCGCGCCGTCCGCTTCCGTGAAACCGCCGACCGCGTCGAGGTCGACGTCGAGCGCGTCGACGGGGCCGAGCGCCGCACGGCGCGCTGCAAATACTTCGTCGGCTGCGAAGGGGCGCGCAGCATGGCCCGCCACCAGCTCGGCATCAAGATGCAGGGCGAGCGGACGTTCGAGCGCGAGTGGATGGCGGGCAAGATGCACGCGCTCCATTTCCGCAGCCCCGGCCTCTACGACGTCATGAACCGGCCGCGCGCATGGATGTATTTCACGGTCAACCAGGACCGGCGCGCCGTGCTCGCCTGCCTGAACGGCACCGACACGTTCGTGATCAATTTCCAGCTGAAGCCGCACGAGCAGGACGAGGACATCTCCGAGGTACGGGCCCTGCAGATGTTCGAGGACTGCCTGGGGGCGAAGCTGCCGCCGCTCGAGATCCTGTCGACCGACACCTGGAACGGCGGCTACATGCTGGTCGCCGAGCGCTATGCGAGCGGCGGCCGCGTGTTCATGGCCGGCGACGCGGTGCACCTGTTCACGCCCACCGGCGGCCTCGGCTACAACACCGCGGTCGACGACGTGTGCAATCTCGGCTGGAAGCTGGCCGCCGCGGTGCAGGGCTGGGGCGGGCGGCACCTCCTCCAGTCCTACGAGATCGAGCGGCGGCCGATCGGGCTGCGCAACACCGGCCTCGCCAAGATCATGGCCGACCGCATCGGGCTCTATCGCACCACGCCGGTTCTCGAAGCGGACAGTGCGGCCGGTGAGGCCGAACGCAAGGCGGCGGGCGACCACCTGCTCGACCATCTGACGAAGGAGTTCAACATCCCGGGCGTCACCTTCGGTGTCCGCTATGACGGCTCGCCGGTCGTGGTGTCGGACGGCACGCCGCCGCCGCCCGATCTGCCCAATATCTACGTGCCGAGCGCCTGCCCGGGCGGGCGCGCCCCGCATCACTGGCTGCCGGACGGCGGCGGCTCGCTGTTCGATCGCTTCGGCCGCGACTTCACTCTGCTGGTGACCGCCGCCGACGCGTCCGCCGGGTGCCGCTTCGTCGACGCCGCGGCGCGCCGGCGCGTCCCGCTGACGCTGATGCATCTGCCGCAGCCCGAGCTGCGCGAGCTCTACGCGGCCGATCTGGCGCTGATCCGCCCCGACCAGCACGTCGCCTGGCGCGGCTCCGCGGGCAGCGCCGACCCGGACGCCGTCCTCGCCAAAGCGGTCGGTTTTTAGTCCCGCCGTCCGAATAGATCGCCCGCATAAAGCGGGCGATGACGATCAAAAAAGCCGTCATGCCCCGCGAATGCGGGGCATCCATCGTGCCGCCGCAACAGGATATCGGCTGCGCTCTACTCCCGCGTCCGGCTCAGGAACCGGTGGATGCCGGCGTCGGTCTGCCACACGCGGCGGTGGGCTTCGAGCAGGTGGGGCAGCGCGCGCTTGCGCGAGCGCACGACGTCGTCGTAGTCGGCGACGAAGTGCCGCATGAGGTCTTTGACCTCGCGCCGCAGATCGTCGACGTCGACCGTGGTCACCCGCCGGTCGTCGACCACCACGCGGCCGTCGACGATCACCGTCTCGATGCCGCGCCCGGTCTCGGTGTACACGAGCTGCCGGGCGGCGCTGTTGAACGGCAGGTAGGCGAGATCGTCGAGATCGATCAGCATGAGGTCCGCCTTGTAGCCGGCACGGATGGCGCCCAGCCGGCCGTGCAGACCCGCCGTGCGCGCGTTGCCCAACGTCGCATGCCGCAACGCTTCGTGGGCGAGCGGCGGGCCGGGCTCGGGCTCGCTCACCGCGGCGAACAGGCAGAACAGCTTCATCGCCTGGAACATGTTCTGGACGTCGCTGCCGCTGCAATTGTCGCAGCCGAGGCCGAGGCGCATCCCGGACTCGCGCATGTCGACGACCGGGGCGATGCCGCTCTTCAGTTTCAGGTTGCTCAGATGGTTCAGCACCGCCCCGGCGCCGGCGTCCGCCATGCGGTCCATCTCGCGGCGCGAGATCCACACGCTGTGCACGATGTTTAGCCGCGGGGTGAGCAGGCCGCCGCTCTTCAGGTAGTTGATCAGCGAGCCGTCGTGCTGCGCGAACAGCTCGCGCCCGATGAGCAGCTGGCCGCGCGTCTCATAGACATGGGTGTAGACCGGCAGATCGTATTTCTCGGAAAGGCCCGCGCAGGCCTCCAGCATCTTGGGCGTGCAGCGCTGCGGCGCGAACGGCGCCACCGCCCAGTGCAGCGTTCCGCCCTCTTCTTTCGAGGAGGCGGCGTGGCGCTTGAACTGCGTCTCCAGGAAATCGGTCTGTTCGCCGATCGACAGCGCCTTGGTGCCGAGCATGTCCTGGACGTCGGACGGCAGCGCGTCCTTGTGCCGCACCATGCTGACCGAGGGGATGTCCGACACCATCGGCGAGAACACGACGCGGATTCCGGCGTCGCGATACGCTTGGATCACCACGTCGACGTAATCGCCGGCGAACGGCACCAGCCCCAGCATGTCCTGCACCGTGGTGATGCCGGCGCGCAGCGATTCGACGGCGCCCACCAGCGTGCGGGCGCGCACCTCTTCCTTGGTGCGGTTGGCGCCCATGGGCAGCGTGTAGAGCAGCCACATTTCGAGGGGCATCTCCTCGAACATTCCGCGGCACAGCACGTCGTGCGAGTGATAATGGGCGTTGATCAATCCCGGCACGACCAGGCGGTTCGCCGCGTCGATGATCTTCGCCTGGGGGCCGACGCGGGCGGAGAGGTCGCCGCCGACGGCCGCGATCTCGCTGCCTTCGATCAGGACATCGGCGACCGCCGGCCGGTGGACGTCGCCGTCGTGGTCGTAAACCTGGCCGCCGCGAATCAGGATTTGCGATGTTTGCGTCATGGGGACTTCTTGGATCCGGAGTGAGGAGCTGGGAAGCGGTCTGGATTGCCATACGGATTGCCATACGGATTGCCATGGAGATTGCAATATACGGGCCGGCCGTCGACACCGGGGATCAAAACAGGTCCTTGGGCAGGAAGGAGCGATCGATCATGCCGGCGAGGTCGACCTCGCCGTCGAGCATGCCGACATATCGCATCGCGCGCACGACGGTCTGCAGCGGCTCGAGCTCGATCCGGCCCTCGCTGTAGAACCGCGCCGCCGCGAGATCCGACACCAGGCTGTCGACCGCCGGCTGCGGGATCGAGTCCCACACCGGGCCGAGAATCGTCGCCGCCTCCTGCGGGTGCTCGTTGATGAACCGCACGCCGTCGCGCCGCCCCGCCAGGATGGCGCGTAGCTTGTCCGGATGCTTTTTCATCAGGTCGCCGGTGGCGATGCCGATCGCCGTCGGCACCAGCGGCAGATCCTGCGGCCGCAGGATGACGCGATACTTGCTGTCGCCGCCGCGGGTGCGGAACAGGATCGCGGGCACGGCGGTCACGTCGATGAGGCCGCTCTCCATCGCGGTCAGTACGCCGGTCAGGCTGCCCAGCGCCACCCGCTGCACGTCCTGCGGGGCGAGGCCGGCCTTCTCGACCGTCAGCACCGCCACCAGCTCGCCGAGCGATTTCGGATTGCTGATGCCCCATTTTTTGCCCTTGAGATCCTGAATGCCCCGGATCGGCGAGTTCGGCATCACCACCACGACATTGCTGGCGAGCGAATTGGTCCCGATGTTGACGATCTTCACGTCCTCGCCCGCCCTGATGGCGGCGATGACCGGCGCCGGCGACACGTCGCCGTAGCCGAGGCTGCTGGCGATGACGTTGCGCACCGAGCTGCCGCCGCCTTCGCCGGATATCACGTCGGTGATCTCGACCCCCGCCGTCTTGAAGAAGCCGCGCTCGATGGCGACGCCGAACGGCGCGCCCGAGGGATCGGCTTTGTATTGGGTGACCACGATGTCTTCCGCCAGCACCGGCAGGGCGGTCAGGCAAAGGATGGCCAGCGCCATGGCGCCGCGTTTGATCATGTCTCCCCCCTCAATTTTCTGTGATTATCGGTTACGGCGGAATGAGCTGTCAAAGTCGCGCGTTTGGACGACGGTGTCGGGGGGCGCCGCAGCCGTGCGCCGGGCTCCGCCGGTGCGCCACAATTCCGACAAACAAAAATCGCCGGATCGAGTAAACTGGAACGTGAAGATTGTTGCTGCTGATTTTGCGCGATTAGGAGAGGTTGCCATGCGGGTCCATCGGCGGACGATAAGCGGATTATGTGCGGCTCTGGTGCTGGCGGGCTGTGTCAGCCGGCCAGCCGGGCCAACCGTGGCCGTGATGCCGGGGCCGAACAAGTCGTTCGAGGCCTTCCAGACCGACGACGTGGTGTGCCGCAATTTTGCCGATCAGACGCTCGGCTCGGGTGAGAACTCGGCCAACAACACCCAACTCGGGACCGCGGCGCTGGGCACGCTGCTGGGTGCTGGGCTGGGCGCCGCGATCGGCGGCGGGCGCGGGGCGGCGATCGGCGCCGGGGCGGGTGCGGTTGGTGGCACGGTGGTCGGCACCAGCGGCACGCAGCACCAGGAATACAGCCTCCAGCAGCGCTACAATATCTCTTACCAGCAGTGCATGTATTCGAAGGGCAACCAGGTCCCTGGTGCGGCGTTGCCGGCGAACTCGACCTCCAGCTATTCCTCGCAGACCGTCACGCCGGCGGTCCAGCCGCCGGCCGGTGCCGTGGTGACGCCGACGGCTCCGCCCCCCGCGCCGCCGCGCTGAGGGCCCTCCGCGGAGCGACGGCCGTGGGTGATCCGCGCGCCGACTCAGCAACCGTCACGGATAATCCCGACCAGAGCCGCTATGAGCTCGCGGTCGAGGGCAAGATCGTCTTTGCCATCTACCGGCGCGACGGCGCGACACTCGTCATCCGTCATGTCGAGGCGCCGCCGTCGCTGCGCGGCACCGGTGCCGCGAGCCGGCTGATGCACGGCGTGATGGAGATTGCGCGCACCCAGCGGCTGAAGGTACGGCCGCTGTGCAGCTATGCGGCGGCTTGGCTCGCCCGCCATGAAAAATACCGGGACCTGCTTGCCTGAGCCTCCGGAAGGGCCCAAAATCGCCGGCGGATGGGGGCTCAACCCTTACATCTGAAAACAACCAATGTAGGGAGGGGCCCATGGCTCTGTCTTCACGAACCGGCTGGAAGGTCTTGCTCGCCGGGGCCGCGCTAAGCGTTCTGGCGATGCCCGGCCCGTCGAATGCGCAACAACCGGCCCCAGGTGCGGCTCCCGCCTCGCTGCCCGCGCCCACCGCCGCTTCGGTCATGGCCGACCGGCCGCAGTCGGAAGCGGCGCAGAAACTGGCGCCGGTGGCGCCGCCGCCGATCGCCAAGGCGGCCGATCAGATTCCGCTGTCGAAGTTCAAGGTGCCCGAGGGCTTCAAGCTCGAGATCTACGCCAGCGGCATGGTCAATGCGCGCTCGATGGCGCGCGGCGACAAGGGTACCCTCTTCGTCGGCACGCGCCTGCTCGACAAGATCTACGCGGTCACCGACAAGGGCGGCAAGCGCGAGGTGAAGCCGCTCTATTCCGGCCTGTTCCGTCCGAACGGCCTGGCGTTCAAGAACGGCACGCTCTACATCGCCGAGCTCAACAAGATCTCGAAGGTGGAGAAGATCGAGGACAACCTCGACAACCCGCCCGAGCGCGTCGTCATCTATGACGATCTGCCCAGCGACGAGCCGCACGGGTGGAAATATCTGGCCATCGGCCCCGACAACAAGCTCTATTTCAACGTCGGCGCGCCGTGCAATATCTGCCAGCCCTCCGACCGCCACGCCCAGCTGCGGCGCATCGGCCTCGACGGCAAGAACCCCGAAGTCATCGCCCGCGGCACCCGCCAGGTCGTCGGCCTCGACTTCCATCCGGTGCTGAAGCAGCTCTACTTCAGCGAGAACCAGCGCGACTGGCTGTCGGAGGATCTGCCCAACGACAAGCTCAACCGGGTGACCAAGATCGGCAAGGAAGATTTCGGCTTCCCGCGCTGCCACCAGGGCAATGTTCCCGATCCGGAGTTCGGCTGGGGCCGCGGCTGCGAGGGCGTGACCAAGCCGCTGGCGCTGCTCGGCGCTCACACCGCCCCGCTCGGCGTCCGGTTCTACACCGGCAACATGTTCCCGAAGGAATACCAGAACGTGCTCTTCGTCGCGCGGCACGGGTCGTGGAACAAGACCAAGAAGCAGGGCGGCGACATCGTCGCTGTGACTCTGAATGAGAACGGCACCGTCAAGTCGTGGAAGCCGTTCATCACCGGCTTCCTGCAGCGCGACAACAACTACATCGGCCGCCCCGTCGACATCATGCAGATGCCCGACGGTGCCTTGTTGATTTCGGATGATTGGAACGGCGCCGTCTATCGCCTCAGCTATTCGAAATCGCAGATCTCAGCCCGCTGATTGTCCCCGGCCGGGTGCGGCATGGCGCCGCACCCGGCCTTTTTCTTGTCTGATCACATCCCGATGAACATCGCGCGAATTGGTCTTGCGCTGCTGCTGAGTGCTGCCAGCCTGACACCGGCCGCGGCACAATCGGTCGCCGAGAAAATGCAGCCCTGTCTGGCCTGCCACGGCGAAAGTGGCAGATCCGAAAATCCCGAGGTGCCGTCGCTGGGCGCCCAGCCGTCGCCCTACGCCCTGATCCAGCTGGTCCTGTTCCGCGAGAAGCTGCGCAGCTTCGAGCCGATGAACGACATGCTGAAGGGCGCGCCGGACGCCGACCTGCAGGCGTTCGCCGATGCCATTGCCAAGCTGCCGGCGCCGCCGCCGGCGGAGGGAGGCGATGCCGATCGCCTGGCCAAGGCGCGGGTCCTGGCGCATCAGAACCGCTGTGACGTCTGCCACCGCCCTGATTTTTCGGGCGCGGAGAACGTGCCGCGGCTGGCCGGCCAGCGCGAGGATTACCTCTTGAAGACATTGCGCGAATACAAGAGCGGCGTCCGTCACGGCTATGACGCCAGCATGGCCGACGTCCTGCAGCCGCTGGGCGATGCCGAGTTTGCAGAGTTCGCCGACCTCCTCGCCCGCAGCCGCTGAGGCCGGAAGACCCGGCAATTTATCTAAAGTGCAAACATTTCGGGCTTCGGTGCTTTTGAGCCAATTCCGGGGGGATTCAGGGAAAATTCAGAAAGTAATGTAAGTTTCGACGGTATCGACCTGCCCCTTTCTGAGTGATCGATGCTCGATTGGCGCCGCCTTGCCGACCCACGCCTCGATGGGAGTCGTTGTCTTTGCGACCGTCGGAGGCGTTGATGGACGCTGCCGTGGAATATCGGGGTGCTGCGATCCTGATCGTCGATGACGATCCGGTGCTGCGTCCTTTGATGCGGGCCGTCCTCGAGGAGGGCGCGTTCACCGTCAGCGAAGCGGCCGACGGCGTCGAGGCGCTGGCGCTGTGCGATCGCAATCAATACGACTTGATCGTCGTCGACGTGATCATGCCGCACATGGACGGCATCGAATTGTGCCGCGAGCTGCGCCTGCGGGCGGGCTTTGCCTACGTCCCGATCCTGATGGCGACCGGGCTCGACGATCTGCCGTCGATCACCAAGGCCTACCAGGCCGGTGCCACCGACTTCATCTCGAAACCGCTCAACTGGGTGATCCTGCAGCAGCGCGTCCGCTACATGCTCCGCGCCGGCCACGCATTCGGCGAGCTGCGGCTCAATCAGGCGCGTCTGGTCGCCGCAAAGGACGCGGCGGAGGCGGCGAACCGCGCAAAGACGGAATTCCTGGCCAATATGAGCCACGAGCTGCGCACGCCGCTCAACGCGATCATCGGCTTCTCGACCATCCTGCGCGACGCGGCGTTCGGGCCGCTGGAGAGCCGGTATCGCGACTATGCGATGATGATCAACGACAGCGGCACCCATCTTCTCGCGATCATCAACAACATCCTCGATATCGCGCAGGCGGAGGCGAACCGCCTCGTGCTCAAGGAGGACCGGGTTGAAATCGGACAGGTCGTGGCGCTCAGCACCAATGTGATCCGCGACATGGCGGAGCGGGCCGCCATCGACTGCAGCATCGAGATCGACGACAAGCTGCCGATGATCCGCGCCGACGGGGCGAAACTGTCCCAGATCCTGATCAACCTCTTGTCGAATGCCGTGAAGTTCACGCCCACCGGCGGCAGCATCAAGCTGGTCGTCGGCCGCGATCCTGACGGAAACCTCGCGTTTCGCATCGAGGATACCGGGATCGGCATCCCGGCCGACAAGCTCCGCGTCGCCATGGAGCCCTTCGGCCAGGTCGAGGGCGGGTTCGCGCGAAAATACCCCGGCATCGGGCTCGGGCTTCCGCTGACCAAGCGGCTGGTCGAGCTGCACGGCGGCACGATGGACATTGCCAGCGAGCCCGGCAAAGGGACCGTGGTGACGGCCCGCTTTCCCCAGGAACGTTTCGTCGCCTAACCAAAGTACAGGTTCTTTGTAATATTCCCGGATTTCCGCCTCGTTTTGGGTGTTTTGCCGAAACGAGACGGCCAGCCTTTGTCAAATGTGCTTTTTGGGTTAAGACTTTGTTTAAGAGCGTCAATTACTGTCCCGCCCGAATCTCCGGGCGCCGCGTCCACGCCGCCGATCCGCATCTCCATCAGGTCTCCGCCGTCTATGGGAAGAGTACGTCAACTCGGAATCCAGGCGGCGATCTTCCTGCTGACCATCGGTCTGGTGATCGGATGCGTCGGCGTGGTGGGCGGCGCCGCGGTCGCGATTTTCTCGGCCTACCGCTCCCACATCGAGCGCTGGGAGATCTCCCGCGCCCACCAGGAGTTCGCCCGGGCGATCAACGAGCGGGCGCTTGACGATCTGAGGCTCGCCGAGGTCATCGCCCGGCTGCCGGCGGTTCGGGCGGCGCTGGCGAGCGACGATCGCGACCGCCTGCTCGCGGAACTGGAGGGCGCGTACGCGACCCTGGCGCCGAGACAGATCGACCGGATGCATTTCTATCGCGCCGACGGCACGACCTTTGCCCGGGTCCACCGGCCGGCCGACGTCTCCGACGACGGGCGGCTTGCCCAGGAAGTCGTCTACCGGACGAACCGCGATCACGTTGCGCGACGCGGCATCGACCTCGGTCCCAACGGCGTGCGCGTCCGCGGCGTCGTGCCGATCTCGGACGGCGCCGGACGCCATTTGGGCGTCCTCGACATCAGCACCTACGTCACGCCCGAATTCATGAGGCAGATCGAGACCGGGGAAGCCCTGTATCGCGTGTTCCTGCTCGGCCGCGGCGGGTACCGCCTCGCGGTCGAGAGCGGGACCAGTCCGGCACCGCTGCTGTCGCAGGACGCCCTGGCCTTGACCAACCGCGGCCTGGACGTCGCGTTCCTGGTCGACGCCAGGGACGCTCAATTCCTGACGACGGCGATCCCGCTGCTCGATTATGACAAGGACAACGTCGGCGCCGTCCAGATCGACATCGACATGAGCCAGGTCGAGACCCGGTATCGCGAGCTCATCCTGGTCCTGGTGATCGGCTCGCTGCTTCTTCTGGTGGCCGGCGCCGGCTGGGGCGCCATGGCCTTGCGCAGCATCACCGGCCCGGTGGAGACCCTGATCCGGACGACCGACAAGATCGCGGCCGGCGGTGCCAGGGAGCCGGTTCCGCTGCAGGAGCGCAACGACACGGTCGGTCGCTTCGCGCGGGCCCTCGAGCAGCTGCGCGCGTCGA
>DASWFO010000119.1:0-6192 GCA_036394195.1 Alphaproteobacteria bacterium | reverse complement strand
GCCGTCATGTCGTCGGGGATGGGCTCGCCGGCGGCCAACGTGGACTGCGCGCGGTTCCAGTGCCACCGGCCGACGAAGGGGTTGCTATCCGCCCACGCGGGACCGACAGACAACACAACACAAAGCCCGATGACTCCTTTGACATGTCGAAAGCGGCTCACGAGCGCCTCCTCATCGCAATTGGATCGACAGAGCCTCCAACAACAACGCGGCAAGCTCCGCGCTGCACTGACATAGATGTCGATCTGAGACGCCTATGGTGCCAATGCAACATCTTCACGCGGATATGACTACGGCGCGATCGGGCACCGGGACGCATGTCAACGCGTCCGGCCGGCATCCATTATGTCGTGCTTATGGCTTGGATCGAGAGCGGCGGAAGGCTCGATCTAAGCGACTCCCCCAAGGCAACGCTAGCGCCGCGCCTCCGTGCGCGGCCGCCCGACATCGCAAGCCGAGGCCGCGTCACGGATCGTCGCGCAACTCGGCAGGCCCGATATTGTAGCCTCGTTAGCGGTGACCGCCGCCGCCATGTCCGCCGCCACCGCCATGTCCGCCGAAGCCGCCGTGGCCCATGCCGGCATGGGCGAAATGGGCATGATCGAAATGGCCGTGATCTCCGTGCCAGCCACCCCACCCGCCGCCATACTCGAAATCGAGCGAGCCATACGGGCCATATTCATAAGGATACGCATAGCCGGGAGCGGCGCCGGCATAACCGGGATCGTTCGCACAGGCGGAGAGCGCCATCGCCGCACCGATCATGAGTGATAATGTCGCTGTCCTGATAATCCTGCGGGTGGTCATGGTCATCTCCATTGCTATGACATTGGTGTCTTCCCCCGGCTGGTGGTGTGGGCGTGTTGTTGATTACATCCGGTCGTAGACATCGACGTAACTGGCGCTGTTGCCGGCTTCGTCACTGAGGACCCCGCGGCAGCGCATCGTCTTCTGGTCCGCGGCGACCGTACATGTCATGGCGTCCGTCTCCCCGTTGGGGCTTTTGAACGTGGCCCGAAGCGAGCTTCTCGTCAGGCGGAACGCCGCGGTCGTATCGCTGCTGACCGGATAAAAGTCGCCATTCGCCGGCGCGTTGAAGCTCTCGATGGCCGGCGAGGCCGGCGGAGGGAGCACGGCGAGCGACCATTTCAGATGGAGGCCGTCCGCGTCTGAAATCTCGGCCGTCATGTCGTCGGGGATGGGCTCGCCGGCGGCCAACGTGGACTGCGCGCGGTTCCAGTGCCACCGGCCGACGAACGGATTGGCGGCGGGATCGTTGTCTGCCCACGCCGCGCCGGCCGAGAGCCCGACACAAAGCGCCATCACTCCGCTGAGACACCGAACACTCGTCACGATCGCCTCTCCTGGTCATCGCACGGGGCACGCTCTGCCCGCACGACTCACATGTTGAGCCGAGGCGACCGATGCCAATGCAACCTCGTCATTACGGATATGTCGCCGCGGCATCTGGGGCCGCGTGACGTGAACAATTTGTCATGCGGGCGCGAAACCGATTTCAGCGGGTAAAGCTAAAATTGCCGACGCGCGACTTACAGCCGGCTGACGGGAAGAATGAGGAGCCGCTTTCGCTGGGTTCTCGACCGCGGAGCCTAGCGGCGCGTTCGGGCGCGTGCGGGGGGATGGCGCGGCGGCGGCGGGATGTTTGCTCCGGCAAGGCTTCCTTGAATCTCGTCCAGAAGTATCTCGCGCAGCCGGGCGATGGCTGGCGGCGATGAGGCGTCGGCGCTGCAGAGGGCGAGCTCGATGTCGGGCAGCTTCGGAAGGCCGCTCGCCGCCCTCAAGCTAGTGGATCGACGCCAACAGATGAGTCCCGATCCTTTTCCCTCGTCACCCCGGACGAGCGAAGCGAGATCCGGGGTCCATCTCGCCCCTGGCAGCATGGACCCCGGCTCGCGCGGCTGCGCCGCTTGGCCGGGGTGACGACTGAGGATGTCCTGCACTGGTATCATCTGTCAGAGTCGCACCACTAGCGGCGCGGACGCATCGGCCCCATCTTCACCGCGTAGCTCCGGCTGGACAGAATCGGCGGGCGCGGATACAAGCGCATCCGCACTTCGCGGCTCTGTCCATGCCCGTTCTCGCGCCGCATCTCAGCGGCCTTCTCTTTGCCATCGCAGCCCCCCTGTTCTGGAGCGTCGGCGGCGTCATCATGCGCACCGTCGAGGCGGGCGCGTGGGACATCGTCTTCTGGCGGGTGGCCGGGCATCTCGTCTTCTTCCCCTTCGTGATTGCGGCGTTCTGGGGACGCACGGCGTTCATCGAGGCGCGCGCCGTTGGATGGCCGGCCCTCGTGGTGGCCTGCACCATTGCCGGGTCATTCACCTTTCACGTGCTGGGAATGACCCGCACGACGGTCGCGAATGTCCTGATCCTGCAATCGATGTCGCCGGTGCTGGTGGCCGTGCTCGGAACCTGGGTGCTGAACGAACGCCTCAGCGCCGCGCGCTGGGCGGTGATCGCGGTCGCGTTCAGCGGTCTCGCGATCGTCTTGGCGGGCTCGGTCGGCACCGGCACGATGAGCGGCAACGGGTTCGCGCTCCTGGTGGCACTCTGCTCGGCCACCCATGTGCTGATTCTGCGACGGCACCGCGCCCGCAATCTCGCCGCGGTGACCTTGCTGTCCGCGGCGATCGCCGCGGCATCGGCTTGGCCGTTCGCCGATCCGTTCCAAGTCCCCGTCCGCGACATCGGCCTCCTGCTGCTGCTCGGCGGCATTCAGATGAGCCTCGGGCTCACCTGCTTCATGATGGCGCTGCGACGGCTCCCCGCCTCGGAAGTGACGCTGATCGCGCTCCTCGAGCCGATCCTGGGGCCGATCTGGGTCTGGCTGGCGGTCGGCGAGCAGCCGCCGCCGACCTCGATGATCGGCGGCGCGGTCGTGATCGCAGCGCTGGTCGCCTATGTGCTGCTCTCGGGCGCTCGAATGCCCCAACCAAAGGCGTAAGCCGCGAGCCCGGGTAAGGTTGTCGCGCCAACCCCTGTCGGCTATGAATGCGCCTTTCGTCTGAGGAGGAGCGTTCAATGCCCGGCACGGGCCCACTTTCCGGCGTCACGGTCGTCGATCTGTCCCGCATCCTCGCCGGTCCCTATTGCACCATGCTGATGGCCGAGCTGGGTGCCCGCGTGATCAAGGTCGAAACCCCGCGCACCGGCGACGACGCCCGGCATTACGGCCCGTTTCTCAAGGGCCGGTCGGCGTATTTCATGTCGATCAACCGCGGCAAGGAGAGCATCGCCCTCGACCTGAAAAACAAGGCCGATCGGGCGACCTTCGAGAAGCTGCTCGCCAAGGCAGACGTGGTCGTGGAGAACTTCCGTCCCGGCACGATGGAGAAGCTCGGCTATGGCTGGGACACGCTGCACCAGAAATTCCCGCGGCTGATCTATGCCGCCGCGTCGGGATTCGGTCACAGCGGGCCGGACTCGCAGCGCCCCGCCTACGACATGGTCGTGCAGGGCATGGGCGGCATCATGAGCATCACCGGCCAGCCGGGCGGCCCGCCGATGCGCATCGGCATGTCGATCGGCGACATCGGCGCCGGGCTCTATACCTGCATCGGCGTGAACTCGGCCCTCTACCATCGCGCGATGACCGGCGAGGCGACCAAGGTCGATATCGGGATGTTCGACTGCCAGCTGGCGCTGCTCGAGAACGCCATCTTGCGCTACTTCCTCAGCGGCAAGCCGCCGGGACCTTTGGGCGTGCGCCATCCGAACATCGCCCCGTTCGAGGCCTTCGATGCGTCGGACGGCTACATCATCATCGCCGCCGGCAACGACTCGCTCTTCGTCAAGCTGTGTACCGCGATCGGCAGGCCGGAACTCGCCACG
The DNA here is from genome assembly GCA_036394195.1 of Alphaproteobacteria bacterium. Classification (GTDB taxonomy): domain Bacteria; phylum Pseudomonadota; class Alphaproteobacteria; order CACIAM-22H2; family CACIAM-22H2; genus DATJPD01. Next base: position 2,340 of record DASWFO010000119.1, on the reverse strand, counting down.
GACGCTCGCTATCTCACCAACGACCTGCGCCTTCAGAACATGGAGGCCTTGAAGGGCGAGCTCGAGACGGTGCTGAACACGAAGCCGGTGGCGCATTGGCTCAAAGTGTTCGACGCGGCCGGCATCCCGGCCGGGCCGATCAACAATGTCGGCCAGGCGATCGAGAGCGCGCAGGCGAAGGCGCGCAACATGGTCGTCACCGCCGAGGATCCGGTGGCGGGCACCGTGAAGCTGGTCGGAAATCCGATCAAGCTGTCCGGCTTTCCCGATCCGGCGACGCGGGGGCCGGCCCCCGAGCTCGACGCCGACCGGGAGCGGATTCTGAAAAGTCTCTGAGGCGGAGGACTGCATGAGCACGAACGCGCCGGGCCCGATCCTCGATCCGTTCAAACTGGCGGGACAACTCTCCGGCAAGCTGCTGCTCGACGGCGCACTGACGCCGGCGCTCTCGGGCAAGACGTTTCCCGTGATCAATCCCGCGACCGGGAAGACGATCGCGGAGGCGGCGCAGGGCGAACAGGCCGACGTCGATGCGGCGGTGGACTCCGCGGCCAAGGCGCAGATCGGCTGGGCCAAGCTCCCCGCCCGGCAGCGCGGCAAGGCGGTCGCCGAATGCGGCCGCCTCTTGAACGAGCACGTCGAGGAGCTGGGACGTCTGGTGGCACTTGAAACCGGCAAGGCGCTGCGCACGGAATCGCGCGTCGAAGCCGGGGTGCTGTCGGACGTGTTCGTCTTCTACGGCGGCCTCGGCTCGGAGCTCAAAGGCGAGTCCGTGCCGTTCAGCAACGAAATGCTGACCGTCACCGTGCGCGAGCCGGTGGGCGTGGTGGGCGCCATCATCCCGTGGAACGTTCCGATGATGCTGATGGCGCTGAAGATCGCGCCGGCGCTGGTCGCGGGCAATTCGGTGGTCGTGAAATCGGCCGAAGAGGCACCGCTTGCGGTGCTCCGCACCTGCCAGATCCTGACTCAGGTCTTGCCGCCCGGTGTGTTCAACATTCTCTCCGGCTTCGGCCCCGAATGCGGCGGCCCGCTGGTCGCACACAAGAAGGTCGGCAAGGTGACGTTCACGGGATCGGTCGAGACCGGCAAGATCGTCTACAGGACGGCGGCCGAGAAGCTGATCCCGGTCACGCTCGAGCTCGGCGGCAAGAGCCCGATGATCGTGATGGCCGACGCCGATCTCGACCGTGCGGTCGCCGGTGCCATCGTCGGCATGAGGTTCACCCGCCAGGGCCAGAGCTGTACCGCGGCCAGCCGCATCTTCGTCCATGAGACGCTGCACGACGCCTTCGTCGACAAGCTCAAGGCCAAGGTCGATGCGATGAAGATGGGCGACCCGCTCGACGAGACGACCGATATCGGGACGATCATTTCGAAGCCGCAATACGACAAGGTGCGCTCGTATATCGACCTCGGCCGATCCGCGCCGGGAGCCACCGCCCATGAATGCTCGGCGATGCCGGACGACCCCAGGCTCAAGGACGGGCTGTTCGTTCGGCCGGTGATCATGACCGGGCTCAAGAACGATCATCGGGTGGCGCGCGAGGAGATCTTCGGGCCGGTGACGTGTGTCATCAGATGGAAGGATTACGAATCTGTCATCGCCGCCGCGAACGACAGCGACTACGGCCTCGCGGCGTCGGTGTGGACCCGCGACCTGAAGACCGCCCTCGACGCCACCCGCCGCCTCCAAGCTGGTTTTGTGCAGGTAAATCAGAATCTTGTCGTACAACCGGGCCTCTCTTACGGCGGCGTGAAGCAGTCAGGTTTGGGCAAGGAGGCATCGCTCGAGGCGATGTTGGACCACTTCACGCAGAAGAAGACGATCATCCTCAACATGACCTGACGCCGGATGCTCGCTCCGCGAGTGATCCGTGTCACAGACGTACAATCGGACTGGCTCAATAATGGCGTAATTGCCGCAGGACGCGCGCCGTGGCGGCGTGTAATGAGCCGGTCGGGTTCGGAGCCATTGGCGACACATGAAATGGATCTGGCGTATCGGCGGTGTGCTCATCGCCATTATCGGCGTCGTGGTCGGCGGGTTCTTGTTCCTCCGCGCATCGCTGCCACAGACCACCGGTGAACTTCGCCTCGCCGGGCTCTCGGCGCCGGTCAAGATTGTCCGCGACCGGTACGGCATTCCGCATATTTCGGCGCAATCGGAAGCCGATGCGTGGTTTGCGCTGGGCTTCGTCCACGCGCAAGATCGGCTTTTCCAGATGGAGATGATGCGCCGGATCGGCGAGGGGCGGCTGGCGGAACTGATCGGGCCATCGGGGCTCGGATCGGACCGGTTCATGCGGGCCCTCGGCGTGGCACGGCGGGCCGAAGGCC